>JBFFIU010000083.1:0-12457 GCA_041556275.1 Anaerolineales bacterium | reverse complement strand
TCTCGGCAGCGTTAGAAGATATTTTCACACTGCTGAGATTCGAATAAGATCGAAATCATATCGAAATCATATCTTCCAGGTAATGGAATAATAATGAGGGGAACCATCTATTTGGGGTAGAATCTGCAAAGCATCTGCCACAGTTTCCATATTAAAATATGGCGCTCTGGTATTGCGCATAGGCATACAGGAGAAGAATGACACATGCCTCACGTATCGATTATTGTGCCATGTTACAATGAACAAGAGACTATCTGCCAGCTCCTGGACGCCTTATATTCGCAGAACTACCCATTACAGGAGATGGAAGTTGTGATCGCGGATGGGCAATCAACCGATAATACTCTCCAGGAGATCGATTTGTTTCAGCGGGCACATCCGGAATTAAGTTTAAGAGTTGTGGATAATCCTCAACGCATTATTCCTGTTGGATTGAACCAGGCGCTAGCTGCAGCTGAGGGTGAAATTATCATCCGGCTTGATGCCCATTCCATTCCTTTTAATGATTATGTTCAGCGGTGCGTTGATGCAATCCAGGCCGGCTTGGGTGACAATGTCGGTGGTCAGTGGGTTATTCAAGCCGGGAGTGATGAATGGCAGGCGAGGTCGATCGCTGCTGCCGCCGCTCATCCCCTAGGTGTTGGCGACGCCCGTTATCGATTGGGTGGCCGCGCGCAGGAGGTGGAAACAGTTCCCTTTGGTGCATTTCAAATTTCCTTGGTCGATCAGGTTGGGAATTTCAATGAGAACCTGTTGACAAATGAAGATTATGAGTTTAATGCTCGCATCCGGCAGTCTGGTGGAAAAATATGGTTTGATCCAGCCATACGTTCGAAATATATCGCTAGAAAGAGTTTTTATGATTTATCTAAGCAGTACTGGCGCTATGGATTTTGGAAGGCGCGCATGTTGCGGCGATTTCCAGGCGAATTGCGTTGGAGGCAGTTAGCCGGAGCATTTGTGATCTCATTTCCTCTGCTGGCTCTTCTTGGGATTTGGTTTCCATTCGCACGCTGGTTATTGGGAATGGAGATCGTCGTTTATTTACTGGCCTTAATTGTGACGGGTGTTCAACTCGCATTACAGAAGCGTGATGTAGCCTTACTATGGGGGGTTCCATTGGCGATAGCCACGATGCATTTTTCCTGGGGAATAGCATTTATTTTAAGCTTGGTTAGTAAGTAAGATGGGCATTCCAAACCGGGTTCAAAAGTCACAACGATGGCGCCTGCATACCAGAGAGCGACGTACGCTGCTGGTCGTCGGCGATTTTATGATGGCTGTGATCGCTCTATTCTTGGCACTTTATTTTTGGGCCAGTGGGGAAGCGTTCTTTGAATTTTCATTTGAGTTTTTATTGGAACGACCACCTGGCTGGTTTTTCTTGCTTCCCTTCTTCTGGGTTATATTGTTGGTCGAAATTTATGATGTCCATCGGGCGGGCAATTTAGACGATACAGTGCGAGGCGTGGCAACGGCCGCATTAATTGGCCTGGGTTTCTATCTGCTCTTATTTTTTTACTTCACCGATCCTCCCCGTTCTCTTCTCCCCCGACGGGGTGTTGCGGGATTTTTTGTTGCAGCCTCAATACTGACGCTGATCTGGCGTTTTTTATACATTCGAATTTTCACGGCGCCGGCCTTCATGCGGCGTGTGTTGTTGGTTGGAGCGGGAAAAGCTGGCGAGTCGTTAGTGAAGGTGATTAACGATTTATGGCCGCCCCCTTTCTATTTAGTAGGGTTGATTGATGATGATCCGGATAAAATCGGGACGAAGATAGAAGACCATCAGGTTCTGGGCGCCAGTGATTGCATCTTGGAGGTCATCGAGCGTGAGAGTGTTTCTGATATCATAGTCGCCATCTCTGGCGAAATGCAAGGCAGCACTTTCCAGACCCTATTAGACGCTCAAGAACGTGGAGTGGAGATCTCCCGGATGCCGGTAGTTTATGAGGAATTGCTCGGCAGAGTACCCATCCGCCTTTTGGAGGCGCATTGGATCCTAAGATCGTTTATCGATCAAAGTAGGGTCAATGGTTTTTATGAGCTGGGTAAGCGGATCGTCGATATCATTGGTGGTTTCCTGGGTGTCCTCTTCATGGTGATCACCTGGCCAATTATCAGTCTGGTGATTCTGCTAGATAGTGGTCGCCCGGTATTCTATGTTCAAACACGGGCGGGTCGCGGTGCTCAGAGTTACCGCATTTATAAGTATCGCACCATGCGTCAGGATGCGGAACCTGATGGAAAACCACAATGGGCAAAAGAGGATGATGAAAGGGCGACTCGGGTGGGGAAAATCCTGCGAAGAACACACCTGGATGAGCTACCGCAGTTCATCAACGTATTAAAAGGGGAGATGAGCCTGGTTGGACCACGGGCTGAAAGACCAGAATTGGTCGAGATGTTCCAGCAATATGTACCCTTTTACCGGGCGCGCTTACTTGTGAAACCCGGAATTACTGGGTGGGCTCAAATTAATTTCGGTTATGCATCGACGATTGAAGAGACAGTTGTGAAACTCGAATTTGATTTATATTACATCAAGAATCGCAACATTTTTATGGATTTGTTAATCCTGCTGCGTACGCCATCTACTGTTCTGGGATTGCGCGGGCAATGAAGACCGCTTTACGCCATCCAAATCGACTCCTATTGTTAGGAGACGTGGTGTTGATTATCGCCAGTGTCATTGGTAGCTTCGCGCTACGGCTTCCGCTGGGCCCATTGTTTGTGTTTTACCTGCCCCAGGCATTGACAATGGTTGGGGTCGCCTTGCTGGTAAAACCGGTTATTTATTACTCTTTCGGGTTGTACAGTCGTGTTTGGGCATATGCCAGCACTCGTGAATTAAAAATTATCACTGCCGCCGTTTCGATCGCTTCAGCGGTCGTAGCTTTGATCATTGTGCTGTTGACATTTCTGCAGTACTACCAAGGTTTCCCCAGGAGCGTCTTGGCGATAGACTGGGTGCTCTCAATATTGGCTGTAGGTGGATTGCGCTTGGCCTTACGCCTATTGGCTGAATCCAGATCGGGAGATTTGGGGGTTCAAGGTCGCACAAAACGGATATTAATCGTTGGGGCTGGGGATGCAGGGGCTTTGGTTGTACGTGAGATGCAGAAAAACCCTCAACTGCACCTCTTGCCAATTTGTTTTGTGGATGATGATCCCTCCAAGCAAAAACAACGTATCCACGATATTCCGGTAGAAGGAACCTTGGAAGACTTGGGACGAGTAGTGGATATCTGGTACGTTCAAGAAGTGATCATTGCTATTCCCAGTGCGCCAGGTGCAACCGTCCGTATGGTTACAGATATCTGCAGAGAGAAGGGGGTCCCTTTTAGGACAATGCCAGGCATATACGAATTGATCGGTGGAAAGATCAATGTAGGTCGATTGCGTGAGGTAGAGATAACTGACCTCTTGCGTCGGGCTCCAGTGGAGATAGACACCAATCTGATCGGCACAAACTTGAGTGGAAAAAGGATATTGATCACTGGTGCTGGCGGCTCGATTGGAAAGGAATTGTGCAGGCAGATCGCCAGATGGGGCCCAGAGTCTTTGATTCTTTTGGGTCACGGGGAAAATACGATCTTTGAAACTTTAATCGAACTTGAAGGAGGGTTCTCTGCCTTGCCACTCCACCCGGTAGTTGCCGATATTCGCGACCTGGATAGGCTGACCAATATTGTTGATAATTTCCACCCCCAACTGATCTTCCATGCTGCCGCTCACAAACACGTCCCGCTGATGGAAGTCAATATTGAAGAAGCTGTGACAAACAATGTGATCGGAACCAGAAATGTTGTTGAAGCAGCGCTTAATTTTGAAGTTGATCGCCTGGTGATGATTTCAACAGATAAGGCTATTCGTCCTTCGAGTGTCATGGGAGCAACCAAACGTATCTCAGAGATGTTGGTCTTGGATGCAGCACATCGTTCAGGAAGAGCGTATTCCGTGGTGCGTTTCGGTAATGTCTTGGGAAGCCGCGGGAGTGTAATCCCTCTTTTCAAGAGCCAGATCGCCAATGGTGGCCCAGTAACAGTGACTCACCCTGAAATGAGACGTTATTTTATGACCATTCCAGAAGCAGTCCACCTGGTATTGCAGGCCGCGGCCATGGGACAGAGTGGGGAGGTCTTCATTCTACGAATGGGAGAACAGGTCAGCATTTTGCAGTTGGCGGAGGACTTGATCAGGTTATCTGGTTTGGAGCCGGATCAGGATATTGAGATTGTCTTCACGGGTATTCGACCAGGGGAAAAATTAAGTGAAGAACTTTGGGACCAATGGGCCCACTTTGAACCCACCTCTCATACAGAAATTGTTCGCTTGGTTGACGAGGATCTGCTCAACGGCTATTCATTGAGGCAAACGGTCAACGAGTTGGCTTTCCTGGCTAGTGAAGGAAATGTTGAGGCGATCATTCGATTGTTGGATGAGACCATTCCTGGTGCTGCGGTCAGGAGTGTCCCCCCACCGGATTTAACTTCTGTTGTCTGACGGCGGACCATATGGCTGCGAGTTTTTGTGTGTACAGCACCATAAATCGGTAGTTTTCCCTACATCCTATGTCAAATCTATCGCCATCTGAATGGGATCAATTCCTTCTTCAATATCCAGATGTACATCTATTGCAGACCACAGCCTGGGGAGAATTAAAGTCAGCCTTTGGTTGGGAAGTATTCAGGATAGCAACCGAGCGGAATGGCGCGAACTTAGGCGCACAGATTCTGTTTCGTCGGCTGCCATTCGGTCTATCGTTTGCTTACATACCCAAAGGTCCTCTCGGTCACACCCATACTGATGAGTCTCACCAGAAAGTTGTTGATCAGAATTTCTGGACTGAAGTCGATAATCTGTGTCGTAGGAAACGGGCAGTATTCCTTAAAATTGAGCCTGATCGTTTATCAGGTGAGAATATTGATGAAGTGAATTTGATGCCCACAGGATGCCGAATAAGTCCTCATCCAATTCAACCTCCCCGAACGATCGTCGTGAATATTCATGCAGATGAGGAAGCTCAATTAGCTGGGATGAAGCAAAAAACTCGCTACAATATACGCTTGGCTAAAAAGAAAGGTGTGGTCGTTCACCCCAGCTCGGATATCGATTCATTTTTCGAGATGATGCAGTCAACGGGAGAGCGAGAGCAGTTTGGCATTCACAGCCTTGATTATTACCGCAAAGCATATGATCTCTTCCATCCGCAAGGCGCTTGTGAGTTGTTGCTGGCTGAATATGGGGGCGAACCGTTGGCGGCATTGATGGTTTTTGCCTGGGGGAAAAGATCATGGTATTTATACGGTGCTTCCACACCAATTCATCGTGAAAGAATGCCTACGTATTTGCTACAGTGGGAAGCTTTGAGGTGGGCACGCTCAGTAGGTTGCACTTATTACGATCTGTGGGGAATTCCGGATTATGATGAGCATACGCTGGAGGAAGAGTTTACCAATCGTAAACTTGGATTATGGGGAGTATACCGTTTCAAGAGAGGTTTTGGAGGTAATGTGAGACGGTCTTTGGGTCCTTGGGATAAGGTTTACAAGCCGCTGTTTTACAATCTTTATCTCCGCTGGGTAAAAAGGGGAGAAACAGAGCATTAACTTGCTTCTCATTTGCAACCATCTGATTGATCATCATGACTGCATTGGATAAACACACTTGGAACAAATTAATCGCTGGGTTGCCAGGCGCGCATATTTTACAGACCTGGGAATGGGGTCAGGTCAAGAAGCGATTCGGATGGCAAACTCTACCCCGGGTATGGCATGATCACGAGGGTAATGTTGCCGCTGCTGCGTTGATTTTGACGCGGGTAATATCTCTGGGGAGGTTTTCCACTCCCTGGCGAGTGATGTACATCCCTCGCGGCCCATTATTAACAGATTGGTCAGATGCCAAGTTGAGGGAGGAGGTCTTTTCCGAATTACGAACACTGGCGAGAAAGAGTAATGTGATATTTATCAAGATCGATCCTGAGGTCGTTATGGGTCGAGGAGAATCAGGAGTACAGGATCCAGCAGCTGGTGAGATAATTGCCGACCTGAAAGGAGCAGGATGGGTCTTCTCCCCGGAGCAGGTGCAGTTCCGGAACACAATGATCATCGAATTAAACCGTCCACTTGAAGAGCTCCTGGCAGGTATGAAACAAAAAACCAGGTACAATGTCCGCTTGGCAACCAGGAGAGGTGTGCAGGTACGTTTGGGAAAGACCAATGATCTCGATTTACTTTTCCAGATGTACGCAGAGACATCTTTGCGCGACGGGTTCACAATCCGGAATAAAAATTATTACCATGTTGTTTGGAGTGAATTTATTGAGGCTGGGATGGCAGAACCGCTGATCGCTGAAGTGGAAGGTGAAGAGGTTGCGGGAGTGATTATCTTCCGTTTTGCGCATCGTGCTTGGTATTTATATGGGATGTCAAAGCGGGTTCATCGCGAGAAAATGCCGAACTACTTATTGCAGTGGGAGGCAATAAAGCGGGCTAAAGAAGCGAGTTATGCAGTTTATGATTTATGGGGTGCACCAGATGATTTTATTGAGGGTGATAATTTGTGGGGTGTTTATCGTTTTAAACAGGGCCTGGGAGCTGAGGTAGTGCGGTTTATTGGGGCTTGGGACTTACCACTCAATCCAGTTGTCTATCGTTTATACACTCAAATGGTTCCTCGCCTGTTAGCTTTGATGAGGCGCAGGGGAAAAGGACAAATCCAGGGTTCTATTCAGGCCGGGTGAGCCTGAGATTGGAGCAGTGTTATGATACCAAGAATCAAGTTAGCACACCTTCCTACACCGATCGAAAGCCTGACGAGGCTCTCCGAGGTTCTTGAAGGTCCGCAGATCTTAGTAAAGCGTGATGACCAGACAGGATTGGCGTTCGGGGGGAATAAAACTCGCAAATTGGAATACTTGCTCGCTGATGCACAAGTTTCTGGAGCTGAATTGCTTATCACAGGAGGTGCTGTGCAATCCAACCATTGCCGACAGACAGCTGCAGCCGCTAACAAAATGGGCTTTCACAGTGTTCTGGTATTGGTGGGTGAGAGACCGGAGAATGTGTCAGGAAACTTGCTATTAAACCGATTCTTGGGCGCGGGGATTGTTTGGGCTGGAGACAAACAACGGGACCTGGTCTTACGTCAAACCTACGAGAAATCTCTCCGGGAGGGAAAAAAACCTTATCTAATCCCGTATGGGGGATCGAATGTACTGGGTGCCTCCGCATATACTTTTGCCATGCAAGAGATGTTAGATCAAAATGAGGATGTGGATTGGGTGGTATTCGCCTCATCTTCGGGCGGTACTCAGGCTGGTTTGGTCGTCGGTGCGCAGATGTTCGGTTATCAAGGGAGTTTGTTAGGCATAAGTATTGATGAACAAGCCGGAGAATTAAAAAAGCGCGTGGCTACATTGGCTGGGGAAACTGCACAATTTCTGGGGATCGATGGATCATTTTCCGGGGATCAAGTCTTGGTCAATGACGACTACCTTGGAGATGGTTATGGGATTATGGGTGAGGCGGAAGTGGAAGCTTTGCAGCTTTTTTCCCGGTACGAAGGTTTATTACTTGATCCTGTCTATACTGGGCGGGCAGCGGCTGGTATGATCGATCTAATACGTAAGGGATTTTTCTCTGCCGAAGAAAGGGTGCTCTTCTGGCATACTGGGGGGACTCCAGCTCTATTTGCCAATCCCTATGTGAGTCAATTGTCGTATGGCCTTGATGGTTAGGCAAGTGGTTCAGCTACGATGAAAATAAGACCCCAAGTTTCCAGCCCATCCTTTTCCAAGCATGTCTGGAAGGTGAGGTGATGCTCACCTTTGTAAAATCGATTAAACACTTGATAGGTGGAGAATTTCTCACCCGTTTCCAAATCTAGATAATAGCTCCAATTGCTGCCTGGGGTTAACTTCTGATATCTATGCAAGCCTGTGATCTGATATTGCTGAACTGATCCGTCCCCCAGTACTAGCATTACTTGAAGACCATTCGCCAACCGGTAAAATTCTTTTCCGGACAAATAGTTATGGGCCAGAAGACCAACGACATTGTTCTGTGCGGCGAGTTGGAATTGGGTTACTGTCTGGGCTTTCTCCGACACAAAACCAGTGTTCCCACGTGGCTGTTGAACAACGGGTAATGCCATAAAACCTGGCACATAGACGCCGCGCACAACCTTAGATTCTCCATTCACAATCGCTTTCTGGAAATCCCACAATGATGGAAGATGATCTCGTGAAGTCCATGAACCCGTAGTTGGAGGCGGGAGATGGATGATGCTCGCTACGTCGCTGAAATTCCATCCCGTATCTGGTAGTTGTGATGTTGTTATTTGATTGGGGAAATCTTCGGCAGAGCTCAGCTGTGGGGGATATGTTTGAACTGCTGCTGTGAATGAAGAAGATGCAATTAGGACGATAATTAGAGTGTAGCGAACTGCACAAAAGTGGGAATTATTGTTATTGAAACAAGGTACCATTATTCACCAATTCCAATAGATTACGGTAATAAACCAGTAATAAAGTTGCTAAATTTATACAACACAAAGCAACAAAATCAGCTATTGGAATTGTAAGTTTATGTGAATTTTACGCTAAAAGTGCAGTGGAATTTGTAGTCAATCCCGTGATTTCAAGAACCTGGATCAATTCCTTTTTCCCCTTGGCTTGCAGTGGGGATATGGGTCTTGCATTAACTAAATGCTTTATCCCCTCTTGCGCTTGAGCGCTGATTAAAATCTGACCAGGAGCAGCGTTCTCTTGTAGCCGTTTGGCGATATTGACGCTATCTCCAATTGCTGTATACTCCATCCGTTCTTGGGTGCCTATCAACCCAAGAACGGCTTCCCCTGTATGGATCCCTATGCCTATTGAAAGTCTCAAATCTGGGGGAAATTCATTTTGTGGAGCATTGATCCGCTCCTGCATCTGAATGGCTGAACGGATAGCTCGTAGCTGGTGATCGGATTGAGCGATAGGCGCATTGAAGAATGCCATAATCGCATCGCCCATGAATTTATCAATCGTACCTTCCTCTGCCAGGATAGCTTCTGTTGCTGCGCCAAGATAATGGTTCAACACAGAGACTAGAGTTTCTGGATCATAGCGCTCGCTTAAACTGGTAAAACCGCGTATATCTGCGAAAAGGGTCGTGATTTGGGTACGAGTCCCACCAAGATTTAACTCATCAGGATTTAGTTGATCGATCACAGCTGGAGATACCATTCGCTCGAACAAGCGTCGCTGGGCCTCAAGTCGTCGTGTCTCAGTCACATCCTCCATCACAATCGCCACACCTTGGGTGGTTCCAGAGGTGTCCTTTAATGGTGATAAATTGAACCTTAGGTAAAGCGATCCACTTGGGTGTGATTGAGGGTTGAATTGCAAGCCTGTTATTTGTTGGTTGTGCATACGTACGTTGGAAAGGTAATTAGGGATGTTCAAATCATTCAATAAAGGGACTTGATTGACCTCTTTCTTGAGCAGTTTTGATTGCGATTCCCCCAAAATGTTTTCAGCAACGCTGTTCGCAAGAGTAATTCGATCCTCAAGGTCTGTCGTCAGTACACCACTGGCGATAGAACCAAAGACATCATCCATCAAATTCTTGAGGGCGGTCACTTCAGAAAGGGTGCTGCGTACAGATTCGAATAGGCGCGCATTTTCCACAGCCACTGCGGCCTGGTTGGCGAAAGCAGCCAGTAAGTTCTTTTCGCTCTCAGTAAATAACCCGGACCGCAAGCGGTTATCCGCGTATATCACGCCAATGATCTCATCTTTCAAAATTAGGGGAACACACAAGATAGAGCGCAGATTAAATGTAATGATGCTTTCTTGGTTGTCAAAACGGGGATCTTCTTGTGCATTAGTGGTGAGGATTGGCTGACCATCGTTCAGCACTTTGTTTACGATCGTATAGCTGAGTTCGGTTTCAGGGTCATCAAGGGTTTCTTTTTCCCAATTCCTGGCGATATGGATGGCTAGCTTTCCTTGGCTATCGTGCAGCATGAGAAATCCACGCTCGGCACCTGTCAACTGGACAATGGTGTCCATCACAATCCGAAGTACCTCATCGACATCCAAACTCGAGTTGATTATCTGGCTGATGTTAGCTAATGATAGGAGGTTATCGCGCTCATCAGATTGCTCAGCGACTTGGTGTCCGATGCGAGTTAAAGAGCTGGTCAAATGTGCCAGGTCTTCAAGTATGGAATCAAAATCTGGCGAAGTTTCCGGATCGAGTGAATATTGAATTCGTTCGGCGAGCTGGCTGAAATGATATAGCTGCTTGGCGAGAGAGAGATTGGTCGAAACTGGCTTATCGCTGTCCATCAAGAATCAGAAAGTGTGTTCTTCATCTTCTATTCATGAAGTGTCTGTTGATTAAAGAAAGCGGTTTAGGAAGCGTTCTACTCTGGCGAGGTATGAGAGTTTGCGAATCTCGTTTCCAGCGGTTTGTGCCTCATCAGGGTCTGAAGCACGGTTTCCGTAGATTGAGTCTTGATAAGGGCCGATAATTGCCTTGACCGGAGCTTCTGTAGGTGGGAGCAGCTGGACAAGATCATCTGCACGTTCTGAAGGAGTATCGGATACTTTAGGCGGTTGACCGAGGCGGGCAAGAGCATGGTTCAGCTCGAGATATGCACGGGAAAGTCGTGTCAAACTTGCATATTGAGCCCAACGATGCACAATCTTGGGAGATCTTATTCCAACTCGTTCAAGACTCGCTTCCAATTGAACTGGGATGGGTGGCGATCCACGTTGGATACGGACTCTACGCATCAGGATTGCGAGTAGAATGATCAGAATGATGATGAATGTAATCCAAATAGACAGTGGATTAATCAGTAGTCCAGCGTAACCTGAATTCTGCAGCGATAAATCTTCTTGTGATAAATTATCTAAACGATCTCGCGTTCGATCTAATAACTCATTCGAGCTTGGTGCGATTTCAGGATCTAAAGATGATGTTGAGAGATCTCCTAAGGGACGCATTAGGGGTTGCTGAGAGACTGTAGGCTCGAACTCAACCCAACCAATATTCGGGAAATATACCTCAGGCCAGGCGTGAGCATCTTTGTGTCGAACGTTAAATTCGTAACCGATACTTTCGATATCCTGGGAGAAGTTTCCACCGTCTGGTTGTAAGGTTGGCATGTCTCCAGCTTCAACTATCGTAAGCCGCTCACCCTCGGCATATCCGACTGCCATTCGAGCTGGTATTCCTAGGGCCCGTAGCATAATAATTTCTGCACTGGCATAGTAGTTACAGAACGCTTGTTTGTGGTCGAATAGAATCCAGTCTATTGGGTCTTGTCCAATTGGAGAATTTGGCACAGTATCATTGTATTCAAGATTCACGCGTAGATAATCGGTAATCGCTTGAGCGATATCATATGGGTTATCAAGGTCGGAGGTAATTTCTTCAGCCAGCTGCCGAGTTCGAGGAGTGATGGTGTCAGGCAATTGTAGGTAACGGTCGGTCACCCATGCTGGGTAATCCGTTCCCGCTTGGCGCAATTCGGTCATGGATGCCGCAGTGAGGGAAGCTTCAACCTGGTATGTATCACCTGCGCGTAGGAGAGGCGTAGCCCTGAAGTGGCTCAAATCTACCGAGCCATCAGAATTGACAGCGAAATGTGCTTCAATAGGCCGGCTAACCCAAATCGGCTGGGAAGGCGTGTGTAAGTTCTGTATAGCGAAAGCGGTGCTTATCGTAAAAGTGTTTGATAATCTGTTATCGTATTCTGGGAGGTTTATATTAAATTCATCAGGATTTAGAGATTGTACCTCTGGCAGAGTGCTAGACCATCCTCCATCATTGAAAGAATCATAGACGCGTGATCTCCAGTAATAACGATTACCTTGTATCTTGTTTGGTGGGGATTCGATAGTCATAATGACAGTATCGCTCAGGGGATTGCCGCGGCCAAGTGGTAGATGGTCACCATAGAAATCTGCTACCACACCGACCGAAGCTTGTAGAGAATAAAAAACATTACTCAATCGATTGCGAACATCCATCCAGGGTTGGGTAGCGGTAAGCCACATTTGCTCTGCCTGTGGAACTGCTGAGGCTACTGCTGGTGCAGTCCAGGCAAACAGAACTAGGATTATGGTTGTGATCAAACCAACGCGAAGGGAATCAATCCCAACATAGGGTGGCAAGTAAGTTCCATTTTGTTTCCATTGGATGTGGAGATTGACGAAGTGTAAACGAGCTACTAGCAATAACGCGAGGAAAATATATCCGGCTAAGTACCAGGTGCGAACAGTCAAGTGGGAATCATAAACTTGGAAGATGATTATAGCTAAACCAGTTGGGATAATGGCTCGCCATGCATTTCCATGCCGAGTAAGGCTGTAGCCAGCATAGACAGCCAATGCCCAGAATAAGCTGGCCATGAGAAGATTGAAAAACAGGTTGTCGGTTACGGGTTTTTG
>JBFFIU010000082.1:0-12460 GCA_041556275.1 Anaerolineales bacterium | reverse complement strand
GCGTGTCAGATTGTCGAGAAGTCAATCATTTAGGACAGCAGGCAGCGTTACACGACCGCAGTTATTGCACGATTCGGCGTTGATCTTGCCTTCGACCTCGTGTCCTTTACCAAATTTAGGTTTAGACTCACCAGCCGCGTAAACCAGACTGCAATGGTTGTTTTCTGAAGAAGGAATGTCTGCTTTCTCCTTTCGTGCTTCATCGTTATGGAAAAAAGATGGTGCGGAAAACATAACCCTGTTCTTGTAAAGCCGGCAAAATGCTGCGGTAAGCCTGAATCGTCTGGCTCCGGTCTCCACCCCCATCATGGGAGAGGATGATGGCTCCAGGATAAACGTGTTCTAAGACATGGTTAGCGATCACATCGGCCCCGGGCCGCCGCCAATCCTGAGGATCAATCGTCCAAAGGACAATGGCAAACCCTTCCTGGGCCGCATATTGAAATGTATTGGCATCGGTTGCGCCGTAGGGTGGACGCAAATAGCGCACATTGCGATCCAGGGTGAACAAATCTCCTGCGGCTGCTAAGATGGCATCGCGAGTGCGGTCAGCCTCTTGGATGAACTGTTCAGATGTCATTCCTTCCAGGGAATGGTGGTCCCAGGTATGATCGGCGATGTAGTGTCCACGTGTGGCGGAATCGCGTACCAGGTCAGGCCAGGTTTCCACTTCATTGCCTACATTGAAAAATGTCACCTGAGCCTGGTGCTGGTCCAGCAGATCCAGGAGCTGCGGCGTATTATTGGGGTCTGGGCCATCATCGAAAGTCAGGTAGACGATGGGGCGACCATCTTCCGTTTCTGCGGGTAGGTCATCGATGTTGGGAACACCGGTAATTGGCTCGGCAGGAGTTGGGGTGGGCAGCGGGGGTTGTGGGTTATCCAGCAATACCCAGGTGCGGGCATCCAGCACCCCGCTGGCAGGCAGCCCTTGAGAAGCCTGGAAGCTCATCACTGCCTGGCGGGTCTCTTCACCATAGGTGTCATCCATTGGATCTATAAAACCGAGATATTCCAGGGTAGCCAGCCGTCGGTTCAGCTCGCCGACCAGCGGGCCGGTATCACCAGAACCCAGCGTGAAGACCCCGTCCTCAAGATGGACAAACTGGTCATTAACCGATATCTCGCTTACTACCGGAAGATTGTCCACAAAAGTGAAGTGGATAAACTCTTCTTTCTGAGCCGCTTGTCCCAAAATGGTCTGAATATCGAAGATGATGCCCTGGCCATCATCGGTTGGATGCCAAGTACCAGCTGCATCTTGTTGGCTGATATTCTCACTCCCCAAGGGCACCTCGTCCAGTTCAGCCGTGCCGTCCTGGTTGAGAATTAAAATGTAATCAAAATTTTCTTCAGCCACACCAGGGTGGAAGCGGTAAGTGCCCGCCAGATGGAGGACAGCTGGGTCGACGGTAGGATTGGCTGTTGCTTCCTGGCTGGCTGGAGCGAAGGCCATCGTTCCACCATCGGCCATCAGGTCGATATACAGATCTTCACCTTCAAAGAAGTAGATGGCTGCGCCGGTTAACAGCTGCACAAATTGATCGCTGCGTGAATCTGGCGGACACGCAGCCATCGTCATTGGTCCAATTTCGATCCTCAGGCTGCTGCCTTCTGTTGCATAAGTACCACTGGCATTATTGCAGTCCGCTAAAATGTCGAGCGTGCCATCTTCACTGAAAGAAAGGATGTAGTTTTCGGGCATCTCTACATCGAATTGTTCCACCGGGTTGGTAAAAGAAATCCACTGCCAGGAATTGGCGGCAAGAGCAGCCGGATCGGCAATTTCTGCTTCTGGTGCTGCTGCTTGGGTTGGTTCTTGCCTTGTGGTCTCTTCGTCAACTGGAATGTCCGCTGTAGGTGAGGTTGCGGATTGACAGCTGATCAACAGCAGAGCAATAATTACGAAGAATAAAATGGTATCTTTTTTCATATCGAAGCTAATTCCTTGTTATTCTTGATTTGTATTGAATACACCCATAAAGAAAATTCTCTCTTGAGTAGTTCTTAGATGATCAATCTTTTGGGCATGGACCTAACGCTTGGCTTCTCAATTTCCCATAAGCATGAGCAAAAGAAAAATCCTTTAAAATAAATCCGTAGAATGACTTATCCCTTATCTGTACAAGCAATTGAAGGTTACAATCCTAATAAATGATTTCCAACAGCTTGGGATAGACGATATCGGTGCGACCGTTGGGTCGAGTTGCCGTGATCATGTCGTGGGGGATTTGTAGCTCTTGCTCAAATTGGAAGGTCTGTAAAAACTGCTCTCCATGATCAAGCCAAAGCTGCTCAAATTCAGCCACGACCGCATTGTTGACCGATTCATCATTGGCATTGGTGATCACCAGGATTCCGCCGACCGCCGGTTTCACTCGCTTGGCATCTTCTTCGGCGACAAAACCCAGGCGCAGGTTCTCAAACAAGGAATGCATAAAGTAGCCGCGGTAGGAATATGGCGCAGACAGAGGATTGCTCATCTGGTGCACCGGATCCCACCACTGATGAAAATCCGGGATCAGCAAGATCAGGTTTGTCAAGGGACGAGTCAACGGGCGGGGAATAAAACCAATCCCCAAGAAAGGCGCGATCGGGATTGCCAGGTCAATATCGGCGCGTTCCTGGGCTAGCCAGGTGGTGATTGAGCCGCCACCTGAGAGACCGACGACGACCACACGCTCCCCCAGACCCTGGGCGATATCCGCCATCTGGGTGCCAAAAGCAGCCAGCTCTTCGGCGCTAAGCCCTTTGAGTGGGGTTCCATCAAATTCCTGCAGACCATGGCGCGGCTGTTTTGGGATCAGAACGTTATAACCCTGATTGAAGTACTGCTCGCCCAGCGTCGCAAATTGGTCCGGGCAGCTGGTGAATCCGTGAAAGAAGACGATCGCGTCAGCGACTTTTTCTTCATGGGTCATCAAAATGGTGCCGCACTCTGGACTGAGATCCGGGATTTCAGCTTCTGCAGCCTGGATGTCTTCGGTGCGCACCACAGCTTCTTCATAACTTTCTGCCGGATTTGAGACAAATGTCTCCCGCAAGGAGAAAGGCTTATAAGCCAGGAGGAGCAACAAAATGATGAAGAGGACTGAAATCCCCAAAAAAATGCTCAATTTCGGTCTGGAGCGGAACCAGTCTGTCATTAAGTTTCCTTTTTTGTATTAGCTGCCCGAGCTGACATAGGTGGTCTGCTTGGGAATACGTGGGATCAACCAGGAGAGCAACGAGTCTTGGCTGCGGCTCTGCAGGTTGAATTTTACGCGATCGGTCAGCTGGCCTCCTTTTCCATCTCAATATCGGGCGACATGCCAACCATCGCGCTGCTTTCCAGCTAGATTTTTTCCTTGCGCTCAAGTAAAACGCGAGCTACAGAGTAAGAAGCTTGGTATAAAATTTCTACTTGCATTCTGTTTGCTCCTTATACAATGGAACAAGGTAATTTTAGCGTAAATAACAAATTATGTCAATATATAATATAGTTATTGTAGATATTATGTGGAGAATTCAGCTGGAGGCAAGCAATGCGGGCTTCCTAAAAATGTAATTGATCGGATCATTGCAGGAGGTCTAAATATATTTCCCTCTCCATCGCAAGACCTGCAGGATCACGCCAACCAGGTCAAAATACCCAAGACTATGCCAAATGCGCCCACCGCGCCAACGATCATCCCCACCATCCAAAGCCACCTCTGCGTAACGACGATCGCCATACCGCTGAGGGAGATCCCGGTTGCCAGAAACCCCACAGAGATGGCAAAGATCAAATGGGTTTGTCCAATGGCTTGGGCAAGTGTTTCTTCCTCGAAGACTTCTTCACGCTTTTGCTCGATTTCTTCTTCATATACTCGAATGGCTTCAATCTCGGATTCATCAGGGACCTCTCCGAGGCTGATCAGGATCTCGTGCTTGGCTTTCAATACATCCACACTCACTCGGTCACCTTCCAGGATGGTAAGACTGATAATTTCTTTGGCCTTTTCAAGTGAGCTTTCCTGGGCGGTGATTCCCGATAACAGGCCACCTAGCGCCGCCAATAGGGCCATGATTAAGGTAGATAAGGCGACCGTTTTTTGCCATCGTTGAACTTTGGAAGCGCCTTCATCTCCATCCATTGATTCTATAATTGGTTCATTCGCCAGTTCGATCGATTCGCCGTTTTCCGACATTAATAAATTCCTTTTTTTGTGCTCCTATTCGTTGTGCTCCAATCAAGAATTTGTTATCTGAATACGCTGGTTTTGTCTTGCCCGGTTTATGATTAGAATCTTTCTCCCCTGCTGGATAATACCAGTATCACAGGTAACAGGACGATGAATTATATCAATACTTGAATTTCATTTTACTGATTAGGTTTAGAAGATTTTATGCGGGTTGATTAGCGTGGAAGAAATTGTGGGCGAGTGATATGGTGGGGACTAGGGTCCGCAAATAAGGGTGAATAAAGTGACATTTACTATGTAGGTAATTAACACTTCGAACCGTAAATTGCTCACCGTTTGATCACAATTGCCATATATGCAAAAGCCCTACGGCAAGTAGGGCTTTTTGTGTTCATGGGTGGCTGTAAACAGTCGTAGGAATAGCTAATGTCATGCGTTGGTAGCCCTCATATGCTCGACCGATTTGCTGACCAGATCGCGCAGCACGTCCTGGTCGACATCCTCGAGTCTCTTGATATAAAGGCAAGATTTGCCGGTTGAGTGCTTGCCCAGTTTGTCAAGCAGCTCGTCGTACTCGTCAAACCCGGACATGATGTAGAGGGTCAGATTTTGTTTTCTGGGGGAGAACCCGGTCAGGAACCATTCGGCATCCCGCCCGCTGGCGTACTTGTATTGGTAGCTCCCAAAGCCAATGATGCTGTCTCCCCACATGATAGGCTCTGCGCCAGTTTCCTCTTTCATCATCTCGAGGATAGAGAAGCTATCCTTGCGTTTGGTTTCATTTTCGACGTTGTTGAGAAAATCCTCAACGTTTTGTTCATTGGGCTGGGTTTTTAATTCTGCCATGATATGCATCCTTGAGGCTTGTATTCGACTAATCGCATTCAATCGGTATCTAAATGATGATGTATCAGGACAAGGCAGACTGTTGTAAAACTCTCCAGGTAATGCATGTTTACGAAGAAAATCAATTCATTAGGATAACTCAGCACGAATCAGTTCAATTGATGACAATTACCTGCTCATACCAGATGATCTCAATCGAATGAAAAGATGAGCTCAGTGTATATTAAATTCCAAACTAATATGTAAACACGCGATCATGATCAACCGCAAGCTGGACAAGCTGCTTCGGTCCCGCAAATTCGTATGGTTTCCCTTCCAGCTCTTCTTCGCTCAGTCCTCTGGTCTTTGATGACATTCCGGATAAATAGATCTTTGCTCCATTTGAAACAATTGAATCGTATAGTTCACGAAGATCACCTGTTCCGAGTCCGCTCAAGTGGTCAATAACACCATTGCGCATTAACTGCACGCCATCACCAGCAAGAAACAATGTTACGGAGTGACCCTCATCGATGGCTGCCTTCGCTACATGAAAACCAAGGGCTGCTCTTGTTGGGTGTTCAGGACCATGTGTGATATGAACTAGAATTTTTGCCATTTTGGACTCCTTCAAATAGCAGGAAAAAACATATCTGATGCAATTTGTAGCAATTGATAATAACATATTCCAGCATCCTGAGACAGTACGTTACACATGATGGGGGTATTGGTCCCTCCCATATTCATTAGGAGGATGAAAGTAGATGATTCCAGAATAGAAGCCAGCAAAATTACTATTGACAAATAAAATCTATGCGGTAAAATAATCTTTACCAATAAAATTAATTTAACCGATGGAAAGAAGATGAGTGATGGAAAAATTTAAACCCGCTCCTGTTCTGATGGTCAAAGACCTGGAAACGCTTAAAATCCTGGCTGATCCACTGCGCAATCAGATCCTGGAGATCCTTGCCCCCGGGAAGCTGACAGTGAACCAAATTGCGGAAAAACTGGGCCTGTCCTCCAGCAAGCTTTACTACCATATAAATCTCCTCGAGAAGCACGGCCTGATCCAGGAAGTTGACTCAATTATCAAAGCCAACATCATTGAGAAAGTTTACTGGATCACGGCCTACGAATGCAAGATGGATGAAAACCTGTGCAATTTCTCCACCCCAATTGGGCAGCAATCCACCATGACAAGTATGGTCGCACCCATAGATACCACCCGGGAGGATATCCTGCGCAGTCTGGAAGCGAGGGCAACTGCCCTCGAACAGGGTGCAGAGCCGCACCCGCGCGATGTGATCGTCCGCAGAGAAGTGCAAAATATGTCTGATGATATCGCCGATCAATTCGCTGATCGTCTGAATGCGATTCTGGAGGATTTCAAAAAATATGAGGGGGATGAATCTGATCAGGATACCCATACCAGAGCATTGACGATCGCTTTTTATCCCAGTTTCTATTACTTCCCAAATGAGACCAGTGAAGCATAGTTTGTTTATAGACTTCAACTGATGTGTAAACCCTAGACCTGCAAAGCAGATTCATTGAAGAGGTGATCATCGTGAAAAGTAAACCATTAGAAACACTGCGGGGCATGAAAACATTCCTGGTGATCTGGTTCGGGCAGCTGATCTCGATCATCGGCTCGGGATTAACCGGGTTTGCTCTGAGCGTGTGGATGTTCGAACAAACCGGTCAGGCCACGCCGATTGCCCTGAACGCCCTGTTCTTTAATCTGCCCCGGGTGATCCTGTCTCCAATTGCGGGATCGGTCGCCGATCGCTACAACCGGCGTGTGGTCATGATCCTGGCTGACACCGGTGCAGCACTCTCCACCCTGGCGATTGCGATTATCCTTTTCAGCGGTAATTTGCAGGTCTGGCACATCTATCTCACCACCGCGCTGAGTTCGGCATTCAGCGCCTTCCAGGAGCCAGCTTATCGGGCCTCGATCACCATGTTGGTGCCGAAGAAAGACCTGGCACGGGCAGGAGGCATCCAGCAAATCGGTTTCGCCATCCAATCGATCCTGACCCCGCTGATCGCCAGCTTGCTTTATCTTGCGATCGGCTTGCAGGGCGTGATCCTGATCGATTTCGCCACCTTCTTTATCGCCATCGGCGCTTTGATCCTTGTGCGCATCCCACAGCCCAAGCCAACGACAGAGATCGAAGAACCGGGGGAGAAAAAATCGATGTGGCAGGACGCGGTATTCGGGTGGAAATATATCCGCAAGCGACCCGGTTTGTTCGGGCTGTTGTGGTATTACGCGGTGGTCAATTTCTTTTTGAGCCTTTCGGGAGTGCTGGTAATCCCGCTCGTACTTTCATACGGGACCGCTGCCGATATGGGGGTGATCCAGATGGCGGGTGGTGCGGCGATGCTGATCGGTGGGCTGGTGATCGGTATTTGGGGTGGGCCAAAACGCCGCCTCATTTGGGGTGTCATCGCGGCCATCGCTTTGAGCGGCATCGGCTATTTCATGATCGGTCTGAGGTCATCGACATGGTTGATCGGGTCGGCCCAGTTCGTGATCCTGTTCTTTATCCCCATATCAGCAGCGTTGAGCCAGGCGGTCTGGCAGAAGAAAATTGCACCGGATATCCAGGGGCGCGTATTCGCCATCCGGGCCATGATCGCCTATATGATCATCCCACTGGCCAATTTGGTCGCCGGTCCGCTGGCGGATAATCTCTTCGAACCGCTCCTGCAGGAGGGTGGAGCGCTCAGTTCAACCTTCGTGGCTAGTGTGGTTGGGGTTGGAGCTGGCCGAGGCATTGCGATGATCTTCATCGTGTCTGCGCTCTCGTTGTGGATATCCAGCGGCTACGCCTTCACCAACCCACGCATCCGCAACCTGGAAGAAGAGATCCCGGACGCGATCCCCGACGAGCCAGAAGAGATCGAAGAAGAGATGGAGGGGGTTAAAGCAGAACCTGTGCTGCAGGCCTCCAGCGGATAAAATAAGCCTTATTTTGTGGAGCATGTGCGTTCACAGCTGTATTAATCTTTCCCTATATGAAGAGGACATATCACCAGCCAGGGAGAGAGGTATTAAGCAGGGTATTTTAATCCCAAGAGTTGTCTCAGTTAATAGCAACTGTATGGTGGGTTTGTTGTTTTAACAATTGCTCATATCCTATCTCCTCAAGGAGCTGCCATGCAGGTACGCATCATCGATACCGAAAATCCCAAGGATGTTGATAAATTTGTAGAATTGCCGTTCCGACTCTACAAGGATAATAATCGATGGGTGCCGCCGCTGGTTTCTTCAGCGAAAAAGATGCTGAACAGGAATAGACACCCTTTTTATAAACATTCAGAAGCGGATTTTTTCTTAGCAGAAGAAAACGGTCGCCCAATTGGGCGTCTGGCAGTGATGGAAAATCGGAATTTCAACAATTACCGTAATACAAAGGCAGCATTTTTTGGTTTCCTGGAAGTCATCGAGGATGAGGCGGTATCGCAGGGGCTGTTCTCGGCGGCTTTTGACTGGGCGAAGTCGAGGAACCTGGAAACGATGGTTGGGCCGCGCGGGATGAACCCGACAGAGGCGACCGGGATGCTGGTGGAAGGCTTTGAACATCGCCCGGCGATGAATATCCCCTATAATTTTGCCTATTATGATCGATTGGTCAAAGCTGCTGGGTTTGAGAAGGATACCGACCACCTTTCCGGATACCTGCCGGGGGATTACGAGATGCCGGAGCGTATTCTGCGCATAACAGAAAAGATCAAGAAGCGAAGGGGGATGTGGATCAAGAGTTTTAAAAATAAAGACGAGATTCGCCAATGGGTGCCGCGAGTGTTTGATGTGTATTCGACCGCTTTTGCCAATTCCCACACTTTCTTCCCACCGACGGAGGCAGAGAAAACGATGATCGCCGAGACGATCATCGAAATCACCGATCCGGGATTGGTTAAGGGAGTGATGAAAGGCAATGAGCTGATCGGATTTATCATCTCATATTACGATCTGTCAGCAGCTCTGCAGCGCAGCCGAGGCCGATTGTGGCCCTTTGGTTGGTTCTGGCTACTGACGGAACACAGACGGACGAAGTGGGCGAATGTCAACGGGGCAGGATTGCTGCCTGAGTACCAGGGCATGGGGGCGAATGTGCTGTTGTACACCGAGCTGGCCAAGACGCTCAAAGACTACGGATTTGAACATGCAGATCTGGTGCAGGTTAACGAAGTAAACAAGGCCAGCATGGCAGACATGGAAGCGGTGGGGGTGAAGTGGTATAAACGTCACAGGGCATATAAACGGAATTTGTAATTGTAGATAAGGTTGTCGGCGGGGGTCCCAGACCCCTTGAAAGCGTAAGTGTATTTTGCCAGGGGAAACAATCACCCTGAGAGCGAAGAAAAGCGCGTGCAGATTTCGCCCTGAGCAGATCTAGCAGAAGCTCTTCTGGAAAAGTAAGCTACCAAAGCGTTTTCTGCTACAAGAAAAATCCATAGATAAAATGTAGAAATGAATGCAATTTTAGGATTATCCAATGATGGTCGCCTCCTGTTCAGCGCCCGTATCCTGCGCCTTTTTGCGTACGGATTCCTGTCGGTTATTCTGGCGCTCTATCTGAAGCAGATTGGGCTGCTGCTTACGCTGAGCCTGGTTGGGGATACTGTGATCTCCTTGTGGATCACAACCAACGCAGACCGCATCGTTAGACAGCGCATGCTCATCACCGGAGCCGCCTTGATGATCCTGGCAGCGGTGGTATTCGCCGCAACTCGCAATTTCTACTTGCTCCTGCTGGCGGCGACAATCGGGGTGATCAGTCCCAGTGGAAATGAAGTTGGCCCATTGATGTCAAACCACCGGAAGAAGCATAATATTCAACTAGAATGTAAAATAGAGAATCTCTGATGAGCACATCATTTTATCTTGATGGAATTAAATCTCTGCGAACCTGGTTCTTCCGAGACTGGCTGGTTTTGGCGATCTTGGTTCTATTTGCAAGTCTGGCAATGTACCCTGTGTTTGGAGATTTTGACAGCAGGTTAATCGGTCCACCGGGTGACAATATTCAATACGTCTATATTACCGGCCGGGTAGCCGAAGCCATCAGGTCTGGGCAATCGATTTTCAGCGATCCCCAGCTTAACTACCCTGACGGATTGCTGTTAGCCGCTACCGATGTCCCATTTTTAAGTATGGCAGCGGCTTCGCCTTGGACAACCCTGTTTGGAGCAATCTCTGGATATAACTTGATTATTTTTCTCAGCCACATATTTTCCGGATATTTTGCATATCTTTGGATCCTGCGCTTAACCCAAAGTAGATTAGCTGGACTGATTGCTGGTTTAAGCTTTCTCCTGGCTCCCTATCGAATCGCTCACAGCTACGGACACCTGCAGCTGGTATCTACCCAATTCCTGCCGTTGTTCTTTTGGTCTTTAGACAATGTATTGTAGTCTTCAGTACCAGGAAAGCGCAACCTGGCCTTACTTGCGCTGGCTACTTTCGCGGTTGGTTTTTCCAGCCAGTATTACCTGGTTATTTCATTGCTTTCAGGGGTGATCTATGCCTTATTGACAGCTCCAAGGCTGAGATACCTGCTCTTTCAGGGATGGAAGGTGGGATTGAGCGTTGGTATTGGCGCCCTGCTCAGCTATTTTCCTTACCTGCAGGTCATCTTTAGCCAGCAACTTTACAATCCATATTCTTTGCAGGCAACGCGCATTTGGTCTAACAGCTTCCTGGACTTTATCATGCCGCCATACACGCATGCAATTTGGGGGCAAGCGATGATCGCATTAAATCCTCGTGATCATTGGATCGAACATACCGCGTATCTGGGAATTGTAAGTTCATTACTGGCAATTGCTACCCTGGTGATCAGGGATCATCCTAACCGGCGCAGAGCGTTCACCTGGTTTGGCGTGGCTCTTTTTGCTTTCATTCTCGCTTTGGGGACAGATATCTGGATCCAGAACAAGCCTATCCAAGCCGAGAATCCATTCTGGCTTCCGGCGGCTTACCTGGGACGTTTACCAGGATTGGACCTTATGCGAGTTTGGGGGCGCGCCTCCATAATCGTGTCGCTTTTCGTTTCATTGCTAGCCGGATTAGGGATTTCTGTCCTTCAGAAACGATTCAAATGGAGCACCATAACGGTTGTGATCATAATGGGATTAGCTATTATTGATTTACTACCAGGCAATTTGCAGAGATCATCTTTATATCCACGCGCGATTGATGCCTGGCTGGCAAAGCAGCCCGGTGAGTTCGCAGTAGCTTATCTTCAAGCTGGGATTGAAAACTATCAAACAATGCATGGTGCTTTGTTTCACACCAAGCAAATTCCTGCTTTCAACCATCCCACTCATCGACCACAAGCTTACCGGGAATTTCGCGAAATCAGCGCTGATTTTCCTGCCGAAGAATCTATCCATGATTTGCGGGATTTTGGATTCAATTATCTGATCTTGCAACATCGATGGCTGGGGGATCGAGTAGATGGGGGTTGGGCAGAAATTGAAGAGATTTTAGTGGCTTCGCCTGACCTCAAGATAGTCGCTGATGTGGGGGGATTCGTAGTGGTCGAGCTGCAAGCTATTCCTTGACGAACATATCTTCAAGGATGAAACTTTCCAAATTATTTGATTGTTCAAGCACTTTCTGCGCCATTAAGCCTGGTGGGAAATTAGAATCGACTAATTTGTGGGACAAATGAATCGTGTTATATTTCGTATCCATAGCGTTTACAGGTATTTGTTATGCGAATAATCCTTAAATCACGAACGTTTTGGGTATCCATCCTGTTCCTGGCAACACTTTTGGCTGCCTGCTCTGGATCCCCACCAGATGAGCCGCAGCAGTTGGCAGTGACGGGAATTGAAAAGGTGCAGGCGACAAATTCTCCTAGTACCCTGTCTCCATCAAGGACGCCAACGCCGAGCGCCACACCTACAACTACACAAACCCCAACAGTCACGACAACACCAACCCCCACCCCTCACCCGATGAGCATCCCCGCGCTGCGCCAGATGTCCTTACCGGGCAGCGAGATCATCATCGAAGACACTCTCGAGCCAGGGGCGAACTACAATCGCTATTACGTGTCATATTTATCGGAGGGGCTGAGACAATATGGCCTGCTGACCATCCCCTATGGAGAAACACCACCCACCGGCTGGCCGGCGATCGTTTTTAACCACGGCTACATCCCGCCTGATGTATACCGCACCACAGAACGCTACATCGCTTACGTGGATTCGCTGGCGCGCCACGGCTATATCGTCTTCCGCATCGACTACCGCGGCCATGACCAATCCGAAGGTGTGCCCAGCGGTGCATACGGTTCTCCCGGCTACGCTATAGACGTGTTGAACGCAGTGGCGGCCCTGAAGCAATTTCCGCCGGCAGACAACGACCGCATCGGCATGTGGGGTCACTCAATGGGCGGTTTCCTGACCCTGCGGGCGATGGTCGTCTCCCCGGATATCAAAGCAGG
>JBFFIU010000081.1:0-12479 GCA_041556275.1 Anaerolineales bacterium | reverse complement strand
ATCGCTTTCTGGTAGCTCTGTATGGCTTCCTGGTGTGCGTATACCGCTCGCGCCTGGTCCCCAGAGTGGATCAAATACGGCAGGGCTTTTTCATCTTCGCCGGCTTCAGAGTAATGCCGGGCTAATTCGACAGTTATCTCCTCGGTCTGGTCAGAATAAATTGATTCCAGGGCCTCGGCGATACCAGCATGCAGCGTCTGCCGCTCGTTTTGGCTTAGATCATTGTAAAGATATTGTTGGAAGAGGGTATGGGCGAATCTATAGCGTGATAACTTGTGCTTACCAATCTTGATAAGCGAATGCTCCTGCACCAACTGGTGGCCTCTTCCTAATTCCCTTGATAGGTTTCGCAGGAGCCGTCGTTGGTCTATGTCCAGGACTCTTGCTACAACCAGGGCGGTGAATTGATCCCCCTCCACCGCGGCGGCGGCCAATATCTCCCTTTGCTGATCATCGAGACGGTCGATACGGGCCTCAATGACCCCTTCAACACGCTGGGGTAAGGCATCCCAAACCAGCTCCGTCGATGCCCTCCAAGTCCCGTTCTCGTCTTGGTGAAGGACACCCTGTTCCTTCAAAAAGCGCAGCATCTCCACGGTGAACAGGGGTTGTCCCTGAGTATGGGCGAATAGCGCGATGCGGAAACCTTCACCAAAGGCATTGGGTTCGCTGTCCAGCAAATTATCCACAAAGGCCCGGTCCTCAATGGAGCCTGTCTGCTCCAGGTCGAGCTCCAAGTCGTCTGAGATCCTGCGCAGCTCAGACACCACTCTCTCCAGGGGATGGCGAGCACTTTCCCGACCCAGGGTGACTTCTATGGGTCGATAAGCGCCCACGATCAACACCCGGCTGTCGCTCAGGTTCCGGCCAAGGTGGAACAGCAGATTCAGCGAAGCGTTGTCGGCCCACTGCAGATCGTCCAACAGCAGGAGAAGTGGATGTTTCTCTGAGAGCGACCTCAATACGGCCTCGCATCCCTGGTGGAGCGAGTCTTTAGAAACCTCTGGTGGTTGGCTTTCGCTTCGCCATACCATCTGGCTCAAGCGGAGCCCCCAACCAGACTCTGATGAATCTGTTTCACTGACGCGGGCCAACAGTCCCCGGCTGTCTACCAGCGCTGAGGGTAAGAGTTGGTCTCCTTCGCTGATCGCCTGGCCGAAAAGCGGCACCGCATCCCACAGTCGGCGCGCCTGTTCCGTGGTGATAGTCCCGCTGAGCCAAGGTTGATCCAGATCACCGCTCAACATGCCCAGCGCCTGGCGGAAAGGGTGGTAAGCATCGCCTCCGCCAATAAGCGCGTTGCCGCTCCCCCAGATCACCAGCAATTCAGGTATTGCTTGCGCAGCCCGGTCGGCGAACGCCTGCAGCAAGGACGATTTGCCCATACCGGCCTCGCCGGTGATGAAGATGGCACTGCCTCGTCTTTCGAGAGGCGGGGGAGGATCGAGCACCAGTTGAAGGCCTTCTTCCAACCAGATCAACTGCCGTTCCCGACCGACAAACAGCGGGCGAACAGGCTGGGTTGCTCCTTCCTCCAGAAAGGCTGGTGGCGCTGTACTCTCCAGCGCACCAATGCCTAACGATTTTAATGCCGGAAAATCTTGCGGCAGTTCTGGGGCGAGGATTTGATATACGTGTTCGGGCTGGCTGAGGCCTTTGAAGTGATGCTCACCCATATCTCGTAAATCCACCCTCTCAGGCAGCAGCCCGCGCACCAAGTCCGCCGCAACACTCGAGAGCAAGATCTGTCCCCCATGCCCTGCGGCGCTAACCCGCGCCACTCGGTTGAGCGTGTGGCTGACCGCGTAGTCATCACTGACTACCTCTCCAGGACCCACATGGATTCCCATACGGACTTTGATCTCTCCAACATCTCCCCAATCTTCAGCTACCAGTGCTCTCTGCGCCGCCAGGGCTGCTTCCACCGCATGCAAAGGTTGAGTGAAGGCTGCTTGAAATTCATCACCGATGATCTTGAAGACATGTCCCCCATGGGATTCAATAGCCTCAACCAGGAGTGTGTTGTGCTGCTCAATTGCAGCTTGCATAGCTTTTGGGTTTTGATCCCAGAGCCTGGTGCTGCCCTCTATATCCGTGAATAGAAACGCGATTGTCCCGCTGGGTAATCTCGACATTTTTCACTCAAAAAGGGAATGAAGCCAACTCCTAAATGCAGATCAAAACAAAGTCTAACACAGTATAATTGCTCCCCGTATTCAGCTAGATGCATATCCTGGGATAATATTTACAATCCGAATCAAAAACGAAGCTGGCTCATCATAAGCCAGCTTCGCATTTTGATATTACAGAACTTCCCAGGTACTGATTTGATGCTTATTTGACATTGACGAACAAAATTGGGGTTTTGTCAGCGGTCAACTTAGCGTTGATGGTGACATCTGCTCCAGCGGGAATATTCACTGGCCCCAAGTTCATGCTGGGTAATTCCGTGCCATCAGCCAGGGTTACTGCAATGGTATATGTGCCTCCACGCAGACTGGTTGAGACATTGTCGCCATATTCAAAACCGGGGATGGCCAGGGCGCCATTGATATACACGTTTACAGGTAAAGCTTTATTCAATCCGAGACGGCGGCCATCAATGCTGTGTCGAACCTTGACATCGAAAGTGCCATCACTTGCTTCCTGTGCGGCGGCCGCAGATGCTTTCACTTTTAAGACTGGCGTATCATCAGCATCGAGCCGCGCATTGGCGGAAACATCGACACCAGCGGGGATCTGTACGGGTCCCACAGTCATGCTGGGCAGCGGCGTGCCATCCGTCAGGAAGACCGTGATGGTGTACCAACCAGCGGGGAGAGATGTAGCGATCTTTTCTCCAAATGTGAAGTTGGAGATCGCCAGGTTGCCATTGAGATATACATCGACTGGTAATTCTTTATCTAAACCTAAATCCTTACCGTTGATCAAGTGAGCAACGTCCAAATTGAAATCGCCATTGCTGGCGGAGGCCTGCGGTACGCTGAATGCGGTCACGAGCAGCAGTGCGCCGAGAATTCCTACGATGGTCCAGATTTTGGGGGAAAGTATTTTTTTCATGACTAGCTCCTTTACTAATTAGTTTTAGCCGGGAAGTTTTAGTGTACTCAAACCAGTTATGCACAGAATGATACCTCAAGGTTTATGTATTGTCAAGTATTTGTAAAGGTATTGTAGATAAATGTTTGATGAGAAAATCGAACACGTTTTTTCTTCGACTCATCCCCAACTACTTTAGATGGTCTGTCTCTAATTCGCAACGTAAACAGTGAGTTAGTGTAAAATTCTTTTCAGAAAAATGATTCTTTAAATTTAAAATGATTCTGTAGCAGGCGTTGCGCATTTGGCGGAATTAATTGGCAAACTATAGAAGATCAGCATTAAACACCTTCCAAACTCTCCCTCTAGGATTAAGATCCCTCATGATGTTCGTGAAAGACCGACTGCATTAAATTAATGATGCAATAAAGAAGCACCTGAATATGAAAAGGTAACTACATGGCGCGTCGCACACTACTGATCACTTACATAGCTGCTTACCTGCTTGCAGTTGGCGGGATCATTCGCACCCTGATTCGCTTTAGCGACGATCGTTTTTGGCCAATTGCCATCTTGCTTGGCGTTTATCTGGTTCTGCTCTTCTCCGAACCCGTTTTTATCCGCCGGGATCGACTCTTTACCTATTTATACCTGTTAGTGCAAACCACCATCATCTGTACAGTAGCTTTCCTCACGCCAAGCGTGGATTTTTGGGCCATGCTTTTTTGCCCTCTCATTGTGCAGGCCATGCACAATTTCCCACAACGAACCGGTTTTTTGATCACGGGCATCTTCACTGTAGTCATGTCAATTTTTGTACTCTTAGGTCTTGATCCTGAGGTTGGCTTGCCCCTGATATTTGTATATGCGGTTGTTTATTTTCTCTTGGCCGCTTTTATCGCCATTATTCGCGAGGCGGAAGCGGCCCGTCGGGAGAGCCAGCAACAACAGGTCGATCTCCAATCCGCTCATCGGCAGCTGCAAACCTACACTGCGCGCGCTGAGCAGTTGGCCGTGCTGCAGGAGCGCAATCGACTGGCGCGGGAATTGCATGATTCGGTCACCCAGTCCTTGTATAGCCTGACACTTTTCACCGAGGCTGCACGTCATATGGCTGAGGAAATCGGCCAGGAGAGCCTTGAACAGTACATCCAACAAATTGGTATCATGGGCCAGCAAGCTCTGAAAGAAATGCGCTTATTAATCTACGAGCTGCGACCACCAGAGTTAGAACGGGAAGGACTCGTGCGGACCTTGCGCAAGCGACTGGAGGCGGTCGAAGGGCGTGCGGGAGTGGAGGCTCGCCTGGTGGCAGACGAATTCGTCCAGCTGCCGCGAGATGTGGAACAGGAGCTCTACCGTATTGCCCAGGAGGCTTTGAATAACGCACTGAAGCATGCCGCTGCTGATACAGTGATTGTATATCTGCGCCAATCAAACAAAAGCATCGAGCTGGAGATCGTTGACGATGGGGTTGGATTTGACCCCAAAGTTCTACCTAATGGGGGTGGAATTGGGCTTAAGAACATTCGAGATCGGGCTGAAAATATAGGTGGTTCATTGATTGTGAGCTCGCAGCCTGGTGAAGGAACGAGTGTGAAAGTAACTGTTCAACTAAAAACAGTCCAAGATCGGGGATCAGAAACCGGTCCAAAATCATGAGCTGCTTACAGGACAGATAAAGGTGGAGGTACCCAGATGACCGAAAAATATAAGCCCATTCGTATACTTATCGCCGATGACCACCAATTGGTTCGCCAGGGATTAATCGCCTTGTTATCTGTCAAACCTGGGATTGAGGTAGTCGGTCAAGCCGCGGATGGCGTCGAAGCCGTTGAGCTTGCTCAATCGTTGCGACCGGATATAGTCTTGCTGGACCTCCTCATGCCGCATAAAGACGGAATTGAAGCCACTCGTGAAATCAAAGCCGAAGATCCGGATGCCCGTATATTGATCATCACCAGTTTCGCCGAAGATGAGAACGTGTATCAGGCCATTAAAGCTGGCGCCTTGGGTTATCTTTTGAAGGATTCTTCCCCTCAAGAATTAATGCAAGCCATTCATGATGTGTGTGAAGGAAGACTGTCTCTGCACCCCAACATCGCAATGAAACTCATCGAGGAGCTTAACCAGCCGACGGAATCCAAGCCCACAGAAGATCCACTGACGGAGCGGGAAGTTGAAGTATTAAAGTTGGTTGCCAAGGGACGCTCCAACCAGGAGATCGCTGATGAGTTAGTGGTTAGTGAACGCACTGTGGGTGCTCACGTCAGCAATATCCTCAGCAAACTGCATCTCGCCAATCGCACCCAGGCCGCCTTGTTCGCGCTCAGAACGGGTCTGACAGACCTGTCTCCAGATTAGGTGAACTAACTTAAGCCATGTGCAAGTTTCAAGTTCCATATAATATTGATATACTGAGGCGAAGTAAAATCCTTCGCTTTGTACAGGATGAACTTCGCACGAAGTATCCCTGAGACCAGGGTCAACCAAGTCTATAGAGATTCTTCACTCCCCTTCGCATGCTCAGGACTCGGGCTTCGCTCGTTCAGAATGACCATTAACGTTGATTTTTGCTAAAGAAAAAAATAACTCGAACATCGGGTTATCTAGGTATTTCTACCTACATTTCCCTCAGCTTTTTTCAAATCTGTGACCGCAAAAATGCGGTCTTTTTATTTGCCAAATTTCAACTTTTGGCCGATGATTTTTGGGGGTGATTGCGCGATGATAAACATATCCTAAAAATGAATGACTCGAAACCATTGATCTTGATCCTTGCCCCTCCAGGGGATTTACAAATTGGTCTCCAGGCGTTGTTGACGACTCGCCTGGAGGTAGATGTCCTTGTGACCGGGGCGGAGTCGTCTGCAATGAAAGTTGTTGAAAGGCACCATCCCGATTTGGTCATCCTCGATCACGATCTTCCCTACAAGGCGGCGCCAAGGATCATTCAAAATATTAAATCTAGCTGGCCTGATATCCGCTGTGTTGTTTTGGTGAATGAAGACCAGGATTGTCAGGAGGTGCTGGAAAAAGGGGCTGATCTCGGCGTGATCAAGGGCTTGCCTGGTGGCAAATTGGTCGCGGAGATAGAAAAATTGCTTCGACCAGACGGAGGAGACCCTTCAGTGGGTAAAGAATCAGTCGATGCAATGCAAAGCAAAAAAGGAGAATAGGAGGCAAATGATGAATAAGCACAAACTTGTTCTGGTAGTGGCGATACTGGCATTCAGTATCCTGGCCTGCCAGTTGGGGGAGATTGGCCTGGGCCAAATGGTGCGTGGCTCGGGGGATGTGGTCGAAGAAACTCGCACAGTGAGCGGTATTTCCGGCGTTGAGTTGGCCACCCTTGGCAACCTGTTCATCGAAATGGGGGACACAGAGTCGCTCCGCATAGAAGCCGAGGATAATCTCATGGAGCACCTCGAGACCGAAGTACGGGGTGGCCGATTGAGGATCGGAACCAGAGGGAATGTCAATTTGCGTCCTACAGAGCCGGTCAACTATTACCTGACTGTAACGGGATTGGATATGATCGCGATCTCCTCCAGCGGAAACATCCAGGCACCGGACCTGGAAGCCGACCGTTTCTCCGTGTCCATTTCCAGTTCTGGGGATCTGGAAATGGGGGATATAACGACTGACAGACTCACCGTGGGAATCTCCAGCTCAGGCGATGTGAGGATGGGTGTTCTGAACGCCGAGGTGCTCGAAGTAGACATCACCAGTTCCGGGAACCTGGACATTGCAGGTGGTCAGGTCGCGGCGCAGAATGTCTCCATCTCTAGTTCGGGCAACTACAGGGCTGAAGACCTGGAAAGTACCGAGGCTGACGTGCGTCTTAGCAGCAGCGGCTCGGCGACCATCTGGGTGAGCGACAGCCTGAGGGCGGTCTTGAGCAGCAGCGGCGACCTGCGTTATCGTGGGAATCCTACGGTGGATGCGAACACGAGCTCCTCTGGCGATGTGGTCCGGATCGGCGAGTGAGAGAAAGACATCATGGCTGATCGAGGTTGTGTGCCCAATAAATCGCTCGGGAGATAAATCATGAACACTCACGCTCATAAATTGCTTTTCTTGATGGTTTTGTTGCTGGGCGCCTGCACCAGCCAACCCGCTCCCGCGACACCATCCCCGCCCCCACCTACGGCTACGCCAGTTCTACCGACGGTTACGCCTAACAGCCCGGACTATTGGCCCACTGCAGGCTGGCGCACTTCGACTCCCGAGGAGCAGGGGATCGATTCAGAAGAACTGGCGGAGCTGATGGACTATCTGTCGGAAGGAATCGATAGCCTGATGATAATTCGAAACGGATATGTGGTGTTGGATGCATACTTCTATCCTTTCACAGAAGGCATACTGCACGACCTGGCATCCGCCACCAAGAGCTTCACATCGTCGCTTATCGGTATTGCCTTGGAGCAGGGGAACATCGATGGGGTTGAGCAGCCTGTCCTAGACTTCTTTCCAGAGCGTTCCATAGCTAACCTCAGCGCTGATAAGGAGGCGATGACACTGGAAAATCTCCTCACCATGCGCTCTGGTATTGATTGTCGCGGCGAGAGCACCGTGCGAGAGATGATGGCCAGTCCCGACTGGAGCCAGTTCATCCTTGATCTGCCGGTAAATACTAAGCCGGGCACCTCGTACAATTACTGCAGTCAAAACTCGCATTTACTCTCAACCATAATCAAAGAGACCACGGGGATGAGCGCACTGTCGTTCGCTGCACAAAATCTCTTTGGTCCCTTAGGAATCCCGGACGTTACATGGCCTTCCGACCCCCAGGGGAACAGTTGGGGCTGGGGTGACTTAAAAATGGCTCCCCACGATATGGCGAAGCTGGGCTACTTGTACCTGAATCGCGGTCAATGGGATGGTCGACAGCTAATGTCTGAGGAGTGGGTCGATGCGGCTACCACCGGCCAGAGCTATGGCTACCAGTGGTGGCTAAAGCCTTCCGGAGCCTATTTTGCGACTGGCGTCGGAGGACAGGAAATTTGGGTTGTGCCTGAAGAGAATTTGATCGTAGTCATGACCGGCACGACTGGTGGTGGCGGTGCAGACGCCTGGGGAGACCGGCTGATGAGTTCCCGCATCCTCCCGTTGCTGAAATCCAGCACAGCCCTTCCTCCGAATCCGGCCGGTGTAGCTTCGCTGGAGTCAAAGATCCTCGCTGCGGCTGAGCCTGTCGAGATCCAGCCCAAAACAGTTCCACCAATGCCGGAGATTGCTGGCAGCGTGGCTGATAAGACCTATGTGATGGATCCCAATCCGGCCGGCATTCGCTCCTTTTCGCTCGACTTCCCTGTGGAGTCAGAAGCGTTGCTGAAACTGAGATTCGACGATGATAGTTCTATCCTATGGCCTATCGGACTGGATGATGTACTACGCTTCTCGCCCGGATTGTACGGTCTAGCATCAGGGGCAAAGGGCTGGTGGGAGTCAGAAAATGTCTTCGTGGTTCATCGTCAAGATATCGGAAACAGCCGTTGGCGAGCTGAACGGATAAGTGCAGCGTTTGAGGAAAGCGTAGTGTCGCTCCAGATAGAGAATGCTGATGGAGTTTTGACGGTGAACGGCAGGATTGAAGAATGAGATTAGACTCAAGCCGCAATTGAGTGCCCAATCAGAACTAGCACTCCCGAGATGAAGATTATTATGAAGACCCAAATCTATCGGCTAGTTTGTTTACATGTTATATTTCTGTGCGCCTGTACCAATTTGTCCGACAGCCCATCCCAACCCCCGCTGGCAGAAACGCAGGTGCCCGAGCCAACCCTAACGCAAGTCCAACCGGCGCCATCTACCACGGCCGTATCAACGCTTGCATCTCTACCCGATGGGGGCCTGGTCTATGGCGACCCGGGTGGCCGCTTCAGCCTGCCCCTGGTCGGAGATTGGTTGCCGGTCGAGACCGATGGCTCATATGGCCATTTCAGACTCGCCGAGCCTGAGCTCGAGATGTATGTTGTCACTGTCGATTCCGAGGACCTTGAAGATGTCGCAGAGACGGGATTTACGCAGATCGGAATTGACCCATCAACGCTGTCAGAACTGGGTGTAGTACCCTTGGAACACTGGACAGTTTCCGCGTATGCGCTTGATTCTGACCACGGCGTCTCTCTATCTGCCCGGCAGTTGGGTGGCGCAGCCGTCGCTGTCATCCTCAGCGGCGAATTGAGTCTGACGACTGCACCGCCCGCAGAGGCTTTCCTAACCCTTGACGGACTTGCGCTCATGCCGCTGGCGGACTATCTGGAATTTCAGCCGCCGACCGCCCCGAGCACCGTCGAAGATATCGACAACATCTACAACATCGAATTTTACAGCGGGAAGACCAAGCTCACGGGCAAACTTGTCTTGCCGGATGGCGAGGGCCCATTTTCAGCCGTCGTCTGTGTGCATGGTTCGGCCCCGGCCACGCGCACGGAGTGTGATCATGTGGTACCGGCCTTGCTGGGAGCTGGACTGGCCGTATTCAGCTACGATAAGCGCGGGGTCGGAGATTCAGAGGGCATTTTTGTTGGGGTTACAGATATTAATGACAACCCTTCACCGAGCGAATGGCGCATGCCGCAATTAGCCGGCGATGCGCTGGCGGCAGTGACCTTCCTGCATAATCTGAAAGAGATCAATTCAGATCAAATCGGATTGCTGGGGGGGAGCCAAGCCGGATCGATCATCCCGCAGGTCGCTGCCAACTCTAAAATTCCTACCTTTGCCGTGGTCGCCATTGGTCAAACAGTCCCTGTAGGTGAGGCCCACTATTACCAACAATTTACGGGAAAGGTCCGGCGCCTGCCCTCCATGACCGAAAGTGAGCGTGACGAGCTATCTGAACAACTGGCGGCCTTTGATGGAATTCCTGGCTTTGACCCCCGCCCATATATCGAAGCGATGGAAATTCCTGCCTTGTGGATATGGGGCGATCTGGATGGATGGATCCCCCCACGCAAAAGCAGGCTCGAGATGGAGAACCTGATCTCTGAGCAAAACAAGGATTTCACGATCATATACGATCCGGATTACGGTCATGAATGGCCGAGTTCGTGGACAAGCCAGGTGGTGGATTGGGTTCTTACCCAGTTGGAGGAATAAGAAGAAGGATAGGAGTATTATCAACAGTGATGCCAAAGTTCTTGCATTTTCGTCCAGAGACTAATCCGCAAACGTTATCCAGATCGACAAGTGGATAATAACCTGGCCAGATAGAACGATATCCGATCAGGATTCCACAGCAACCAAGAGAGTTATGTCTTGAATGAAGAAAGCAACTATCAAAGAGGCAACTGATTCATACGAAATTAGCGCGAAAATTCGCGCACCAAAAAAGGAGATTTCCAAATGAACATTCTTAGAATTTCTATCCTGCTCGTAGCGGGGGCGCTGATGGTTGGTTGTGGAGTGGTTTCCGTCACCGGCTCAGGCAACGTGGTCACCCAAGAAGAAGCGATCACCGGCTTTGACAGGCTGGACGTCAGCCAGGGTTTCCAGGTGGTCGTTCGCCAGGACAATACCTTCAGCGTGTTGATCCGCGTGGATGACAACCTGGTCGAGCGCTTGAACGTGGTCAAGGAGGGCAGCACGCTAAAGATCGGCCTTGACCAGGTTCGATCCTACGTAGACGTTACCCTGCAGGCGGAGGTCACCATGCCGGAGCTGGTGGGCCTGGAATTGAGCGGAGGTAGCCGCGTTATGGCTACAGGTTCTGGAGAAGATATCGCAATAGATGCTTCAGGAGGTAGCGGGGCTGATTTAGCCTCTTTCCCTGTAGTGAATGCAATTATTGACGCCAGCGGCGGCAGCCAGGTCACGGTGAACGTCAGCGGTATGCTCACTGTGGACGCCAGCGGAGGTTCGCAAATCTCTTATCTCGGCGATCCTACATTAGGAGTTATTGACACCTCTGGTGGCGCGCAAGTTCGTCCAAGGTAGCAACGGTAAATCTTTCCCTCTAGGAGAAGAAACCAGAAAGGAGGCATATGTCGATATTTAATAATCAGTTTTGGGAAAAAAAACTTACCGCGATTTGGAGTTTGGTCAAATAACGAATGTATAATTTAAAGGAGAATTTTCATCATGAGTGACGAAGCAACCAATAAGCTCGCGACGCGTGAACAAATCGACGAGGCTCTGCGCTTGAAACAGGATCTTTCAGGGGCGGACTTGAGGGGCCTGGATCTGTCAGGAATCCAGCTCGCCGGACTCAATATGGAAAGCGCCGATCTGAGTGATACCAACCTGGATAAAGCCACGATCGCAGCCATCAACCTGGCAAAGGTCAATCTGAGCGGGGCGCAATTGAACGAAGCCCAGATATCGGCGGCTAACATGGGCGGCGCCAGCCTGCGTGGAGCCCAATTGAAGGGCGCCAAATTCAATGCCGTCAATCTGGAGAATGCCGACCTAACCGAGGCCGACCTGACAAGCAGCCGATTGTTTTTGGTAAATGTGAGCGGGGCAGACTTCAGCGACGCCAAGACGACTGACGCCAACGCCTCCGGGGTGGACTGGTCCAAAGCCCGCGTGCCTCCGGCCGAGATGCCGGACCCAATTCCGATACCACCCTGGGTTCCAGCAGTATTTGCAGGCGTTGGGCTACTGCTTGTCCTGGGGATTATTGTGGCCAGGAAGCGGCGGAAAGGTTGAGGATACCCAAGGAGCTATATCAATAAGTTCTTTCGTAGTTGAATTGGGATTTGTGGGTATTTGGATGAGCGCTGTTGCTCTGGGAGGTTTCTTAGGTCCATAGAAATTCAAAGTTCCACATTCGAGTAATCTGTAGATGTGAGAAAAGAAAGGAGACATCTATCGAAAGATTATCAATATCCAGCCAAAAATTAAGCGAACAGGTAAATCATTTTTGCGATTTCATAGGAAGGAAGTCACCATGAGCGGAAAATTATTGAGAAGTTTAGCTCTGCTGATCCTTGGTTTGCTCCTGTTAACAGCCTGCGGGCTTAACTATGTGCAAGGGTCCGGCAATGTGGTTACAGAAGAGCGGGATGTGAGTGGATTCGATAGTGTAAATATGTCTGGTTTTGGTGAAGTGCTAATCACCCAAAGCAATACCGAATCATTGACTATCGAGACGGATGACAACCTGATGCAGTACATTGAAAGTGGTGTGAGGGGTAATACGCTTTATTTGGAGTTTCAGGATAACATCATTCCGGATCCCAGCGACAAGATCACATTCCGTCTGAATGTGATCGATTTAGAAGCGCTTGATTTATCAGGTGCGGGTTCCTTTGTAATCGAATCCCTGCAAACACCTAGCTTGGAGATCACCTTCGATGGAGCCGGTAAAATCGATCTTGATTCTCTGATGGCCGATCGGGTATCCACTCGGGTCAGCGGCGCCGGCGATGTCAGTTTGACTGGAGAAGTAGGCGCCCAGGAAATCCACATCGAAGGATTGGGAAAATATT
>JBFFIU010000080.1:0-12505 GCA_041556275.1 Anaerolineales bacterium | reverse complement strand
TGTGGAACGCATGTCCATGCTCGCGGCAGCCCACATCGCCAACCTGCAACTCTTAATTGGTCAAGAAGAAGCAGCAACGCAGTGGGCAGCGGATTACCAGGCTGTCCGGGCCGGCCTATCGCACGAATTCGCGGATCTGACCCTCGTGCGCGTCCTGCTGAAAACGGGCGATCGCGAAAAGGTGCCGTCTATCTTGGATGCTCTGCTTAAGCAGGGGCAGGCTCAAGGTCGCCTTCGAACCCGCATAGAGGTCATGATTCTGATGGCACTATTCCATCGCGCCGAAAAAGACATCCCATCTGCCGTAGACTGGCTATCCCAAGCACTGGGATTGGCTGCACCCGAAGGCTTTATCCGCATCTTTTTGGATGAAGGGACAGCGCTTCTCGATTTGCTGCTAAAAGCGCGTCAGGCCGCTCCCGAACTTGTAGACGCCATCCTGGGTAGTCTCCAGGCTGAATCTGGAAAATCGCCCCTGGACCAGTTGCCTGAACCGCTCAGCGAGCAAGAATTGCGCGTATTAGGCCTGATCGTGGCGGGCAAAACCAACCGGGAAATCGCCGACGAATTGGTCATCAGTGTGGGGACCGCCAAATGGCATGTCCATAACATTCTGCAGAAACTGGGGGTCAGCAATCGTTTGCAGGCCATCGCCCGGGCTAGGGAATTGGGCTTCTAGAAAGTCCTCATCTGATCCCTGAGAGCCGTTCTCACGGCTCTTTTTTTATTTAACCTACCCTCACAACCTATCTTCCGATAGGCGACAAAAGCCGCATAAAACTATAAACTGTAACCATCATCAAAATAAAACCAAGGAGACAATATCATGAAAACCAAAACTCTTATCCCTTTTCTCGCAATCACCTTTGGCTTGAGCTGGGGTATCGCCGCCCTGCTGATCTTATTCACCGACCAGGTTGTCGCAATCTTTGGTGAAATCACCAGAAGCAATCCCTTATTTATCCTCATGTCATGGTCGCCCGGGATTGCTGGCGCCATCGTGGTCTGGCGGCATTATGGGCTAAAAGGGCTGGGCAGCTTCTTTCGGCGATTGACCTTATGGCGCATGCCCCTGGCCTGGTGGTTGTACTTGCTCCTGGGCATTCCTGCCATCGCTTACCTTGCCGCTGCACTGAATGGCACCATCAGCGATCCGTTCCCCTTTACTCCCTGGTATCAGGTGTTTCCAGCGTTGTTTCAGGGCCTTTTCCTCCTGGGTACCATCGAGGAGTTCGGCTGGCGGGGGGTCGCCCAACCGCTGCTGCAGCGCAAAATGGCTCCCTTTTGGGCTGGCTTAATCGTGGGAATCATTTGGGCCACCTGGCACCTGCCTGTGTTTCTGTTTGGGGGAGGGGTTGAAAATAGCGCCTGGCCCATCGTGCCATTCTATGGCGGCGTCATCGCTCTCTCCGTTATCCTCACGCCCATGTTCAACAGCGCTCGCGGCAGCCTGCTGATCGCTTACCTGTATCACTTTCAGATGATGAATCCCATCTTTCCCGATGGGCAACCCTGGGACAACCTCCTTTTCGGGATTGTGGCGGTGATCATCGTGGTCCTAAATCGGCATACGATGTTCACAAAAGGAGCCGGCGTTACCGAGGTTCTCATGCCTGGGCGAGAGGCTGAAATAACTTCTGAGGCTGATGAAACGGCGAAAAATTCGCTTTCCGCAACAGCCGGATAATATTCGGTCGAGATGAAACGGTTTCCCGGAACCATCCTTGAGGGCGAAGATATGCGCTCCTTGCCCCCAAGGATGGCTCCATATGAAAAGTAAGGATTACGCTCATGGCAACGCAATTTTCAATCCAAGACAACAAACCCTGGAAGACCACTTTTTTCACCATATGGAGCGGGCAGGCGCTTTCCATTTTGGGCAGCCAACTGGTGCAATTCGCCCTGATCTGGCACCTGACGGTCCAGACAGGTTCAGCCACCGTGCTGGCGACCGCCTCCCTGGTCGGTATGCTGCCCAACGTAGTCCTCGGCCCGTTCATCGGAACGCTGGTCGACCGCTGGAATCGTCGCCGGATCATGCTGGTTGCTGACAGTATCGTCGCTTTGGCAACCATAGCATTAGCAGTTCTGTTTGCGCTGGATGTCGTCGAAATCTGGCATATTTACGCCGTGATCTTGATCCGTTCCCTAGCCAGCACATTTCACGGGAATGCGATGAGCGCTTCTACCTCCCTGATGGTACCAGTAGAGCAACTGACGCGCATTCAGGGACTCAACCAACTGCTCAACGGTGGCTTGAACGTGGTTGCTGCGCCGTTGGGTGCCTTAATGTTGGGAATGCTCCCCATGCAGGGCATCCTATCTATCGACGTGATTACAGCTTTATTTGCCATCCTGCCGCTGGTCTTTATCCACGTTCCCCAACCAGAACGAAATGAGGTAGATGCGGAAAAAACATCCGTCTGGACAGACTTCAAAGCAGGCTTACGTTATATGATCAGTTGGCCTGGTTTGTTGATCATTGGGCTGATGACGGTGGGAATTAATTTCACGATCATCCCTGCCTTTTCGCTGCTCCCACTCATGGTCAAGGATTATTTTGGCGGGGGCGCCATCCACCTGAGCTGGGTGGAATCAGCCATGGGCGCTGGCATGATCCTCGGTGGCGCGTTGCTGGGAATCTGGGGAGGCTTCTCACGCAAGATACTTACTTCGCTGGTCGGGCTGATGGGCATGGGAGCAGGCACCCTGATCCTGGCGCTGTCACCCGCCTCAGCAATCTCGCTTGCGGTTGGTGCTGCACTGCTTGTCGGTTTTATGACCCCAATGACGATGGGTCCGTTCTTCGCTGTCATCCAATCCACAGTTGAACCCGATATGCAAGCCCGCGTTTTCTCACTCTTGAGCAGCGTTGGCACGGGAATAACACCGCTCGGATTGATGATCGCTGGTCCCGTCGCTGATCGGTTCGGGATTCAGGCCTGGTTCCTGCTTGGAGGCATTCTGTGCATCTTTATGGCGATGACCGGTTTATTCATCCCCGTCGTGATGAACATGGAAAAGAAAGGCAATCCACTGCCCGAAGTAGTTAGCACGAGCGTCAAGCAAGCGATTTAACCAAATCAGAAGATTAAAAAAATAAAAAAACTATGAAATTTACGGATCGATCCACTCATTATCAAATCTGTCTCGAGGGAATACTCGATGAACGCTGGTTGCGTTGGTTCGAGGGGCTGGAGGTTAAAGCCAGTGCTGACAACCAAACTATCATCCGCGGAGAGTTCGACCAGTCTGCGCTGCACGGCTTGTTCAATCGCATACGTGATTTGGGCGTCACCTTAATCTCCGTGCAAAGCCAACCAGACAGAAAAGAATCCTCACATTGAAAAAACTTAGAAAGACCAATTTATGAAAACAAATTTTTCTTTAGCTTAGCCCTTATCAAGAAATAAGTAACCACATTCAAAAGGTGATTATTACAGAGGATCAACTTGAGTTGATAGAAACGTTCCTGTCGCAAGTAATGGAAGGAATTGAACACTCAACTTTCGAAGATCAATGAAAGATACTAGACCTGCTAAACGTGCGTGGTAAAGTAGCGATAGAAAATAATGAACAGGTTATTTACATAACGTGTCTATTAAACCCGGAACCGCAACGGCTGTCGCTTGTCCAAACATCGCCTTCATCAAATAATCACAATCGACACCCTATCACAATCACTGGAAGGTTGCTACTTGCAATGGTCAGATATCTATAAATAATAACGCCTGGTCCACTACCTGGCGTCCATCGGTGTAGAGCTTGTCATTAATATCCGCGCTGCGGTCTCGAGCAACCGAGACCAGAGCGCGGATATGTACGTGATGAATGCAGACGGCAGTGACCGAAGCGTCTACCCGGTGAGCGCGGCGACCGCCGCATCACAGAAGTCATCGCTGCGGCCCGTTGAGCCCTTGATCACGTCGCCAAAGGTGAGGTTACCATCGGCATCGATGTAGATCACCAATCGCAACTGGCCCGGGTCCCGGGCGATCGCCTTGCCGTCCGGGCCATACGCGGTCGCGTTCCCGGTGGCGAGGATGACAATGGTGAGCGTGCCGTCACCGTTGTCGGTGATGAACTGGTCTTTCTCAATGACATTCGCGACTGCCGTGACTGTCTTTCCACCGCTCGTGTAGGTGTCCGTCCACACGCCATGCTGGAGGAAGTAGTCGAGCCGATCGGGTCCGTGCGGGACGATGTGAACAAACATGTCGAGCGAGAAAGTGTGTTGGACCGTCAGGCCAGACTCCCCGCAGAAGTTCTCGATCTCATCCGTGCCCTCGTCGTGAAACCTGTCCGTATACGCCACCCCTACACTCGCATTCGCGCCTGTGGGTGATGGCGCTGCCGATGCCGTTCCCGTGATCCCAACCAGGAGCATCAGCATCATCAAACCAGTCAAACTTAATCTTGCAAATTTCTTGTTCATTGTTATTTTCTCTCCTATAGATTGAAACACTTTGTGATCTAAGCAACTTTAATGATGTGCGGCTTATGGCATTGCTTTCTTCATTTGAATTTAACTATTTCATAGAGGTTTTCTTTGGTTAGATTTTTGATTTGTTTCACGCTTACAGATTATCTCCCCTTCGAAGAAAAAACCTGAAATTTCCCGCCAAATGGAAAATTTGTTCGCCAAAAACTTGAATTTGTCTCTTCAAAGTTATGGAATTACCCCGGTGGATATTCCATAAAATGTCAAATCACCCCTTCTCACCCGTCTCGTTCCAGTATAGGATATATAATGAAGTAACACCCATGAGGTCCATTTAATTGTATATGGATGACTTCTTATTGTGTTTGTAAGGTACCCAAGGAGTAGAAGATTGTCCTTCTTAGTTTTCTTATCAGGTGTATTTGGTGTGATAATTCCTTTCTCGTGGCATTTCTCGTGTACTGAGATTGGTGCGCGCACGTTCAATACTATTGATTATTCCACCAGGGTGTTGAATTTGCATCGAAATAACGTTCAAGCCTTGTATTAAATTCTATTCTTTGTATAAAAATTTTCACATTGTAAACCCGCCTAAATCGAGGTGGGTTTAATAGCATTTATTCGTTACTTGCGATGAGAATTCAATTTAAGAACAAGCCATATGGTAAACTCGAACCATGCAATCCGCTACCGCCATAGCTCACCCAAACATCGCCTTTATCAAATATTGGGGTGATATCGATCCAGAGCTGCGCATTCCAGCTAACGGTTCGATCTCGATGAACCTGGATGGCCTCTACACGCGCACCAAGGTGAGTTATGATCCAGAGTTGTCAAGGGATGAATTTCGTTTGGGGGGTGATCTTATCACTGGACTCCGGTACGAGCGGGTGACCAAATTTCTGGAACATGTCCGCCAAATTTCTGGAATGCAGGCTTATGCCAGGGTAGAGAGTGAGAATAATTTCCCCAGCGGAACGGGGATCGCCTCCTCTGCTTCGGCCTTTGCGGCCTTGAGCCTGGCGGCCAGCTCTGCTGCTGGTCTGCAATTAGACGAGAGAGACCTTTCCCGCCTCGCTCGTCGTGGGTCTGGCTCTGCTTGCCGTTCTGTTCCAGGCGGCTTCGTAGAATGGCAGCCAGGGAATGAGGATACCAACTCTTTTGCGACATCTCTCGCTTCAGCGGACCATTGGAACCTGAATGACTGCATCGCGGTGCTCAGCCATGAGCACAAAGAGACCGGTTCCCATGCAGGGCATGCTTTGGCGGAAACCAGCCCGCTACAGACATCACGCGTTGCTGATACCCCTCGCAGGTTGGAGCTGTGCCGGATGGCGATCTTGAAAAAAGATTTTGAGGCTTTCGCCCAAATCACCGAGCTGGATAGCAACCTGATGCATGCCGTGATGATGACCTCCCAGCCACAGCTGTTTTACTGGCAGCCGGCCACATTGGCAGTAATTCAGGCTGTGAAGGAATTGAGGCAGGATGGAACTCCGGTTTGTTATACCATCGATGCCGGACCAAACGTGCACATTCTCACTCCTGGGGATCACGCGCCCGGTGTGATCGCCAACCTGATCAATATCCCGGGGGTAAACGAGGTGTTATCCGCCAGTCCAGGGAGAGCAGCACACCTGATCGAAGATTAATCGGTATGTCGATTTGGATTGCTCTCTAACCAAGAGATAAACCACCTCAAATCATCTAATAGATGGAACTTCTCTTTCTTAGAATCGTCTTAGACTTGCCGGGATGTATGGTGTCCGGGCTCAGTAAAGGATATAATCAATTTGAAGGTTTTAGATCGCTGTTAGTCTATTTTTGGAAGAACATATGAATTCAGATTTGATCATTCAAATAGCAGAATTGGCAGTTGCCATCGCTGCTCTGATAATCATCCACGAATTGGGGCACTTTATCGCCGCTCGCATTTTTAAGGTTGAAGTAGAAGAATTCGGTCTCGGCTACCCACCCCGCATTGCCACCCTTTTTACCGCTGGGGGCACGAAATTCACCCTCAATATGCTTCCTTTCGGTGGGTTTGTCCGCCCGAAAGGCGAGAATGATCCCAACGTTGAAGGTGGATTGGCAGCCGCTAGTCCATGGGTGAGGTTGGCGGTACTGGTCGCGGGGCCATTTTCCAATCTGCTGGTCGGGGTCATTCTGTATGCGATGATTATCAGCCGTATTGGTAATCCCATAACGGACCAGGTACAGATCATGGAAGTGGTACCCAATTCACCTGCCGCGCAAGCTGGATTGCTCCCAGGCGACATGATCCTGGGGGTGGCAGAAATGAATATAGAAAGCATTCAATCCCTTCAGACGGCAATATATGATAATCTTGGCAACCCGGTTGAAATATCGTACTCCCGCAACGATCAAATAGATACTGTCACCCTGGTGCCGCGTGTTGAGCCGCCGGAAGGAGAGGGCGCCATTGGAATTGTGATGAGCAATCCAACTCAACCAGTCAGCGTGATTGCCGCCCTACCATCAGGGGTTGGAGCGGTTTACCAGCATGGCGAGATGCTGCTCACATTCCCAATCCAAATTCTACGCGGTGAGATGGAAGCCAGCGAAGGTCGCCTACTGGGATTAAAAGGCATGTTCGATGTTTATCAAGCCGTTCAAGAGACGGAAGCCGAACAGAGTATTCCTCAAGGTGTCAATACACTTGCATTCTTTGCAACGATCACCATCTCCTTCGGGGTGCTCAATTTATTGCCCATCCCTGCGCTGGATGGAGGACGGATAATGTTCACTTTACCCGAGATCATCCTGGGTCGCCGGGTTCCGCCCCGTTACGAGAATGCCATTCACCTGGTCAGCTTTGCCTTGCTGCTGATGCTGTTGATCTTTATAAACTTGCAGGATTTCATAAATCCGATCGATATACCGAGGTAACCATCCTGCTATCTTCAAGCGCAATGGTACCTGAGTTATGTCCGAAACCCCCGAAATATCATTCCAAACGGTAATTGATGCTCTCCTGGATGAAGAGACACCATTCAATCCTGGCTACCTCTATCGGCTCTCTGATCTCGACTCAGAGGAGCTGAACCAATTTATCCATACCTGGTCTCGATTACCATTGTGGCGCAGAAAGGCGTTATTAGAAGACCTGGAAGAACTCGGCAGCGCAGACATGCTGCTTTCCTTCGAAAGCGTTGGACGTTGTGTGATCTCCGATGAAGATCCCATCGTTCGGCGGCTCGCAGTGCAGATATTGTGGGAGTTTGACTCCTACGATTTGATCCCCTTATTTCTCCAACTCCTCGAATCCGATCCCGATCCAGGTGTGAGAGCTGCAGCGGCCTCCGGGTTAGGGCAATTTGTCTACCTTAGTGAGTTGGACCAGCTGCCAAGAGAGAAATCGACCGATCTCGAGGATCACCTTTTGGGATCAATCCTTGAGGATCGATCTGAAAAGGTGCGTAGTCGCGCCCTAGAATCTTTTAGTTATTCCGGTCGCCCAGAAGTACCAGAACTGATCGAAACCGCGTTTGTTTCCAACGATCATGAATTGATGGCCTCTGCTTTATTGGCTATGGGTCGTTCAATGGACTCCCGCTGGGAGAAGACCGTCCTGTCAATGATGAACAGCAAAATGCCTGCTCTGCGAGCAGAAGCAGCCCGTGCCGCCGGCGAACTGCAGTGCAAAGAGGCGATCTCATCTCTCGTGGAATTATCTGAGGATAGCGAAGAGATTGTGCGCTCAGCTGCGATCTGGTCGCTCTCGGAGATCGGTGGGGATCGAGCACGGCATTCTCTAGAAAGGCTTTTAAAGGAAGCTGATAATGACCAGGATGCGGATTATTTAGAAGTTGCTTTGGACAATCTCGCATTTACTGATGGTTTACAGCCATTTTCTCTCATCGATATCCCTGAAGATACTCCTGAGGATGAATTGTATGAGATGCTGATAGCACAGGAGATGGCTCAAGAGATCGAAGATAATGACGATTTTCAATCAGAGGTGGGTGATGACTTCCTGGATAACACGTACGATGAAGAAGATGACGAGGATCTCCAGGATTGACTGATCTGCTGATCATTTTTAGCAACAATTTATTACCCATATTATTAGCAGCAGGGGCGGGTTTTCTGGTTGCGCGATATCTCGGTGTAACCCCAAAATCTGTCTCTCAGATTGCTTTCTACATATTCAGCCCCTGTCTGATCTTCGATTTACTCACCTCTAGTAAGTTGGATGGCGACGACATCCTACAAATGGTTGGGTATACAATTGTTGTCGTCCTGGCTATTGGTGTAATCGCCGCCATTATTGGATATGTTCTAAATTTTGAACGAAGTATCCTGGTCGCCTTATTATTAACCGTCATGTTCGGTAATGCTGGTAATTATGGATTATCACTTACCCTTTTTTCTTTTGGCGAGGATGCTCTGGCATATGCCAGCATATATTTCGCGACGACCGCCATACTGGTATATACTGTGGGAGTCGTCTTGGCTTCGCTAGGCAAATCCAGCCTTAAGGATGCTTTCGTCGGGCTGTTTAAAGTCCCGGTCCTATATGCTGTTATCCTGGCTTTGATCTTCAACCGCTTAGATTTTGCTCTGCCGCTATCGGTCGATCGTACTGTATCCTTGTTAGCAGATGCAGCCATCCCTGTGATGTTGGTGTTGATGGGCATTCAATTGTATAATTCGAACAGGAGTAAGCATACTTTTGCAATCGGATTATCAAACACGTTGCGCCTGGTCGTTTCTCCCGTTTTGGCGATCGGCATTGGCATACTATTCCGATTAGATGGTCCCGCTTTTCAGGCGGGAGTTCTTGAATCAGTAGTTCCAACTGCGGTGTTGATGACGGTTTTGGGGATCGAATATAATATTGAACCGGCGTTCATGACGACCGCGGTGTTTACCTCGACGCTGTTGAGTCCTTTGACTGTCACACCATTGCTTATGTACCTCGGTGCATGATGGCAACCATGCAGTTCGCCCAATTTCTGTATTCAATTCTGCTTGGCACTTCGATTTTACTTTCTGGATTGGGGAGTTCCCAAGCTGAATTTGAGATCAGATCTGAAGAGCCCATCTACGCTTTTGGCGATCACATCGATTTCGTAGCAGTTATCTCCCCTGCGGACCAGATAGAAGAAGTGCTGCTCTTCCTGCAGGATGCCCGTAGTTCTGATATTCAAGTTCACCCGGTCTTCCTGGATGAGGGTGGAAATGCATCTCTTAATGTTGACTTGACGGAATTTCCGCTCAGCGCTTTTTCAGATGTTGAATACTGGTACCAGGTGAATTCAATCGACGGAGGCTCCTACGCCGGCTCGCGAAATCATTTTGTCTATCTGGATAACAGGTATGATTGGAGAATGCTTGACAGCGAACCGTTTAAAATCCATTGGTATGCAGGAGAACTTGATTTCGCTGAACAGGTATTGGATATCGTCTGGGCAGGCCATGAAAGTGTTCAGGATTTAATGCCAGTTTTTTTTCCAGAAAGCCTTGACATTTATGTCTATGAGGATCCCCAAACGATGCAAGATGCATTGCCTGAGACTGCTCGGTATTGGACCGCCGGTCACGCTGACCCAGACCTGGGGGTTGTTTTGGTCTCTTTACCACCTGGACCCGACCAGCAGCTTGAGATGGAGCGCCAGATCCCACATGAATTGATGCACATTGCTTTGTATTACACCGATGCCAATGCTTATACCAATTTACCTGCCTGGTTCAATGAGGGATTGGCTTCGCTGGCCGAGTTGTACCCTGATCCAGAGTACCAGAGTATGCTTGAAAGAGCCTACGATATCGATCAGCTTTTGCCTCTCGCATCTCTCTGCACGACGTTCCCCATCGATTCCCAGGATGCCTTACTTGCCTACGCAGAATCAGCTTCGTTTACAGCTTATCTTCATGACCAGTTTGGGGATCCGGGCTTAAACAAGCTGATGGCTGCCTATGCTTCTGGATTGGATTGTGGACATGGAGTTGAGAGTGCGCTGGGAACTGACCTGACCAACTTGGAGAATTCCTGGCTGAGAGCGAATTTTGCTGGTAACCTATTGATGAATTCGCTCCAGGAATTCCTGCCCTGGTTGATAATATTGCTTGTTATCTTGGCGGGTCCCATCATTGTCGGGATCGTGATTATTCGCAAAAGACCGACGAGGATAGAACTATGAGCGAAAATGAATTGGCCTGTCTACATGCGAACATTCAAGGGCGCGTACAGGGAGTCGGTTTTCGGGCCTATGTTGTTGATCGTGCACTCACTTTGGGTGTAAAAGGTTGGACCCGCAATCGCTGGGACGGCAGAGTTGAAGTGATGGCGGAAGGGGACCGCAAAGCACTGGATCAATTGTTGGTATTCCTTCGGCGAGGACCAAGCATGTCCAACGTTACCCAGCTTGATCTGGAATGGTTGCCCCCGAGCGGTGAATTTAAATCCTTTTACGTGCGCTCCACTTTGTAATCGGTCGACTCTCAGCCGAATCCCAGCCCCCGTTGTTTCATAGAGATAAATTTTCCGCTGCCGATCACCAGATGATCGAGCACATCAACATCTAGCAATTTTCCTGCCTCGATTATGGCGCGTGTTACGGCGATATCATCTGGACTGGGTGTAGGATCACCACTGGGATGGTTGTGAGCCACGATGAGCGAAGCAGAATTTCGCCGGATGGCGTTTTTGAACAACTCTCCCACTCGAACCTGGGAAGAGTTCAACGAACCTCGGTAAATATTTTCAATGGAAATTAACTTGTTGCGTGTGTCCAAAAGGATTACCCACAATTCCTCTTGTTCCAGCGCACCCATGTCGTGCAAAATCAATTGTGCAGCTTCTTCAGGGCTGTGGATCGTGGCTTTCTCAAGTGATTCATGCTTCATGCGGTAGCCCAATTCAAGTGCGGATTTGATTTGGGCTGCTTTTGCAGTACCGATGCCGTGCTGGGCACAAACTTCTTCAAAGGCAGCCCGATGCAAACCGGTCACTCCGCCGAATGCGTCGAGCAGGCGTTGGGCGACTTGAACCGCATTCTCACCCGGTGCTCCCGTTCGCAACTGGATCGCTAGCAACTCGGCGTTTGACAGCGATCTCGGTCCGAGCCGGGCTAAACGTTCACGCGGTCTTTCTGATTCAACAAAATCTGTGATGCGGTAAGTGGCATTACGTCCGTTCATCGTCTCTCGCTTTCAGCTATGCATGAACTGGTTCCCTGATAAGAATATACATCAGCTTAAATCTCAAGGCAAGCATTTTATGAGCTGGTGCGCTTCCGTGCTATAATTTTTTCCAATTAGTGGCTTATGAACTTTGATCCCGCAGCGCTTGGCAATATTCTTTTGATCTTAACTGCCTGGGCGGCAGCATTTCTTGCGGCCTTGTGGTTGAGCTTGGTGTTCTGGACGTACAGGGATATCAAAGCGCGGGCTCGCGACCCATTATCTCGCATTTTGGCAGTGCTGGTTGTTGCTGTTTTATTCATCCCTGGCATTGTGATCTATCTGATCTTGAGGCCATCTCACACCTTAGAACAAGAATACCAGCATACCCTGGAGGAGGAAGCGCTGCTTCAGGCCATAGAAGATGCCCCTCTTTGCCCAGGATGTGGGCGTCGCGTCAAAGATAATTGGTCAATCTGCCCCAATTGCCACACCAAACTGCGCAAGAATTGCCACCACTGTGGCAAGCTGATGGAACTACCCTGGAATATTTGTCCTTATTGCGGCACACCGGCACCAGGGATGCGCCGTGAACACCTGACCCTGGATGAAGCCCTGCGCCCACTTGGGGTCGACACGGATACATTGGATGAGCCCACCGACGAATCCGTAGTGGGTGAACCACTGCTGGATGTCGAGTCTTTCGAAGAGCAAGAAGATCGGGAAGAACGAGAAGAACAAGAAGAGCAAGATCTTGAACCACCAGTAGAGCTACCACCAGAAGCAGGTACAGAAGATATCATTGAAAGTGAGTCCCTCGAGGAATAAAAAAAGCGGCTCAAAGAATTCTTGAGCCGCAGGTTGTAACAGGGGGGAGTTCTCCCTGGTTATTTCCGGTTCAATGCCTGCCAGCCT
>JBFFIU010000079.1:0-12673 GCA_041556275.1 Anaerolineales bacterium | reverse complement strand
TCGGTTGTTGAAACGCGATTATGGCGATCGAGGTTTATCTGGGTTAGTGCAGATACATAGATGCGGCAGGTCTGTTCTGGTCTAATTTCTGGGAGCAGGTCGGGATTTAGACCGTGTATTCCTTCTATAATAACGATCTGTTCTTGATCCAGCTGAACCACCTCACCTAATTCTCTGCGCCCGTCAATGAAATTAAAGCGCGGCATTTGAATGCTTTTTCCAGCGATCAGGTGCTTCAAGTCATGCGCTAAAAGCTTGCGATCCAAGGCATCCGGACACTCAAAATCGTACTCCCCATCTTCATCTAGCGGAGTTTGATCTCGATCAACAAAGTAATTATCCAACTCGAAGGAAAAGGGAGATATGCCGTGAGCCAACAACTGAATAGTAAGGCGTTTGGCAAAAGTTGTCTTACCGGAGGATGAAGGGCCTGCAATAAATACCAGGCGCGTTTTTTTCATGCGTTCGGCTACATCATCAGCAATGTCAGCGACTTGTTGCTCATGTAAAGCTTCAGAAACCAGGATCACCTCCCGGATGCGGTCACCATAAATTGCGTCATTGAGTGCTCCGGCACTATGTATTCCCAAGTGGTACAACCATTTGCCATATTGTTGGAAGGTAGCCAACAGCTTGGGGTAATCTGGCAATGGGAGCAATTCGGTCGGTCGGTGGCGGCGGGGAAAGCGCAAGGTGAATCCCTGATTGGTAGGTGCCAAGGCGAACCACTGCAGATATCCAGATGAAGGCACCATATATCCATGCAGGTAATCACGGCAGTCGAGCAGCTGGTAAAGAGTAACGTAGTCCTTGGTGCGGAAAGCAAGCAGCTGGACCTTATCATCCTGCCCCTTAGATTTGAAGTAATCGATAGCCTCTTGGAGAGGGACTACAAACCTAGAAATTGATAAATCTGCCTCGACGATAGCGCGCATCCGCATTTCTAAACGTTCTAATTCGTCCGGGGTTAATGGCGGCCTTTCACTGACATGACAGAAATAACCACCTGAAGACACGGAGTGATCGATAAAGATCGATCCTTCCGGAAATAATTCTTCGAAAGCTGCTTCGAGTAAGAAGATTAACGAGCGGCGATAGATGCGCATACCATCCGCTTCGCCCATCGTAACCGGCTTGACTTCAGATTCGATGTTGATCCTATAGGTCAATTCGCGGAGTTGACCATTGACAACAGCACCTACTGTTGGTGGCGGTATTTGGGATCCATTGCCGTGAGAAAGTTGTGAAGGGGGACCGCCGTTGATAGATTCCAGAAATTCACCGACTGTTGCGCCCCGGGGACCTTGAAGCACATTTCCATCCGTCAGGTGTATTTCGACAGTCTTGTTTGGTTCGATACGCTTGAATGGAGAATTTACCGACACCGGGTAGCCTCCAGTCGCTTGAAAAACGACATAATACCAGTAATTGATCTAAATCTCTTCGTAACATGTATGAGGGCTTAATACCTGCACCAGGAATTCCTCAATTTAGGTAATTATTTTATCATTGTCCCTGGCGCCTCGAGATAACAGAGCTGATAGCAGGAGAAATGATAGTTATGACAAGCATAGAATAGTTCATCGAGTAGATTAATACTCCATTTATTTGGTTTCGCTAGAAAGGGTAAATATAGTTTGCCTTGCCGACTGACTAACTCCGTGTGCAAGTTTCAAAAGTTCCCTTAGTTTGTCAGAATGAGACTTGGTAAAACCCTTCGCTATTACGGATAATGTAGCAAGCTGTTATGCGACTTGTGAAGGACGTCAGATCTATTGGAAATCGTAACCAGCGGTTGAATAATTGGTTGTAAATAATTGTGAAGGTTTACAGACACTCGGACTTTATGGAAGCAGTAATCAAATTCATTACAGGAAATCCCTATTTCTCACCCGCGCGCTCTAGGTGATATTCTGATCCCCGGTTCCCCAGTCATCGTACTGGCAGCAGTAGGAAATGTTGTCGGTTGGACACCCTGGCGGGCGTCGCAATTGTCAATCTTGGCTAATTACTGATAATCATCCTTGGCGGGCTCATCCTCAAACGTCAAGGCAGCAGCTGGAACGAGATCGGGCTGGGGATACCCGCAAGTTGGTTAAAGACCGCGTTGCTTGGCGTCGGCGCCTTGGGGATTTTGTTTGGCTGGGTTTATGTGCGCAGAGGGCGCAATTTATGGATCAACATCATTGGGCACGGGCTACCTAATAAGGTGTGCTTTGTCTCGCTGTAAGCTGGGTTGGCTTGAGAAATGATCAATGGTGAGCAAGCTGTACTCAGGGAAGTTGGTAGGTTGCTAAACAAAGCGTGCACCTGATGCTGGGGATTCTGTGACGTTTTCAGACTTTTTTTCTACGACTTACCCTATTTCTAATTGGATGACTTCACTGTCCCCACCCCAACGCAGGTAACGCCAGCCGTTGGGCGTATAATAGGTAGAAAGGGCAAGAAATTCACCTGTAAAGTAATAGAAGAGCGAAAGCAGATGTAAATTTTTCAAATCTTGAATTTTGAGAGGAATAGGCGATGATAAGTAGAATATGGCACGGATGGACAACTCATCAAAATGCAAACGCATATGAACAATTGCTCAAAGAAGAGATTTTTGTAGGCATACAGAATCGACATATTTCTGGGTTTCATAAGATTCAATTACTACGACGAGAATTGAGTGACGAGACCGAATTTATTACTATCATGACTTTTGATACGTTGGAATCTGTAAAAGAATTCGCGGGGAAAGAATACGAACAGGCTGTTGTCCCTAAGAAGGCAAGAGCCCTATTATCGCATTTTGATCAACGTTCCCAACATTATGAGATTAAGGTACAGAGAAAAGGAACTGAATAAAAAATCCTAATAATTTACGAGTTGCATTCTGGTAACATGTTCGATGCAAATGTAATCCTGCAAAAAGTCCACCAAGGAACGAAGAAAGCCGTGCCCGACCAACTAGTAATATAATCGATCAGGTGGAGGATTAATTAAAGAGCGTTTCAGCAACATGTGCTGAAACGCTCCAGTCGTACTCTCTGACTTTTAAACTCTATTAAGCATATTCTGGAATACAGCAGAGCACGAGCTCTTTGGCCGCTTTTACTTCGTCAAGGCGACCAAAAGGCGTGTTATGAGGAGCATTCTTTAACACTTCTGGGTTGTGCTTAGCCTCTTCCGCAATTTTAATCATTGCCTCCACAAATGCATCAAGGTTTTCCTTGCTTTCGGTCTCGGTTGGTTCAATCATCAACGACTCGTGAACGATGAGAGGGAAATAATTTGTTGGAGGGTGAAAATTAAAGTCCATTAAACGCTTGGAAATATCCAAAGCGTGAATATCAGGGGAATCGGACCAACGGCCTTCAACCACAAATTCATGCATACACACACGTTCATAGGGTATATGATAGGCATCCTTTAAGCGGGCCATTAAGTAATTGGCGTTAAGAACTGCATACTCGGACACCTGGCGTAGCCCATCAGCACCATGCATGCGGATGTAGGTATAAGCTCGTACAAACATCCCAAAGTGTCCTTGAAAGGCTTTGACGCGGCCTATCGTCTGGGGAGGGGTAACAAAGCCATATAAAGGCGGAAGGTCTGATTCTGGGCTTTCTTCTTCGATGATCCCGACCACAGGATCGGGTAAGAAATCAACCAACTCAGCAGATACTGCAACTGGTCCAGAACCGGGACCGCCTCCGCCATGCGGCGTCGAAAAAGTCTTATGCAGGTTGTAGTGTAAGATATCGAAACCCAAATCCCCAAGTCGAACAATGCCTAGCAGGGCGTTCATGTTTGCCCCATCCCCGTATACTAATCCACCTGCTTCATGGACCATTCGGTTCACTTCAACGACATTCTCATCAAACAAGCCGAGTGTGTTGGGATTGGTTAGCATCAAGCCAGCCAGCGTATCGTCACAATGTTCCCGCAATGCTTCCAGGTCTACATTGCCACGTGCATCAGATCGCAATTCGACCACCTGCAATCCGCTCATCGCGGAGGTAGCGGGATTTGTGCCATGGGCCGAGTCAGGGATTAATATCTTCGTCCGATTCGTATCTCCACGCGAGCGATGGTATGCTCGAATGATCAACACACCAGTCAACTCTCCATGCGCACCAGCTGCTGGTTGCAAGCTGACACCAGAAAATCCACCGATCTCTTTCAGCCACTCTTGTAGATGGTACATGAGCGCTAACGCACCTTGAGCAGTCTCGATCGGTTGTAATGGATGCAAATTCGCAAAACCGGGAATGCGGGCGGTCTCTTCGTTGATCTTTGGGTTGTACTTCATCGTGCACGAACCGAGTGGATAAAATCCAATATCGATGCCATGATTGAGCTGGGAGAGGCGCGTGAAATAACGAACTACGTCAACTTCGGCCAATTCTGGCAAGGGCAGCTCATCTCTAACCAAGTTCTCAGGTAGAGAGGTGCTGGGAACATCGAGATCGGGGAAGCGGAAACCAACTCTTCCTGGTACAGATAATTCACACATCAAATGTTCAGCCATTGGATACCTCCTCGAGAGCAGCAGCCAGCCATTCAATATCTTCCTGAGAGTTCATCTCGGTAACAGCGATCAACAGGTGATCTTCAAGTCCCGGGTAATCTTTACCCAACGTGTATCCGGCAAGCACATTGTGTTCCAACAAATGGTCAAAGACCTGCTGCGCCGGACGAGGGCAACGGATGACGAACTCGTTGAAGAAAGGCTGTTGCGACCATAAATCGTAACCATTAATTCCTGAAATTCGTTCAGCGGCGTAATGAGCCTTGTGATAACAAAGCTCTGAAACTTGACGCAGTCCTTGCTTGCCTAGCAGGCTCATATAGACGGTTGCAGCTAAGGCAAGCAAGCCTTGATTTGTGCAAATATTTGAGGTCGCTCTTTCACGCCGTATGTGTTGCTCACGCGCTGTCAAGGTCAGCACATATGCGCGCTGACCGCGGTTGTCAACCGTTTCGCCTGCCAGGCGGCCTGCCATCTTGCGAACGTATTTCTGTTTTGTCGCAAATAATCCTAAGTACGGTCCACCGTATGATAGAGGGATGCCTAAAGACTGGCCTTCACCGGTGACGATATCCGCACCAAAATCACCAGGAGGTTTCAGCAACCCTAAGGCCATTGGATTAACGGAGATTGCCAGTAAGGCTCCAGCATCATGGACAGCTTGTGCAAAGTCTGTGAAGTCATAAATCCGCCCGAAGAAATCTGGATAGGCGACCACAACCAAACCTGTTGTTTCATCGATCAGCGGAATAAGCGCTTCTGGCCCAGCGCTTAGATCGACCTCACCCCCGTCGCCGGTAAGGATAATCTCTGAATCATGGGTATATGTGCGGACGGTAGCGCGGTATTGTGGGTGTACCGCTGGTGAGAGCACTACTTTTGGTCTTTTCCCCCGGAAATTATGGTAAGCCATATTCACGGCTTCTGCTACAGCAGTAGCCCCATCGTAATGGGATGCATTGCTGACGTCCATTCCAGTCAATCCAGCCACCATACTTTGGTATTCGAAGATGGCTTGCAAGGTGCCTTGAGAGATCTCAGGTTGGTAGGGTGTGTAAGCCGTGTAGAACTCCCCGCGTCGCAAAATTGCATCAACAACAGCAGGAGTGTAATGGTTATATGCGCCAGCACCAAGGAAGGAGATCAGCTCCCGGGCGGAGTCGTTTGCCCAGGCAATATCCTTCAGTTCGGTGAACACCTCTAATTCTGTCAATGAAGGGGGCAGATTTAATTCTGGAAATCGATGTTCCTCTGGGACATCATTGAACAGTTCCTCAATACGATCTATACCGATCGTCTGAAACATTGCCTCGCGATCGGCTTCTGTGTGGGGAGTAAACATATTTTTTCTCCAATAATTGAATGCTTATTAATCTTCTCGAGCAAAGTTAAGAAATTAATAACTCAAATAGTTCATACCTCCAAAATTCTGATCATGTCTGGCGTTCTTCGCAGTGTTTCTGGTAAGCCTCCGGATCGAGCAGAGCATCTAACTGGCTAGAGTCCTGCAATTCTATTTTTACCAACCAGGCATCTCCATAAGGATCTGTATTTATCAGTTCAGGTGTATCGAGCAAATCGTCATTGATCTCAATGATGGTACCACTAACCGGCAGATAAACATCAGCTGCTGCTTTGACTGATTCGACTGTGGAGAAGACGTCACCCTGGTTGAGAGTTTCTTCCGGTTCAGCGATTATTTCCACATAGACCACATCAGAAAGCTGGTCCTGGGCGTAGTCAGTTATTCCAATGGTGCCTGTTTTGTCCTCTACCTTGATCCATTCATCATTCTCTGTGTAAATTAGATCTGTTGGGATGTTCATAGTAACCTCCTAGATGAGTATATTATATAGTGTGGTATGCGCCAGATGGTCAAATTAAAAGACGCACGCGTAGACTGCGTGCGCCTCTGTTTTGGACCTGAGAGATTCGAGCCATTCAAATTCTGGCACTTGCCCCTTCGGTGTGGCAATGCGTAATTGCCAAACTTTCCAGAGGTTTTCCGAGGCAGGGTCCTTTTTACCTGAGAGTTTCATCTAAAGAGTAAATTCTTTAGGTTTGCCCCTTCGGTGTCCAACATATCGTTGGATCTCTCCTCTGCTCTCGTTATGTTGTAGATGTGATAATCTTAAGCCATTCTACGAAGTTGCATTGAATTCGTCAAGACTCTAAGAAGAATTGGTCGTGATCAAGTCCCTTCGTAGGTGCCGCGTACCCAATCACCGATCAACCAATATTGAAAATCCTCTCCCTGACTGCATTTAATCCCGGCAATAACTCCATAAATCAGGGAGGCCAATGGCACTACCAGGAGAAATACCGTCGCCAGGAGAGCAAAGGGAACTAAAAGCAGTCCGATCAGAAATATGGATAGGGCTGCGGTAACAAGCCATATACCGCCGATTAAAAATCCAAGACCTATCCAGGTGATTAACTGAAATATCGTGGATTGCAAGGATTGATAAGCAATATATCTGGAGCGATCTTTATATACCAGATAAATGATTAACGCGACAATTGGTCCGAGGAATCCTGTGACCAAATTCAGCAATATGGATAAATGGGCGAGCAGTGCCCAATTGCGTTCTGATGATGACGACATTTGTTGCGAGGGGGGATGTGGTAATTGTTGCTCGGCCTGCGGAGCTTCCTGGACTTCAGATTTTACCGGTTCTGCTTCAACAACAGAATCTGAAGGTTCAACCTCAGGAACTGGTTCAGGTTCAGCTTCTTGCTCCTCTTCGGATACCGGTTCTTCCCCTTCAACCTCTACTGCTTTTTCTTCTTCTGGGTTTTCTTGTGCATTCTCTACTGGCATTGGGGCTCCTTTTTGCATAACGCAATGGATGAGACGAGTGATTGAATTGGGCAGATATCATTTTACATGAAAAAAGCCGTATTAGGTGGTGACTTAACAGAAATCATTTGAATTTCTGCATCTGAAAGAGTCTTTTTACCCCTGAAGGGAACCATCAGGGTGATCGCTGTGAAACTAAATTATCGACAAGAAACTAGCCAGTTCGTCCTGCTGAGACTTCTCATTTCAAGCTTATGCATTCACGATCAAATCTATAATCTTTGAAATTGTTAGTTAATTGACTACCAGGTAAGGATGAAAAGAACGGTGAATAGGCTGCTGACGATCAGCTGGCGAAGACCAATTGCTGTTGGACGCATACCCACTGCAGGTTTGATAGTACCCCAAATTGTTTCTCCCCACTGTAGTGCATAAGGAATAGCGAGCATCAAGGAGACAACATTGACAATCGAAAGTACAGCAACAAAAACCATGTTGAAAGTCGTATAGAGAAGCGCCCTCTGCCCCATTATCAGCCGGATTTTGATATCAGGTATTGCATCAAGCTGGCGCTGTTCAAGGCGGAGGTAGGCGTATACGATCGAGGCTGCGGATTGAAGCCAGGTCAAGATCAACAGCAACCAACCAATTGGATCAAGTGCGCCGACTCCAATCCAATAGCCGGCTGGTGCTGCCAAGGCGAGCACTCCACTCCCCACAACTTCCACTCCTATTTGGCGTCGCTCAGCACGTTTACTAACCAGGTAGAGATGCCAGGCGAAGACAGGCATACCTGGTAATGCCAGGATAAATAGATATGCAAAGCCCTGCCAAATCAACCCGATCAGAGCCAGGGCACCGATCAACCCATAAACACCCATCCAAAACCAGGCCGCGTTCAGATCACCGCGACCTCGCCTGCCGCTATATACTTTGACGGCGATAGTCACTGGTTGCCTGATCAGAAATGCTGCCAGAGAAGCGATGACCAGGAAAACTGCTGCCAGACTCCAGGAATTTCCAGCGAATAAACCGATCAATAATGGGCTGAGAAGAAACACCCAGGAACCATGATCGCTGGGTAAGGCAACATGGCGGAGGAATAAGTTATTCTTTCTGAGAGATGTCGTCATTCGATTTCCCTCGATTATATTGCAGGATGTGGTATTTACCCAAGATTCACCGGCAAAACGTGACCAGAGTTTCGACTGAAATAATACACAAGGCGCCAGGTCATTTGAGATCAGATCAGATCCTGAGGGTCGATCTCCAACAATTCTCTTCTAGCCCGTAGTCGGGCAATCTGGAGAGAGGGAATGTCTTGGCTTGAAATAATCAGGTGGAAATTTGGTGGCAGGTAATCAATTAGGTATTCGATCATCCTATGGATTGTCGCGTCATGGATTAGGTGGTAATTGACCAGAATCAGGAAGCGATCTCCCTTAAGATGGATCGATTTATTGATGAACCCTGTTAAAACTATCTCAATCGATGGAGATAAAACGGTAATCGATTTGTTTTCTTAAGGTACTTTGGTTAACGGTTTATGAACTTTTGCTAGCGAAAAATCGATGAGATCCTGTAGATTGGGATCCCATTTCAAAAATGTTGAGAGTAAATTTTCTAAAAAATGATTCGGAAGGTTATCATCATCCGAAAGGTTCATCCATAGCGGAGGGAGCTGCCCGACTTCAATACTTGTTCGTGACCAAATGTGCAGATAGTTGGATACTCCTGAGCATTGAGGCGCAATGATCAACACTAACCTGTATTGAGATGCATGTTCCAATTTCTCCAGGGCAGATATCAGCTGATGTGATCGAGGCATTCCCTATACTCAGCATATCTTTCAAGCTGGAGTAACTTGTGTAATCCCAGGTGGATCTAGCTAATCAGAATGGCGATGATGTAAGGGACAAGTATCAGCAATGCGAATAACGGGGAAGCCCGGCGAGTCTGGTTTTGGCTATCCCAATTGAACAAGTAAACGGATAGGAATAATGCGAGGATACCGCTCGCCAGCAAAACAAGCACTGAGAGTAGGGGATCGATGATTGTCTCCTGATTGTATGCAAATCCAAAATAGGCCTGCATCACATAGGTGCTGGGGATCAAGCCGGAGAATCTTTGTACAGCTTCTGGCAAAATCTCAGTTGGGATCATCATGCCACCAAGTAATATACTTGGTAGATAAATGAGCTGAGACCACAGTACAACTGATCGGGAGTTACTTGAGATCACTCCGATCAACATGCCCAGCGTGGCGAATGTGAAAATAGCCAAGAGGGTAACCAAGAGAAAAGCTAACCAGTTCTCAGGGGGTATGGCACCAAAGAAAGGTGTCGCGGTCAAAGCGATGATAGCAGAAGCGATCAACACATGCGTGGTCATTGAAACAGCTGGAGTAGCGAGTATGGATAGAGCCGGTACGCCGTTAATTTTGAAACTCCGATATATCCCAGATTCACGAGCCTCGACTAATCCATTTGGCTGTCCGAGAATAGAGGCTGACATGGTTGTGAATACAACCATAGAAGGGATCAGTAATTCAACGTAACCAGGATTGATTTGAACCATCACGAGACCCATAACGGCGTAAAAACCGAATGGAAGTAGATAAAGCATAAGCATCGCGCCTGGATTACGCAGTCCCGTTTTGAATTCGAAGAGGAAATGATTAGCAAAAGCGTTCATTCCGCACCTCCATTGGCAGTGATTTCAAGGAATCGTTCTTCAAGAGACGGTCGTTCAACGCGTAAATCGATCAACTTATCACCATTTGACGAAATGAAATCGAGAATAGCCGATACTGTTGGTCCAGGGTCAGTGCTGAAATAGATTGCATATTCATCGTCGAAACGCTCCTGTGTGACGGCTGGGAAATTTTGACCATTATTATGAAGTCGTGATAGCTCTGTACGTACAGAGACCTTAGTCAACCCGGAACCTTTTGCAGTTAACTCGCGCGGGGATCCTGTGGCAACGATCTCCCCTCGCAACAAGATAGCAACCCTATCGGTCATCTTCTCAGCTTCGGCCATGTCGTGCGTGGCAAGAATAAGGGTAGTACCTTGATCTCTCAGCTCCTGCATCATGTCATGCAGCTCCGAGCGGGAGGCGACATCCAGACCAGCAGTAGGTTCATCCAAAATAATCACGGGAGGGTTGTGGTTGATGGCCAGGGCGAGAGCTAACCGGCGTTGTTGTCCGGTAGAGAGCTGAAAGTATTGTGTCTTGCGCTTTTCATCCAGACCCAGGCGTGACAGGATTTCAAAACGAGGTTGAACATGGTGATAGGCAGAAAAGAATTTCATTGATTCTTCCACGGTCATATTGGCTGGTAAGCTGGAAATTTGCAGCTGGACACCGATCAGGTTGCGAAGGCTTGCCGAATCACGTTGTACATCGACATCCATAATGTGCATCGACCCCTGATCTGGTTGGCGAAGGCCTTCCAAACACTCCAGGGTAGTCGTCTTACCAGCGCCGTTTGGACCTAACAACCCAAAAATCTCCCCCCGGGTGACTTCGAAGCTGATTTGATCAACAGCCACAAAATCACCGTAGGATTTGGTGAAGTCCTTAATCGATACAACCGAATCTTTCATATCAACCTCCATTATTCGAGAAATGATAGTATAGATTAATTTTCAATAGAAAGAGTATATACGTTAGAGTTTATTATGTGATCACCCCAGTGGGTCTTGAACATTTGACTATGATTCATCAAATCAGATAAAAAGATTAAAATAAGTTTAGAATACCAGATAATTATAATTGAAATCGTCACACATCCATGATTATTGTGTCATAGAGGGTAAATGAGCATGAATATTAATACACTGCAGGTTCCAAGCACAAAATCATATACGAAACAAGACCTGATCGAGATCTATGATGAATACAGCCCAGGAATATTTCGCTACTCTGTACGCTTATTGGGAGATAATACGACCGCGGAAGACTGTGTTTCAGAAACATTCAGCCGGTTTCTGGGGGCGATATCTCGGGGAGGCGGACCAACAGAAAATGTCCGAGCATATCTCTACCGGGTTGCGCATAACTGGATCACAGATTTTTACCGACGCCAGCCACTTCCTGAGGTACAAATGGAGATTGACGAACATATCGATCCAGGCTCCAATCCTGACGAGATGGTTTCGGAACAATTCGAGCGGGAAAGAGTACGAGCAGCAATTTTGCACTTACCGCCAGAACAGCAACAGGTCATCCAATTGAGATTTTTAGAAGGCTGGACACACGAAGAAGTTGCAGGAGTATTAGGAAAGAACGTTGATGCAACACGTTCAATGCAGTATCGAGCATTAGGCTCGCTACGTCGAATGCTAATCGATATAGAACACGAGGAAAACAATGGGTAAATCACAGGAAAGCAAAAATATTATTAACCCTGAGTTAATGGAGAAGATTGAATTATTGCGCTTGACTCCTGAGCGGGAAGCCCAGGTGGTGTCCCAAAGGCGTGACAGGTTCATGAGCGAATTAGAAGCTATGCCTGTGGATGGATCAAGATCTCTATTGGCTTGGTTTATCAGCTTGTTTAAACAAAAATCTGATCAAAATGAGGTAAATTCGATGAATAACAGAAATCAAAAACTACTAGTCACAACTATCATGGTAGTGCTAGTTGCTGTCGTGATGGTTTTCGGAGGCGCAACAGCGACAGCATATGCTTCACAAGCGGCGCTACCTGGAGATGCGCTTTATCCAGTGAAGACCGGCCTGGAGTATACACAGGTTGCGCTAACAGGGGATGCTTATAATCGGGCACAGCTGCATTTACGCTTCGCTCAGAGACGAATGGATGAAATTACCGAATTGTTGGAACAAGGACGGTATAAAGATGTGGAAAAAGCCGCCGCCGAATTTGAACTTTACATCCAAAATGCGATGGGAGATCTGCAAATCGTATTGCTAGCTGATCCCGCTCGTGGTGCTGAATTAAGTGAACAGGTGACAAAGGCCCTCTTCGATTACGCCATCGCACTAAAGTCTGTGCTTTCTACCGCACCTGAGACGGTCAAAAACAGCGTTGAAAAGGCCCTAATCGCCTCTCAAGATGGCGCGGGAGAAGAAATTGAGATTACCGGTGTTGTTGTTTTGATTTCAGACACAGCTTTAGAATTCGTTGATCAGGTATTTGGTATCAATGAACTGACCGAGATTAAGCACGTGGTCGAAATTGGTGATACAGTGAAGGTACATGCCATTCTTACCCATGATGGGAAACTGATCGCCCGTGAAATTGAATTAGCCAGTGACGTTTTCGATGATCAGGATGGAAACGCTAACGATGACGATGATGACGAATTCGGGAATGACAACGACAACGCTGATGA
>JBFFIU010000078.1:0-12691 GCA_041556275.1 Anaerolineales bacterium | reverse complement strand
CCCTTCCCGGGAAGGGGGGAACTAGGGGGGCTGGGATATCAGGCTGGGGGTCGAGGATTCGAACCTCGGCTAACGGTTCCAGAGACCGCTGTCCTACCACTAGACGAACCCCCAGCGGTTCCGCGTTATTCTAACATGCATGATATTATGCGTCAAATCAGGGGCTGACTCAAGCTATGAAACGCATTAATATTCCGATTAAATCTCACTACGCGCTGGATTCCACGGTTATGGATATAATAGTGAGTAATAGATCAAAATTGTTTGCCCAAAAATACTCGCTTCTGAATTCGAATTCAAGACCTAAATAAATTTGGAGAGTAATTAATACCATGAATAAGGATGAGGCAGCTCCCTCCGTAGACTTTATTCGCACGATTATCAATGAAGATATGAGCACAAATAAGTATGGGGGACGAGTCCACACGCGTTTTCCACCGGAGCCGAATGGCTACCTTCATATCGGACATGCCAAGTCAATCTGCCTCAATTTTGGTGTTGCCGAAGATTATGGTGGCAAAGCCAATATGCGCTTTGATGACACCAATCCGACCAAAGAGGAAGTTGAATATGTCGAATCGATCCTGGAGGATGTGCGTTGGCTGGGATTCGACTGGGATGATCGCCTCTTCTATGCCTCGGACTATTTCGATCAACTATATGAATACGCTGTCCAATTAATAAAGAAGGGCAAAGCATATGTAGATGATTTGAGCGCTGCAGAGATCCGCGAATACCGGGGAACCCTGACGGAACCAGGAAAAGAAAGCCCATATCGGGACCGGTCTGTCGAGCAGAACCTGGATCTCTTCGAACGCATGAAAGCATGTGAGTTCCCTGATGGCTCGCGAACATTGCGCGCCAAGATCGATATGGCTTCGCCGAATATCACCTTACGAGATCCGGTACTTTACCGCATCTTGAAGGTTCCGCACCACCGCACCGGCGATGAGTGGTGCATTTATCCCATGTACGATTTCACGCACTGTCTCTCAGATTCGATCGAGGGCATCACCCATTCATTGTGCACGTTGGAATTCGAGAACAATCGCGCCTTGTATGATTGGGTTCTTGATAATCTGGATGTTTACCATCCCCAGCAGATCGAATTTGCGCGCCTCAATCTCAGCTACACAGTGCTCAGCAAAAGAAAGCTGCTGCAGTTGGTGGAGGATGGGATGGTTGAAGGATGGGACGACCCGCGTATGCCAACCCTATCTGGGCTGCGCAGGCGCGGCTACACGCCCGGAGCGATCCGGGATTTCTGCAATCACATCGGCGTTGCCAAAACGAACAGCATAATCGATATTGCCTTACTCGAGTATTACCTCCGCCAGGATTTAAACAAGCGTGCGCCGCGTAGGATGGGGGTATTACGTCCCCTGCGCGTGGTCATCCAGAACTATCCCGAAGATCAGGTTGAAGAATTGGAAGCCATAAATAATCCCGAAGATCCGTCCATGGGAACTCGCCAGGTTCCCTTTTCACGCGTCTTGTATATCGAGCAGGATGATTTTCGCGAAGAACCACCGAAGAAATACTTCCGCCTGGCGCCCAGTCGGGAAGTCCGCTTGCGCTATGGCTATTTCATCACCTGCGTAGATGTGGTTAAAGATGAGCAGACCGGTGAAGTGATCGAACTGCACTGTACCTATGACCCGGAGACGAGGGGTGGCAATGCCCCGGATGGACGCAGGGTCAAGGCCACCCTGCATTGGGTGTCCGCTGCCCATGCAGTGCCTGCAGAAGTCCGCCTCTACGATCGGTTGTTCAATAAACCCAACCCGGATGAAGTGGAAGAAGGCTTGGACTTTAAATCGAATTTAAATCCGGGTTCATTAGAGGTTTTGCAGGGCAGCGTTGTAGAACAAAGCCTGGCGGATGCAGTCCCAGGGACCATCTACCAATTTGAGCGGCAGGGCTATTTCATTCTCGATTCAAAGGATTCTGCCCCCGGGAAACTGGTCTTCAACCGTACCATTTCGCTGCGCGATACCTGGGCGAAAATTGAGAAATCCATGAAGGTATAAAACCAGTTTTCTATAGATCAATGGTATCAGCCCTCCATCGCTTGAAGTATTGCTTCTGCTTGGCTAATCCGTTCAAGCACTTTTTCTTTCCCGATCACCGCCATCGTCTCGAACAGCGGGGGGCTGATCTTCCTCCCCGTTACAGCCTCACGCAAAAGCGAGAACAATTGCCCGGCCTTCAAACCGAGCTGCTCTGCTAGGGCGCGCATCGGCTCTTCAGCTGTCTCGGGGGTGATCTCAGGCAGGTCGGCCAGTACCAGGTAAGCTTGCTTAAGTGCATCCGCTGATTCGGCCGGGGTCATATTTTTCCCCACCAGGTTTTCGGGGACATGCTCTACATCCTCTTCGAAGAAGAATCCGCCCATCTCCGGCGCATCATCCAGGGTGACGATCCTTTGCTGGATCAACGGCGTGACCTTGAGCAGTTTTTCATCTTCAACCTCGTAGCCCGCATTCACCATGAAAGGCATGATGCGCGCAGCCAGGTCTGGCACATCAAGATCGCGGATATGCAGCCCATTGAAGTGGTCCAGCTTGGAGGTATTAATCGCCGCCGGGGAAGGGTTCAAGCGGTCGATGTTGAATTTCTCGACCAGGTCATCCAGGCAGAAGAACTCCGTGTGGCTGTCGTAGCTCCACCCCATCAAGGCGGTCCAGTTGACGACTGCTTCGGGTAAGTAACCCAACGTTCTCAGGTCTGAAATGAAAATCGAGAAGCCATCCTTCATCAGCTGTGCGGAATCACGCTTGCTCATCTTGCCTTTCCCGCTCGGTTTCAAAAAAACCGATAGGTGAATCCAGTTGGGTTCCTGCCAGCCAAAGGCGCGGATGATATGGGCATGCAGGGGAAAAGTAGGCAGCCATTCGGAGCCGCGGATCACGTGGGTGATTTCCATCAGTTGGTCATCAACCATTGCGGCCAAATGGTAGAGCGCTAAGCCATCTGATTTGACGATGATGTAGTCATCAATATTGTGGTTCTCTACCGTGATCTCCCCGCGTAGGCGGTCGTGTACGGTGATCGATCCTTCCTGCGGCGTTTTAAAGCGGATCACATGTGACTCACCTTGTTCGACCCGTTGGGCCGCCTCTGTAGGTGATAGTCTCCGACAGGTCCCATCGTAGTGAGGCGGCTCTTTGCGCTTCTGTTGTTCTTGGCGCACGCCTGCCAGGCGTTCGGGAGTGCAGAAGCAATAATAGGCGTGTCCGCTCTCAACGAGTTGATCGGCATATTGCAGGTAGGTTTCTTTGCGCTGGGACTGGTGATAGGGGGCATGAGGCCCACCCACATCCGGTCCTTCGTCCCATTCTATTCCCAGCCAATGCAGGCTTTCGATTAATTCCCGTTCCGATTCCGGTTTATATCGCTTTCGATCGGTGTCTTCAATCCTGAGGATGAACGTTCCACCGGTTTGCCGTGCTAGGAGATAATTGTAAAGAGCCGTCCGTCCGCTGCCCAGGTGAGTGCGGCCGGTTGGTGAAGGTGCAAAGCGAACCCGGACTGATTTGCTGGTATTCGAATTCATCGCTCTCCTGAATGAGTCAGATTTGAAGCAGAAGTATAGGTATTATTATATTGTTAATCGGGGAAAGGGGGTACTCTATCTTCTATGTGGTTTTGTGTCTCAGTATGACGCTTTCAACGAGCCCGATGCCCAATAATAGGGATAACATCGCACTTCCACCATAACTGACGAACGGCAAGGGTAAGCCGGTGGCCGGGATCAGGCGTAAATTGACGCCGATGTTTACAATGGCTTGGAAGGCAACCAAAGTCGCTACACCGTAACAGATCAATGCCCCATAGGTGTCCTTGGCGAGACGGGCGGCGCGTAGGATGCGATAAATGATAAACAACAGCAGACCAATCACAAAAATCGCCCCCACGAAACCGAATTCTTCTGCCGTGGCGGAAAAAATAAAATCGGAATGACGGACTTTTAAAAATCGCAGCTGTACTTGTGACCCTAAGTTGTATCCTTTTCCGAGCCAACCACCAGATCCGATGCTGATCAAGGCCTGTTGAATGTTATAGATATCGCCGTGTCTGGCGCTTGGATCGGGGAACAAGAAATTTAGGACGCGATTTCTCTGGTAATCCGCCAAGAATGGGAATCCAACGATTGGGACAACGACCCCCAAGCCCGCGAATACAGCCAGCATCTTTAGATTTAATCCACTTGCCCACAAAAGTGTGAACCAGATAACTATGATTACGATAGAAGTGCCCAGATTGGGTTGCAGGATGATCCATAAAACGATACCAAGGGTCAGGAGTAAACTACGAAATATAATGCGCGGATCATTCACTTTCCTGAAATTGCGAGAGAAGAATTCTGCCAGAGCAAGGATGATGATGATTTTTGCCAGTTCGGATGGTTGGATGTCGAAAAAAGTCGTTTCAAACCAGCGCGCCGATCCGAAGACCGCTTGCCCCACCACATACAAAACACCAAGTGTGATAGCCATCACGTAATACAGGATACGGTTTATTGAAGACCAAAGTTTGTAATCTATGGCGGTCGTGATCAGAATTACGGCGAAGCCAATGACAACAAATATCGCTTGGCGCTGGTCATACCCCGCCAGAGTGATATTTCCGGCGATCGCAGAGCGAACCATGGCAATTGAAAAAATGCTTAAGATCGCGATCGCCCCGAGAAGCCAGAAATCAAAGTGACGCCAGGAGGTTCTTACATCATTCATGCGTGTTGCCTGCTTCGCCGCCTTCCTGCTGGGTTGAGAGGGATATCTGCGATCAAACGTTGCTGCCGACCATCTTGGGTCATTTCAATCCGTACATCCGCTGGGTCGATTTCAACATGCCTTGAAATGACATCAATTAATTCATCTTTTAGGATGTCAACTGTTCCAGGATTAATATCTATCCGATCATGGATGATGACGAGTTTTAGTCGCTCTTTAGCCTGTTGGGCGCTGCTCTTTTCTCGGCCCAAGATCCGATTGAGGAAGCTACTCATATTAGTTACCTCCAGAACGCATCAAGCGTGATATGCGCCCAAAAAAACCATTGCTGTCCTCCAGGCTGACGAAGGGAACTTCATTTCCCAAAAGCCTGGAAGCAATGTTTCTGAAAGCTTGACCTGATTTGCTTTTTCCGTCGAGCACGATTGGGATGCCGCGATTAGTGCTCAAAATGACTTTTTCATCCTCGGGGATAATGCCGATCAGCTCAATAGCTAGCAGTTCGACGACATCATCAGGAGAGAGCATATCCTCTCTTTTGACCATATCCGGTTTTATCCGGTTTAGAACCAGTCGGGCTGGTCCTTTTTCCTCGGCCTCGATTAATCCAATAATGCGATCAGCATCCCGCACAGCAGATATTTCTGGATTGGTGACCACAACAACAATATCTGCAGGGGCGATCGCATTCCGGAATCCGCGTTCGATCCCAGCCGGTGAATCGATCAGGATGTAATCAGAATCTGTTCGCAGTTCATCGATTAAGCGCACCATGTCGCTGGGTGAAACTGCGGTTTTATCTCTCGTTTGTGCCGCAGGAATTAAGTAGAGAGTCGGTAAGCGCTTATCGCGAATCATCGCTTGCCGGAGACGGCAGCGTCCCTCGACCACGTCAACCAGATCGTAAACGATCCGGTTTTCCAGTCCTAAGACAACATCCAAATTGCGCAGCCCGATGTCGGCGTCAATGCATACAACTTTCTTGCCATCGACAGCGAGAGCAGTAGCGATATTCGCAGTGGCCGTCGTTTTTCCAACGCCACCTTTTCCTGAGGTAATCGTTATCACTTGATCTATCATCGGTCATCCCCAAACCTTCACATCAAAAATGCGATTGCATCTCTCCATCACTTATCTCTTGGCGGCCAGGGTACAGCCACCACTTGACCTTCTACGATTTGTGCCATTTCAGGCTGAACCTTGCCGGTTCGCTTGGGAGTGGTGGCGATTAGTCCAGCGATGCGCAGCTGTGTAGGAGCAAGGTCCATCGCGCAAACCACGGCCGCCTCATTGCCTTCGGCTCCAGCATGAACCATTCCCTTGAGCCGCCCCCAAACAACGACATTCCCTCCCGCAATAATTTCACTTCCGGGATTTGCGTCTCCTATGACGACTACATGCCCAGAATGCTGCAAACTGAAGCCAGATCGCAATGTGCGGCGTACGAGTATCGCATGTTCGCCAGTCAGAGCGGTTTCAATCGGGTGGGTTTTCCGTTCTGGGAGAGGCTTATTAATTCGGGTTGCCAACCCAAGCGATTGAGCATTCCTCTGCGTAACTGGCGAGTTGCTGAGCACTGCCCATAAAGCCAGACCATCTTCTGTCAGCAGATCCTGAAGCTGACCGAGTTCTGCAGCATGGATGACATGATTGCCGACATCTAAGATCAGACGAGCGCCTTGCAGAAATTCAGCCTGTTCCTTGACCTGTTCTTGTAAGTTGGTTTTGGCTTCAGACCAATCCTCGTCGTAAATGGTGATCAATAAACCTTCACGGATGCCTTTAATTTGCACCTTTGTGCGCTCTTCCATAATTTATTCTTACAATATTGGAACAGATATTCTAAATTAGTTAATCTAGAGTAATTAGACTAATTGGATTATAGCACGAACCTTTATGGATTTTGAGCGGCTGTATCCCCGGCTTTTATTTCGAAATAGGCCTCCAAAAACTGGCGTACAATCGGTCCAGCGACACTGGCTCCTTCACCACCATTGTAGACAAATGCAACCACGGCGACTTCAGGATCTTCATATGGAGCATATGCCACCGTCCAGGCGTGGGTAGGCCAGTTTCCGGGTATGCATAAGTTTTTCTCGTTTGCGAATTTATCGCAATATTCTGCTGTGCCTGTTTTCCCAGCCACCGAGATGTTGATATTCTGAAACTCATTAGTGAGCGTACCATCAAGAACGGCTTGCCGCATTCCTTCCTGCACTTTTTCGATCACCCAGGGTTCAACGGATTTCTTCTCCCCTGTGAGCTTGCTTTCACAGCCGCCAGGACTGGCGGGATCAGCGAAAACATCAATAACCGCATCTTGAGTGACGTCCCAAACGGGGTCGGGTAAGAAAGATTTGATAAGGTTATCTTCGCTGTCCAGGACATCCTTCAGGATTGTGGGACGCATTAAGATACCATCGTTGGCGATTGTGGATGCTGATAACAGTACTTGCAGGGGAGTTGCGATAACGAATCCCTGACCTACCCCTGCAATATAGGTGTCACCTGTTGACCAGTTTTCCCCTTGATTGAGCCGCTTCCAGGTTGGATCGGGGATGAGGCCATCTTCCACCAGGGGCAGCTCAATGCCAGGAAGATTCCCATATCCCAGAGCACGGGCGTAGGTGCCAATACGGCAGATGCCTAATCCTTCCGGGACTTCATCTTGATATCCACCGCCCAGTTTATAGAAATAGACATTGCTTGAGTTAGCCAACCCATCTACGAATGAGATCTCACCGAAGCCTGCTTCATTCCAGTCTACGAATTCTCGCGGGCGGGGATTAAGTTCACTGGCAGTGAATTTTTCCTCGATCACGATCTTGGGAGGTGCGTCAATAATTTGTTCTGGAGTAACGACTCCTTCGTTGAGAGCGCCCACAGCGGTAACCAATTTGAATACTGATCCTGCGGGGAGTTCATCCCCGACAGCATGGTTGAGCATTGGATTACGTGGATCTTCAGAAAGTTGTTCGAAGTAGTATTGCGGGATCACCCGTGCCATACGATTGTTCTCATAACTGGGGAAGGAAACCATAGCTAAAATTTCGCCAGTTTTTGGATTCAGTGCGATCACAACACCGCTTGTGGAACGGATAGTTCCTAGATAATTGTTCCAGAAATCTATTTCTCTGATTAAGATCGACTCGGCAGCGCTTTGCAGACGCGTGTCTATTGTCAGCCGCAGGTTGAATCCAGGTGCGGGATCAGTAGGGGGAAGGACATCGCGCAATATCTGACCGGCAACATCAACTTCTACTAAACGTCTGCCGTTACGACCACTTAAAAAGCTTTGGAAGTAACGCTCAATCCCAGCATAACCGACCTTGTCCCTGTCAGGGACAAAATTGCGATCTAGGTAATATTGTTCCTCTAATTCAGATATCGGACCGAGAAAGCCAATGACGTCGGCGGTAAGGGATCCAGTCGGATAATCCCTTACAGATTCGATCTCGATATCTACTCCAGGTAAATCAACCGCCTTTTCTTTGATGATCATTGCTGAAGTGCGGTCTATATTGCATATTATCCTGACCGGTTCAAAAGGTGCGGTGGTTTCTCCATAGTCCACAATCTGTGCGATGCCGTGTTCTGATATACACGGGACGAAAGGATTCTCTAGAGTAACCTCATTTAGATTGATCGGGGTGTTTGTTAACTCGGATAACTGGCGGAAGATCTCTTGGATTGCTCCTAAGTCATCAGGTAAGTTCGCAGGTGTGATGACAACATTAAAAGACGGCACATTGCGGGCCAATATATAATCATTGCGATCGGTAACTATTCCGCGTTGGGCCGGCAGATTTATTTCACTTATCCGGTTTTCCTCAGCCTGCGCGATCCATTCTTCTCCTTCCAATATTTGCAAAAAGAACAGTCGTCCAAGATAGATAAGAAAGACTGCCGCGATGGCGAATCCAAATATCAGTATTCGCCATGTAGGGATGGTGTTGGTTAGATTCGAATTTTGGTTCATAAAAATCGCATCACTGAGGTCATTTATAACAGTAATTTAGCCAACAAATTATGTTCAGCCTGCTCAGATTTCAATAGTTTCAGGATACAACCAGTTTGCCAGATCAACGATCAAGGTGTATACAGGGATCGATATTAACAGATTAAGCAACACACTTGGGATGGTGATCAAATAAAATGCTTCGGCCAACGGAATCGATATACCTGTAATACCTAATGCGAGTACTGTAATTGCATGGGTTGATAACGTGGTAAAGAAGGTCGCAGTAATCATCGCTAATAATGGTCTTTGCCAGAAGATCCGTCGCATGTAAATCGCAATCCCTGTAGCTACGACATAAGCTGGAATTATTGCCCAAATCGGGACCGAAGTGACCATGCTAGCTAATAAACCCGCGATAATTCCCCAGTGCCAGGCTGTTTTTACTCGTTCCTGAACCGCCCAAGCGATGACAACCAATAGAACCAGGTCTACAGAACCATTCAGCAGATGTACTTGGCTCAATATGGCGGATTGCAGGATCACCATCAAGCCCAAAATTGGCAAAGCCAGTAAGATCGCCATTCTACACCATCAGATAGGATCAGTATAAAGAATTCACCAGCTATTAATGAAGTTGGTCATGGAGCTGGGATAAGTGGATTGATATCTACAGGTTTAAAGTTGACGATCACTAAGACGATTTCGAGCAGGGAGAAGTCTACTACGGGTTGTACACTGGCATTTTGGAACAGCTCCACAGGTTGCTGACGGACTCCACTGATTTGGCCGATCAGGATATTTGGCGGGTAGTTTCCACCTAAACCTGATGTGAGTACTAAATCACCAGTCTGGATGTTGGCGTCCTGAGGTATTGCTTCAACGGTAAGATCTCCGGTAATAGAGCCTTGAAGAAGGGCTTCAGCTCCGGAAGGTTGAATACGTACATTGATCGCCGTACCTGGATCCGTGATCAGCTGTACGCGCCCCCCGTCAGCAGTTATTGCAGCCACCCGCCCAACCAGTCCTTGGGAGGATACAACCGGCATCCCACGCCGCAATCCGTCATCAGAACCTCGATTTATGATGATGTAATGTAAGAATGGACTCACATCACGTCCAATGACTGCCGCGGTTAGGTATTCATTATCTGCATTCTCCCGAGCGAAATCAAGCAACGCAGAGAGAACCTGAAGCTCGGAATTTTGCTGTTGCAGCTCGATTATTTGGGACTGCAAACGAGCGACTTCTGCTTCCAACTGCGCATTAAGCTGGGTTAACCGGGTTACATCACGCGGAGCCGTCATTATATCGCGAACGGCTGCATATCGACTTGCTAACCATGTTTGACCTGAGATAAATGGCGAGAGCGCAAGGCGCGATATCGGGGTTAGGTAACCCCCTAATGCCAGGAGGAGGATACCGATAACAAAGAATGCCAATATGGCAGATTGAAAAGAGCGAGGTAAATTCATGCAAACAGTGGATTATTCGTGGCGCGTGCTCCCACGTTCTAATCCTACTAATAATGGTGCCAGCTGTTCATATTCTTCCAAGATCATACTTGCCCCACGTACTACGCAGGTCATCGGGTCTTCAGCAAGCCAGACTCGGATGTTGAGTTCGTCACTAAGACGACGGTCAAGACCGCGCAGCTGAGAACCACCTCCAGCGAGAGTGACTCCAGACTCCATCAGGTCTGCGATTATTTCAGGTGGGCATTCATCTAGGGCATCTTTGATCGTATCGATAATCGTTAATACTGAGCCAGAAATAGCTTCCCGGATTTCTACTGAAGATACTTCAATCGCTTCGGGTAAACCAGTGACCAGATTCCTGCCGCGTAAGGTCATGGTCAATTCCTCCGGCAGGTGATAAGCCGAACCGATGTTTATCTTCGTCTGCTCAGCCATACGTTCACCAATGAGCAGGTTATATTTGTTGCGCATGTATTGAACGATATCTTCGTCCATCTCATCGCCAGCCACGCGTAATGACCGGGAGATGACCACCCCTCCCATTGACAATGTTGCCACTTCAGTTGTACCACCGCCTATATCGACGATCATGCTGCCGCGGATCTCTGAGACAGGTAATCCTGCCCCCAATGCGGCAGCAACCGGTTCCTCAATTAATCCGACTTCGCGAGCGCCGGCAGACATGGCGGCATCGTAAACTGCCCTTTTTTCAACTTCAGTGACGCCCGAAGGGATACCGATAATTACCCGCGGCCGCGGTACCGGAACGATACTTTGCTGATGAGCCTTGCCTATAAAATATTCCAGCATCGCTTCCGTGATCTCAAATTCTGAGATCACACCATCTCTTAATGGACGCACAGCGATGATGTTTGCTGGAGTCCGCCCGACCATCTCTTTCGCTTCCGCACCAATGGCTTTTGGTTCACGAGTACGTTTGTCGATGGCAACCCAAGAGGGCTCTCTAATCACGATACCTTTCCCACGTACGCTGACGAGGGTGTTGGCGGTGCCTAAATCTATTCCGATATCGAGTGAAAAAAACCCCAATAGCCAGTTAAGTGGATTGTAAGCCAATAAGGGGCTCCTTTGCTTTTGGATTTGTAGGTGTCCAATTCATTCCAGCAGATATCAATGAGTAGTTAATTGCATTTTCCACCTGCAAATTCAGCGCGATTATACCATTGAAAGGTTAGTACTCAGGGTCTAGCAGATCCTTGTGCGATTCAGTCTAATATCCTGACCATCACCAGAATTCATTGTATAATTGCCTTCTGGAAACCCGTATTATATGGAGGAGGTGAATAAATCGGGAAGATAATTTGAGCATTACAAGAGGGAAGACCAGCGCAAGGACTCATTTTCCGACTAAAAGCTGTCCAACAGGCAAATAATTAGCAAGAAATTTGTGGGGAATATTTAAACCGGTATGAGTTGACGAGGATGAGGGTTCCCTGCCGCGCGGCAGGGCTAATCCCGGGTAAGTTGGTTGTTCCGGGAGAAAATCGAAGGATCAGCGGAAGCCCTCTGGGTTTGTCACAGCCCATAGTCTACCTCTCCAGCGAAAATCCTGTCACAATGCCGTTTGGGTGACCGAACGAACAAAAAAACAGGGAGTGATAAATTATTAGCGCATTGCGCATAGTCTTTCTTTTAACGCTTTGCAAGAATGAATTTTTCTGAAATGCAAACTATTGATACTTTCATGGAGAGAACCTAATGTGTGGAATCGTTGGTTATATCGGTCCCCGTGATGCGACACCGATCATCCTCAACGGTCTGAGGCGGTTGGAGTACCGGGGTTATGATTCAGCTGGATTAGCTGTCATTGACAATGGGACGATTGAAGTCCGCCGGGATGCAGGAAAACTAGATGCCTTAGAAGCTTTAGTTACCGCCACCCCAATCGAAGGACAGATCGGCATCGGGCATACCCGTTGGGCGACTCATGGCGAGCCGAGTGCCCGTAACGCGCACCCACATTTAAGTGCCAGCGGGACGGTAGTGCTTGCCCATAACGGGATCGTTGAGAATTATCTCGAATTACGAGACGAATTAAGTGCTGAAGGGGTGGAGTTCAAGTCAGATACGGATACAGAGGTGATCGTTCAATTGGTCGATCGATATCTATCCTTAAAAATGGGTTTAGTTCAAGCGGCTCAGAAAGCGATCTCGCATTTGAAGGGAGCTCATGGAATCGTGCTCCTTTCAACCCAGGAACCGGACAAGATCGTCGCTGCGCGCATTGGCAATGCTGGTGGAGTGGTGGTCGGATTTGGCCAGGGAGAGATGTTTGTGGCCTCAGATATGCCGGCCATTTTGGAACACACTCGCCAAATGGTTTTTTTGGAATCGGGACAAATAGGCGCTATCAAGCGAGATGGCCTGGATTTAATGACGATTGAAGGGAAGCCGCTCGAATATGAGCAGCATACTGTCGCGTGGGATCCAGTAGCTGCAGAGAAGGGTGAATATCGTCATTTTATGCATAAAGAGATGCACGAGCAGGTGCGTTCACT
>JBFFIU010000077.1:0-12740 GCA_041556275.1 Anaerolineales bacterium | reverse complement strand
TAAAATTTGACTGTTCTTTGAAAATCACAATATTTGGCTAACAGTCAAGTCCACTTTTCGATTTGTTTTAGGATATCGATTTCCTCCTGCTCATCTTCTGTCGCTACCCAAAGGAACAATCCTTTTGGGTCCATTGCATCCATAAAATCATTTAAATCTTCCTTGCTCAAATCGATAATCACCGGCAGTCCTTTGGCCTGCATTTCTTTGATCAGCGAGACCCACTGCATGATAGGATAATTGCCACCAACTCCCTGAACCCACTGCAGCGCATGCACTTCAGGCACGCTCAGGATCGTTTCCAAGTGCTTGGCAACACCGTAGCCATCCACGTGGAAAATGTTGTGGGTCATGGTCTTGGTCTCATACTCTAGGATCGGTAACCCGAATTCCTTGAAAAACTTCTCAGAAATTAATGCCGAAAAATCACAGCTGGGGATATGCATCCTGCCAAAGGTTGGAATTCCCATCCAGCTGATTGAGAGCTGTCCCTTTTGCTTGAGCATGGCATCAAAATGATCATAAATAAATTCAAAATCTGCGATCGCCAAATCTGCCAAATGTTGAACTTGTTCTGGATCATCGTACAAGTCATAGCATAACTGCAGAGGGTCGCGCCAGGCAGCTACGCAATCTAATCCCGGATGCAGATCGGTATATCCGACCATGAATTGCCCCTCACATCTTTCCAATGCGTGCTGGGTTAACTCTTCGAGTTTCTTGAAGTACTCATTATTCATATCGAAGAGAAGCTTATCAGCATCCTCCCACTGGTGTACACAGGGCACTGAGTACGAAGTGACTTCACCGAATTCCAGCTCTGCACCATAAAATGCGGCATAAACATCAGGACCGAGATTAGGGAAATATACAGGAAAGGTTTCGCCGTGGAATTGACGCCCTTCAATCGATTTCACGAAAAGATCGACCTGTAATTCGGTATCGAACCACCATTTCTTCTTCTCTTCTCTGGACAAGTGGGCAATATCTTCTGTTGCCGTTTCTAAAAAAGCGTTATGCGCCATGAACCTAACAGGCGGACGATCGATGATCTCGTTCTCGAACCAGGCATAGATGCGCTTCATTGCCATGTCGAAATGAGGCATACCTTCGATTTCAAGTGTCCACCAAATTTGTTGGGCTTCCTGTTTGTCCATAGTGATGTGCGCAAAATAAATTGATATCTCTGTATTTTTAGCCGATAAGTTCAACTGCCAGCTTTGTGGCTTGACTTGCATCCGGGGCAAAACCATCTGCCCCGATTCTGTCCGCATATTCCTGCGTGATCGGAGCGCCTCCAATAATGATCTTGACCTGATTTCGCAAACCAGTATTATTTATGGCTTGGATGGTGGTCTCCATCATCGGCATGGTGGTCGTTAACAGGGCAGATAAACCTATCAGATCAACGTCATCAGTCTTAATCGCCTCAATGAACTGTTCCGGTGATACATCAGTACCCAAATCGTAGATATCAAATCCTGCTCCCTCCAACATAATCCCCACTAGATTCTTTCCAATATCGTGCAGATCGCCCTTCACGGTTCCAAGGGCTACTTTTCCGGTGGGTTTGACATCAGAACCAACCAATAATGGTTTTATCAGCTCCAATCCAGATTTCATTGCTCTTGCGGAGATAAGCATCTCTGGCACGAAATATTCGCCTTCTTCAAACAATCTGCCAACCTCATTCATGGCGAGGATTAACCCCTCCTGCAAGATCGTATTCGCGTCCACATTTGCATCCAAGGCAGCCTGAACATATTCCACCGTCGATTCTTGATCTCCGTCCACAACAGCCAAAAAAATTTGTTGTGCGAATTGTTCCATAGCAACTCCGAATAATATCCTTCGATCTAAATAGATGAATATTGCGTATTGGTTATTGTGTTCACCATCGCCCAAAAATTTTCTAGTGGTGTATCTAGCTGTACATGGTGCGTTGGCGCAAGTATCAAACCACCATCTTTGCCTACTGTTTTAAGGCGATGGCGCACTTCTGCCTCCACATCTGACGGATTCCCAAATGGAAGTGTATGCTGCTCATCGATGGTTCCCCAAAAACATAATCTATCGCCGAAGTTCTTTTTTATTTGGGAAGGATCCATACTGGCAGGTTGGATGGGATTGAGCACATCGAGGCCGATTTCAATCAGCTCTGGGATAATGGGATCGATTTTGCCATCGGTGTGATACGCTACTTTCAGATCTGAATTAATCGATTTGATTTCTGCAATAAAGTTCGCCATTCTTGGTTTAAGGAACTCGCGCCACATCTTGGGTGAGATCAGCATTTGATTTTGCGTGCCTATATCATCCCCAATCCAGATCATGTCCACCCCCAATTTGACCAGCTCTTTTGCGGCTGTTAGGTGGTAGTCGTAAGGGATATCCAGGATGTGATTCGCAAGATCAGGATCAATTGCCATATCGACCATCATCTGCTCATAACCTCGTAGCGCCCAGGCTGTTTCGAAGATTGTGGTCACAGTAACCCCGACAATCCAATAATCATCCTTATAATCGCCGATCATCTGTTTGGATGAAGTGTACAATTCCGGTCTATTTGGATCTGGTGGCTTATAACCGCTGATTGCATCAGAATCCGCTAGGGGATGACCGATGATCTCGGTATAGTGACCGACGCCAAAGGGAGTTTCGTAAGGTTGGATACCCCAACCAATCCCCCATTCGTCCACATAGTCCTTATCATCCAGATAATATGAGTTCGCCCAACCTACCGATGTGAGCAGCATGTCTTCACCAAGCGCCCGTTCCAGCTCATAGGTATTTCCACCGCCATGAGGGTTGTGAATACTGCTACCCTTCATTTGCATATCCTTATGCAACCGCTCAGCAAACTCGGGGGTGAAGCTGATCTGCATAGGGCAGCGATCCGGTATTTCATGATTTAGAGTGGTTTCGACGCGTTCTCTTGGTTTCATCTTTTGGTCGAGTATTTATAAACTATTAAACCTCTTGTCCATATTCGGTTTTGTAGCGATGGTGAAGCTTGTCCACCAGCTCTTGGGGGATCTCTTCTGGTGTTCCAATTTGCTTGGCTATCCAAACCGTTCGGGCGATATCTTCCACCATCACAGCAGCTTTGAGAGCCGCCTCAGCTGTTGGTCCGACTGTAAACACGCCATGATTCTTGAGCAGCACAGCCGGCGAGTCGCCGATAGAATCAACGACGATTTTTCCGATCTGCTCTCCACCAATTAATGCAAATCCACCACATGGTATTTCTCCACCAAACTCATCCGCCTGCGCCGTTAAGTACACAGGGATGGGTTCACCAATAGCGGCAAAAGCAGTTGCGTAAGGTGAGTGGGTATGAACCACACCGCTGATATCGGATCTCTGGCGATAAATATATAGGTGACTTCCAATGTCAGAGGATGGTTTCAAATCGCCTTCAATGATATTCCCATCCAAGTCGAGGATTACCACATCTTTAGAGCGTAGGTCTTCATAGAGCACGCCTGAGGGTTTGATCGCCACATAGCCGCTTTCTGGATCTCGAGCACTGATATTGCCGCTTGTCCAAACCACAAGGTTGTTTTTGGGCAATTCGAGGTGAAGTTGAACAAGCTGTTCTTTAAGTTTTTCGAGCATGTTTGTCTCCAGAGATTAGATTACTGGCGAGTAGATCATTAGGGGAAGTACGACCACTTGCACCCCAGTATTCTCTAATCACTATTCATTTACCTCAACACATCTACGGCGGTTTTTTCGATGACAAGTCCCTTTTTGTAGCGTTCCATGAACGCTGAAAAGCCATCGACATCCGCCTGATCTGGCGCAATTGTGGTGCCTTTTTCCTCTGCAAAGACCTTGTTGAAGAGATAGGCTTCCAGGGATTCATTTTCTACCTTGCGGATCATGTAGGCTGCAAGCAACGCGATCCCCCATGCGCCACCCTCGCCTGCGGTCTCCATTACGGAAACGGGGACCTTCATCGCCGCTGCCATGATCCTTTGTCCCACATCCTTTGTTTTGAAGAAGCCGCCGTGACCGGTGATCTTATCGATCTTGACTTGCTCCTGTTCGAAGAGGATGTCCAATCCGATCTTCAATGTACCGAGCGCCGAGAATAGATGTACACGCATGAAGTTCGAAAGTGTAAAGCGGCTTTCGGGTGTACGGACGAACAGTGGACGGCCCTCTTCAAGATGCGTGATGTGCTCGCCCGATAAATAATTGTAGGCCAGCAGTCCGCCGCCATCCGCTTCGCCTGAGAGTGCCTGTTGATATAGCACCTCAAACAGTCTGGATTGATGTATCTCCACACCTAGTACATCGGTGAATTCCTGGAAGAGATCAACCCATGCATTCAGATCAGATGTGCAGTTATTGCTATGTACCATCGCCACGGGTTTGCCTGTGGGCGTCGTCACCATGTCGATCTCTGGATATACCTTCGTCAGAGCCTTTTCCAAAACGATCATGGCAAAGACGGAGGTCCCCGCGGAAACATTGCCCGTTCGCTCTGCAACAGCGTTGGTTGCGACCATGCCTGTGCCTGCGTCACCCTCAGGCGGACAGAGTGGGATACCCGCTTGCAATCCTCTCGTAAGATCGAGAAGTCTTGCGCCTTCTTTGGTAAGATCGCCAGCGGGGTCTCCAGCCATAAGAACTTCGGGCAAGATGTCCTGGAGCTGCCACGAGATGTTTTCCGCTCTGAGTCTTTCGTTGAACAACCCGATCATGCGTTCATCGTAATCATTAGTCTTGCTATCAATGGGGAACATGCCCGATGCTTCCCCAACACCCAGCACCTTTTGCCCCGTCAGTTTCCAATGGACATAGCCTGCAAGCGTAGTCAAATGGCTAATATCCTTGACATGAGGTTCCTTGTTCAATATCGCCTGATAAAGATGGGCAATGCTCCAACGCTGGGGAATGTTGAATTGGAACAGATCCGTGAGTTCCTTGGATGCCCGTCCAGTTATGGTGTTTCGCCAAGTACGAAATGGGACGAGTAGATTCTCATCCTTATCGAATGCCATGTAGCCGTGCATCATAGCGCTGAATCCGATGGCGCTGATGGTCTGGAGCGGGATGTTGTACTTTTCAAAAACCTCGTTGCTTAACTTCTGGCAACTTTCCTGCAAGCCTGTCCAAATATCTTCAAGACTGTATGTCCAGATGCCGTTTTCGTAGCGGTTTTCCCACTCATAGCTTCCCGTAGCGATCGGTTTATGATCCTCGGCGATCAGGACCGCCTTGATGCGCGTCGAGCCGAATTCAATGCCAAGAACAGTCTTTCCGCTCTCAATTGCATTTTGGGCATCGTTTTGATCCATGATCATCTCCGAGGATTTGAGGTGCTACTTAACAATTATTTCTTTATAGATAGATGTTTCCACCTGGGAAGAATTTTGCCTCCAAGACATGACCCAGGTGTGGGGATTATCACGCCATTCGCAAATTGATAGACCAATGACTCCACTTCATGTCCATCAGCCGCGTCTTCCAGTAGAGCCCAGCCGGACTCGGTTCCTAAATCTATTCTAATTGAGTATTTCTGGTTTCCCATATAACAATTCCTGAGCCCTGATTTTTATCTGATTTCCAAGATCGCTGGGCGCGAAATAATCTGCCCACCGATCTCAACATTTATCTCTGGCCAATCGAGGATCTCCGTCATGATCTCGTTGCCCTCGCTTGAGATCAGGATGGTATCTTCAGATTTCGTACCTGTGATCGAGGGATTCCAGGCAAATACCTGCCCTTCTTTCACCATCCAGTCCGCATCCTGGGTAGCAATTGCCTCCCGTGGTGCGTATCCAGCCGGACCGCCCTGGTGATGCAACTGCCATTCATCCGGGTAGCCCACTTCAGCATATTTGGCCTGCCCCTGGGTGAAGATTTCTGCCAGCGTCTCGCCTGGTCGTGTAGCAGCAATAAACATGGCATCGATCTCAGCAAGTGCGTTTGATTTCTGGTGAAGTTCATCCGGCAAAGGACCAAAGTGCGCCAGGCGAGTGATCGAGGCTACCAGACCATCCATTCGCCCGCATAGTACCAGCATAGCGTAGCGCTCCAGCTGCTTGCCTGTAGGGAGAGGGTGCCGGTATGAATATATGCGTTCGTCGGTCGCGATCAGGTTGACGATCGGCAATATCTCTTTTCCTTGGGTTTTTTGGGCCAAGGTGGCAGCGATCTCAAATTCTGTCATCCCTGGTTCAATAGAATATATCGCAGCCTTCATTGCCTGTGCACAACCCTCGCTTAATTCTCTGAAGCGATTTTGCTCTACGGGGAGTAAATCCGCACGCAGACGGATAAGTTCACTGGAAATATCCTCCCCCGTAGGATATAAGCCATCGGTTCCCAAGCGCAAGCTCTTTGTTAGATCATCTATTGTTTCGCTGGTCTGGTACCAGTAGGTAATTTTAAACTCCCAGCCCTGTTTTTCTAGATTCTCCTCAACTCGGAAATGTGGTTCTTCGATGTTGTTCGTGATCAGGTAACGACTATTTGGCGTGATCAAAAGGGAAGCCACCCCTGCTTCATCAGCCGTATTTATATATGAAGCGCCCCCACAGCTCAACCAGGCGAAATTGGTTACCCTTTGAATTAACAAGGCATCTAAGCTTTTTTCAGCCAGAAGATTCTTTATTCGTGAGAGCTTAATTTCCAATTCCTCATTCATGTGCTTAATCGTGGTGGTAGACTTCCCATCCCAGATACTTGCTGAATGCTTCCTGCACAACTGAGGACGTCTGAGACAGGTTGATGGCAACATGGTGTTCATAGCCGTTGTCGCATATATAATGAAGCAAGTCCTGAAGCCGGGGAACTTGAACAACGCCGACGCCCCCAAAAGTATTCAGTGGATCGTCAGTGATTTTGCCCTCTCCGACATATGCAACTATTCTGCCATTGAGGTCATCTGTCGAAACGCGGCAATAAGTGAAGGGACTCGGTCGTACCCGACCGACAACGGTCCCGTAAGTGTTTTCCTTGCCCACCGTTCCGGCAATGATTTCCTGGAAATCCATAACTGGGATATCATCGGGGGAGATCGTTTCATCCATGAAAATATCCCGGGGTAAGTTGGAACAGTGGAATATGACGGCTTTTTCCGGATCATCACCATAATTGTTGTTCCAATCCACGATAGCGCTCGGTTTTTGGGAAGCTAGCGCCATGGCATACATGGCAACCACACCTGCGATATCTGTCTCGCATGCCGAGGGCATCAATTTATTGCTCATCATGCTCATGATTGTGCATGGAACGATGCCGAAATACTCTTCCATAGATGTCCAGCACTGGAATGCGCTCGCCACCAGCTCGTTGTCGCTCATCCAGGAATCCACAACAACGCCCAGTTTGGCCATCTTGATCATTGATTCTGCTGGGATATCTTTCGTAGGGATATAATCTTTTATTTGAGTTAGCATTTTGACCACTGGCGGATCCCCATCTGCCAGTTCATCGATGCGCCCATACACCTCGGATAGATCCAGGGTTTCCACCGAAATGCCAGAGCGTTCGAGCAGCTTTTCACTGAACCGCACAGTGTTAAACGCTGCAGGTCTGGCGCCTAACATACCGAATCGAGAATTCTTCAGGCCTCCCACAACGCGGCAGATGCTTGCAAAACGGCGTAGATCTTCCCGAAAATCTTGACTCTCTGGATCGACCGTATGTAAGCGGGTCAGTGAGTATTTAATTCCATATTGCCTGAGATTATTGCAGGCAGACATCTTTCCGCAAAATGAGTCACGGCGATTATCGATGCTCATATCCTTGATGTCATCGGGGAAAGCCTGGATCAGCACCGGGACATCGAGGTCTGCCCAACGCAGCGTATTGGCAATGGCCCTTTCATCACCAAAATTTGGCAGAGTCACTAATACGCCATCGATCTCTCCTCGATGCTCTTTGAACAACTCCGCACATTTGTGCGCATCCGCCAGACTTTCTACACTACCATAGGTTGTATCTTCAGGGGACAAAGTAATAGCTTCGATCCCTTCTTCTTTCAGAACTTTAAGAATGGTTGTTCTGCCAGTTTCACATAAGTGGCTGGGAAAGAAACCTCGATTGCCAACAATAACGCCTAGAGTAACTTTGTCCATGTTTTTTTCCTTTTCGTTTATTATCGTTTTGAGCTATTTCTTACGATCAATCTAGGGTGAATCCACTTTACGTCCGGTTCAAATTCTTCATCCTTCTCGCGCGCATTGATATAACTACACATTTGATCCACTGCAAGAGCACCCAATGATCTGGCGTTTTGGCGAATTGTCGTCAAAGATGGATAGAAGTAGGCAGCTTCGGGGATATCATCAAAACCCACAATCCCCAGGTCTACTGGTACTTTGATATCCAAGCGTCGAGCTGCTTTCAAGGCTCCCAAAGCCATCTGGTCATTACAGGCAAATACAGCTTCGATCTCTGGAGATCTGGCTAATAAATTATGTAGTCCGATCTCTCCACTTGAGGCAGACCAATCACCATTAACGATTAATTCTTCCAGGTTGATCAGACCTGTATTACTCATGGTTACTCGCCAACCCTGCTCGCGCTCCTGCGCTTCCCACCAGTCGATGGGACCGGTGATAATGCCGATTCGGTTATAACCTTGTTCTAGTAAGTGTTCTGTTGCGAGTCTTCCCCCTAGGCGATTGTCCATCGCGGCGATGACTTCATCCCCCTGTTTTGGTTTGTTCAAGTAAACCACTGGAACGGAGATCTGACTGAATCTGCTGGAAAGTTCTCCCTCTAATCGATCATTGCCAGGCACTGCCCAAATGATGCCGTCAACTTGCCTGGAAAGCAGGTTGCTTAAGATTCCATCAATTTGAGCAGCATCAAAATCATCTAGCAGGCTTAATAAAAGAGAAAAGCCCAATTCATTGGACTTTTGTTCAATACCCTGTAATACATTTGAAGGACCAAAGTAGCTCAGTCCGAATCCAACTACCCCAAAGGTATTAGTGCGACCGCGGCTCAAGCTTCTGGCAATGACATTAGGTGAGTAACCTAATTCGGTGATGATCTGCTGAACTCGCGATCTTGTATTGGGGGAGACATCAGGACGGGAGTTAATGACTCGTGAAACTGTTTGTGTTGACACCCCCGCGGCTTGTGCGACGTCTTTAATAGTAACTTTTTGCATCTTTATAAAGTCAGGTGCCAAGCTCTGTTATCGATCCCGTTATCGATAACATCATCACTTATCAGTTTAGCAGGTAAATATCCGCCTGTCAATAATTATTAATAAACTGTTAATCTTTGGGGGCTAAAAAAACATCATATAAGGCGAGAGATCTATTTTGTATTTGATTCAAATATCTTTTTTGGGTTTTCGAGCGATTTGTACATCTTATGCCAGTAAAGAAAAATTGTTAGCGTTCATGTTATCGATAACAAATGAGAGGGGGGATAAACAATTCCACTCACCTACCATATGGGAGGAAAATACTAGCGTAAATGCTTGACTTTCAAGAATGATTTTGCTATTATCAAAATGATCCAACAATTACCTGCTTTTACAGCGAATTCTCTACACATCATCAATCCATTGCAATAGAGATAACACTGATACCTTCCGTTCTGTCAAGGCAGATGAAGGAATCTGTTTTCTTGAAATATCCGTGTTGACATCATTGTCATGATTTTACTGTCAATGAGTTGTGGCAAATTGCCGATTCTCGCGTGCAAAATTGGCTAGTAAATGCTTGACATCCATGAAATCAAGATCTTTTAGGAGGGGCTTATATCATCTTGCGCGACGCCAGAAAATTCTTACCTAGATTACTTCGTTTGCTTCTAGTCTATATGAACAATTCACAGATTGCCTTAAATCATCGGGTGAACTTCAAATGTACCGTTTTGCTAACCAATATATGACCCAACGGATCTATTGGGTAGATATTTATTCCAAACAGTTTAACCCATAGGAGGGTAAAAACCATGAAACCAACAAGACGAATTGTCTTAATAAGCGTTCTCGTCCTGGTCGCCTTGATGCTTCTCGCTCTAGGACCGGCTGTGGCGGCTAAAGGCGCAGGCACGATCACATCGGAGTATTACGGAACGACGGCCGATGGCCAGGACATTGAAGAATATACCTTGACGAGCGCTGGCAAGAAACCGATGGAGGTAAAGATCATCACCTATGGTGGTATCATCACTTCTATCGTCGTTCCAGATAAATGGGGTAATATGGAGAATGTAGCCCTCGGCTTCGACAACCTCCAAGACTATGAAACCAAGAACCCCTATTTCGGATGTATAACCGGTCGTTACGCCAACCGTATCGCCCTCGGAAGGTTCGACATCGATGGTGTAACATACTGCCTGGACATCAACAACGATCCCAACTCCCTGCATGGCGGTTTCGTTGGATTCGATAAAAAGGTCTGGGAGGTGACAAAAGCAGAAGTTGGTCCGCGTGGTCCGATGCTTGAGCTACACTATCTCAGTTTGGCCGGGGAGGGCTTTGAAGGCGACGTATGCGCTGATGGCGAGGCAGGATACCCCGGTAACCTGGACGTTTATGTGACCTATACCTTGAACGGCTACAAGCTGATCATGGATTACGTAGCGACCACCGATGCACCAACCGTCGTCAACCTGACCAACCACACCTATTGGAACCTGGCTGGTGAAGGCGAAGGTGACATCAACGATCATTTCTTGAGGATCAATGCCGACAAGTACACACCGGTTGACCCGACCTTGATACCGACCGGCGATCTGCCATCTGTCGAAGGAACACCATTCGATTTCAGGAATTGGAAACAAATTTCTGATGGCCTCCGTTCTAACCATGAGCAAGTCGTCATCGGTCGGGGGTTCGACCACAACTGGGTGCTGAGCCGGCCTTCACCTGAGGATACTTCGATGTTCCATGCTGCAGCAATGTGCGAACCCGAATCCCGGCGCGTGCTTAATGTCTGGACGACCGAGCCTGGAATCCAATTTTACGCCGGTAACTTCCTCGATGGGACGCTGTACGGTACTAGCGGCCGCGCTTACCGGCAAGGAGATGGTCTTGCCCTGGAGACACAGCACTATCCTGACTCACCCAACCAACCTGATTTCCCATCCACGGTGCTACGTCCTGGGGAGACCTATGAAACCACCACTATTTTCCAATTAATGGTTAATAAAGGACAGTGCAGGACCAAATAGTGCTGACCTGTCTATCTGGCTCGTTCGCCCGGGCAATCTGAATTTGGAGCGGATGCGCTTTTCCCAGCGTATCCGCTTTTTTTATTCACCAACCATCAGCAGCTGTGATACCATTCAACACGTTACCTGATAATCTGTTGTTTTATAAGTCGTGGAAAGGAGATTTCAGAACTGTGGCAGCTCTTCGAGGGGTGATTTGGGATATGGATGGTGTCCTTGTTGATACGGGCGAATTTCATTTCCAGTCCTGGATGGACACATTACCTAACTACGAGGTATCTTTTTCTAGAGAGATTTTTAACAACACCTTCGGGATGAACAATGAAGGTATCTTAAAATTACTGATGGGGGAAGATTTCAACCCTCAGGTAATCACCGAAATTAGCGAACGCAAAGAAGGCAACTTTAGACGAGCTATCCGCGGGAAAGTGAAAACGCTTCCCGGTGTGCTGTCATTGCTGAACTCGATAAAGGGTGCAAATATCCCCCAGGCTATCGGATCATCGGGTCCCCAGGAAAACATCGACGCAATTGTAATGGAGTTAGGCTTGAATTCCTACTTTCAAGCGTTGATATCTGCTGCGCAAATGCCAAGCAAGCCCGATCCAACAGTTTTCTTAACCGCCGCGCAATCGATCCGTGCACCTGCCGCGCACTGCGTGGTCATCGAAGATGCAATTGCCGGTGTAGAAGCTGCCCACCGGGCCAAGATGAAATGCGTCGCTGTCACTACAACTAATCCAGCCGAAGCCCTGAAACAAGCGGATGTTATCGTCGACTCTCTTGATGAAATAACAGTCGATAAGCTGATTGCTCTATTGGACGAATCAACGAATATATAGCTTAGCAGAAACCACGACCGCTTTGCTCGTGACTGGGCTTTACATCATGCTAAATCACTGCTAATATATGTTCGCTATATAATTCCAACAAACTAAAAATACCTAACGATATTACAACTGATTGTGATCGCCAGAATTGCCTGGCGGTTGCAGAGGAGTAATTTATGGAAGTCAACCTTTGCATGAAGAAGAAGATTGTAAAAGCCTCGGTTACGGCTACTATTGCCGATGCAGCATCTATTTTCTGCGCCAACCATGTTGGCATGCTGCCAGTTGTTGACGATTCTGATACCCTGGTTGGCATTTTACAGTTGCGTGATTTACTGCATATCATCATGCCAGCATTCGTTGATCTAGTCGAGGATATTGACTACGTAGGCGATTTCGGGGCAATGGAAAATTACGAACCAGATCAGGAAGAGCTCAATCAACCCATTTCAGAGATCATGGAACCGCCCACTTCTGTTCGGGATGATTCAGGACTAGTACGAGCCTTTGCTTTTATTTACAAGCACGAATTGATCGACCTTCCTATCGTAAATCGCAACGGCCAATTAGTTGGTCTAGCATCACGGGTCGACATCGGTCGGGCTTTGCTTACCACCTGGTGTGAGGGTGCAAGCAATAACCAATCTAATAAATCATGATAATCGCCACCATCATATTCGTGGTCACTTTGATAGTGATCTTCACCGAATGGATTCCCCGCACGATAGCCGCCATTGTAGGCGCTGCCCT
>JBFFIU010000076.1:0-12795 GCA_041556275.1 Anaerolineales bacterium | reverse complement strand
TTAACCGTATCGACCGCGGTCACGATCAAGGCGATGATGAAAGCCAGGCGGAAGGCGTGCATGCCGATGATCGCAACTGAAGATGCGTTCGGTGTAGCGAGCTCGGGCAATGCTTCCAGGAAGGAGAAGAATCCACTGGCACCCTGTTCAGCAAGCCAGGCGTTGTGACCGGTGATCAGCACATACAGCACGTAAATTCCAAACAAGTTTGTGCCGATCTTGGCAAGGCGGGTGCCGGTCTCCCAACGACCTCGCCAGAGCAAGATCACATCCAGCCCGATGCTGATCAGCAATGACAGGATGATCAGGGGGATATAACTGATGATCACCGGATTGAGGATGACCTCCATACCTGGGCTGATAACCACTCCAATGTAATCCGGCAGAAAGAGCAGGATGGCAATAAAAATCAGGCTGAAGGTGATCTCGGCCACTCTTCCAGGCCTGCTGATCGTCTCCACCTGCTCAATCTCTGGCAATTGGTTGGGATCCCATTCCTCTTCTTCGGTATCCGGTTTCACCTCGAAGTATTGAAGAACGGCGAATACTATCACGATAACGCCGAAGGCAGTGAATAGACTGCCGAAGGTTTGCCCAATGATGTCCAGGATGGATAAGAACGTCAGGACTTCCTGGTCAAAAACCACAGCGACCCCTAACAGGACCAGCTGCACGATGACAAACACAGACAGGGCGATCCCCAGCACCATCTTGAACAGCGGAAACAAGCTAGGTCCAATCAGGTACTGACCTTCAGGCCAGTAGGAGGCGGCAACTTTTTGCGGCGAGCCATATTCCTTCAACAAGTCAACCACGTCTTGTTGACTGGGTTCTCCCTCCCGGCGGGCTTCCAGGGTATCGACCAAGGTTGAATGTAATTCAGCCTTGATATCGGCCCTGTTCTTACGGGGTAAGTGGCGTCCAACTTCATATACGTAGCGATCAATAAGATCCATAATTCACTCCTTATCCTTCAATATGCCTTCCATGATCTCAACCAGCTCCTGCCAGTCTACCGTCAGGACCTGCAACAACTGCTCACCCATTGAACTAATTTGATAATAACGGCGGGGGCGTGAGCCCTCAACATTCCATTCGCTCTCCAAAAGCCCCTGTTCCTCTAGACGCCTAAGCAGGGGATAAAGGGTGCCTTGATCGATCTCCAAGCCATATTTGGATAACTCATCGATCAGGGCATAGCCATATTTGGCTTGATCCAACTGACTGAGCGTTGCCAGAACAAGAACCCCCCGCCGCAGTTCCTGAGTGAGCTTCTCATGAGCAATTGTAGCTTCGGTATCAATCATCATGCTATGCATTATACAATGTATTACACAGTATTGTCAAGTACCTGATAATTAATATTTCTGATTATTTTAGATTTAATTTAGTCAGGAAATTTATTGAAAAGAAGGCAATAAACAGATAAAAAAATCGACCCGACGAAATACGCCGGATCGAAGAACAAATCTTTTGTTTGGCAAAAGGAAAGGCAGGACTACCCGATTCCTGCAAATGGATCTGGCTCGCGTCCAGCTTCTACATCGGCCAGAATCCCCTGCAGGGCATCGCTGGTCATCGGTCCAGAGAAGACAAAGCGCACCACTCCATCCTGATCGATGAACCAGGAGGTCGGCAAGCCGATCGGGCTGTAGATCTCGGTTAGGTCACCATTTTCATTGAGCACCAGCGGGAAGTCGATCAGGAAATCATCCTGGAAAGAAGCGACCGCGTCCGGCGTCTCCTGAAGATTTAGACCGACAAATTCGAACTGCTCCCGATCGAGGTTATTGTATACCTCCACCAGGTGCGGCGCTTCTGCCCGGCAAGGTCCGCACCAGGAAGCAAAGATATTGACCAGCACCACCTTACCCTCCAGGTCGCTCAAGGTAACAGTCTCACCATCGATAGTCGTACCAGAGATATTTGGGGCCAGCTGTCCGACAGCCGTGCCAACGCTCAATCCAAGGGCCGCCGCTTCCTCACTCTCCTGAGGGTGCGCCTGGGCAGTTGAACGGAAATCTGAAACTAAATCTCCGACCATTACGCCAGCCACCAATAGGATAATTAAAACTCGCCAAATTACCTTCATTGCACAACTCCTAAATCTCGAATAAAACGATTCACAAAGTAAACCCTGTACCAAAGGTCGCGGTAATGTAGTTGCTCAATATGATCAGGTTGCCGGTGAAGACCAGCAAACCCATGAAGATCAACAAGGCGCCGCTGGCCATCGAAAGCTGGGGAATGTAGCGCCTGACCTTGGCAATCGCTTTTTGGCCCGCAGCCCGGTTCAAAACCAAAGCCATGAGAATGAAAGGGACACCCAAACCCAAGGCATAAGCCAACAACAGGACCATACCTGTCACAACTGTATCCGCCTGGCTGGCTAAGGCCAGGATCGAGGCCAAGACAGGGCCGATGCAAGGCGTCCAGCCGATGCCAAAGGCACCACCCATCAAGAAGGAACCGCCCAGACCCGCAGATCGCTGGCGAGTCTCGGATAAGTTCATGCGCTGCTCACGCAACAACCAGGGGATAGTGATGACGCCCATCAAATGCAATCCAAATACAATGATAATAAATCCGGCTATGCGACCGACCAAATCCTGGTTGTTCAAGAAGAAGCGACCGAGGAATGTCGCCGAAGCACCGAATGCTGTAAAAACGACCGCCAGGCCAAGCACAAAGGCGACCGAATTCTTCAACATGGACCGGCGACGATCATCGTCCATGTCCTGCATTTCCTGGAAAGACATACCAGTCAACTGAGCCAGATAGGCAGGTATTAATGGAAAGACACATGGCGAAAGGAAAGATAAAATGCCTGCGCCAAATGCGGCTAATATTCCTAATATCCCGATATCCATAGCAAACTCTCCAATCTAAATTCTCACTCACAAATTGGTCAAATGACCTCAACACCTACACTGACGGAAGGCCAACCCGGTTTCTTACCGCGAAATTTGCATTTTTAATCTAACTCCAACCTTTGGCTAATTTCTAAGCGGGAAATGCCATTGGAAATTCGGTTTCGTGCGCGCATCACGCGCCTATTTAATGAAGCGCAAGCCGTTCAGCAGAATAAAAATTAATTGTCTAACCGCATGCGACCGGCAGTACCTACACCACCAAAACGGATCAGGCTGTTCCAGCTGAGCTCCCTAATGGGCGTGATGGTACTGGCGATAGTGTTGATCATCGGATTGATCTTGGCCTTCGGCGTATTATCCGGATACTGGAACAACTCGATCGCCAATGATCTCAACCCTGCCCAGCCTGGTTCCCCCCTGCTGGCCTAGCTGTCCAATGCGAGCAGCTACTTCTACTGGCTGACCCACTGCGCATGATCGGCATGGCGTTCCTGTTCACCGCCATCACGGTAGCATTGACGGTGATCATCGGTACGCTGCGCATGCAGACCGAGATGCTGAACGGTTTAGTTCAAAAAGCTGGAGGTTAATCGATCATCTGCGATATCAATGAGGCCAACATCCTCTTCCTCACATATCAGCCCTGGAGTTATCTTCGGGGCTGATTTTTTATTTAACAAGATGAAGATTTTGAACCCAGCGACTCTTAATCGTTAGGTTGTAGGTTCGATTCCTACCGGGGTCATTTATCAGGACCCATCCCGAACCGCATTCGATATTGGTCGAGCTATTTCGCTATGATCAGCAGTACAAGATCGCTGACATAGTCAGCGAGGCAGAATTGCCAATCAACCTGAATAGGAGCGGTCGAGATGATTTTTTTTATACCTAAATTTCATTCCAAGAATCAATATTAGGGACTCTCATCAACCGCTATGTACCCGTGTAGGCGGCTACAGAATTTATTGGTTACAACATTTGGTACCTTCACCCCATGCTGCGCTATGGTGCGCAGGAAGGGATCAAAATCGATCAGACCCTCCTCTCAATCACTTCCACTGGGTCGAGCCTGGACAGCGGCCGGGCAATCGTCGCCGTTGTCACCACCAGAACCGCAATTGGGATCGGAAGCGTATATAACCAGGGAGTTATGTTCAACAGGTCAAATGTAAGACCCAACGGAGCGTAGAGAGCGAATCGCAAAATGAGCATCCCTCCCAGCCCGACGACCACACTAATTCCCCAGGCGATCCCCACCAAGAAAGCCGTTTCTCCAAGCACGCGACGAACCAGCTGCAAGCGATCGTAGCCCAGAGCATTTAAAACGCCGAATTCCGAGTGACGCTGTGCGATGAAGATATAGTTTAGGATCGCCAGCCCAACCGCAGCCACGATGGTGATACCAACTTCTAACATTGCAATCGATAGCATATCTTGTCTGGCAATGTTCTCGATGCGAACAATTTCCGACGCTTGGGTCACTACCGATACATCGACTCCCCCAATCTCGTTCACCAGCCATTTGTCGAGAGTATCTTTTTGTCCCTCCTTGGGTACAACGATCATTGGGGGTACATCCGGGATATCATAGATATTGATCTCCTCCAGGTACTCGAGCGAGATAAACGCCCACCCGTTTTCTTCCTTTGACCTGGATGGTTTGGCAAAGATACCCGATATGACAAACTCGGTTGGCAGAGATTGCGCGTTGGGGTAGGCAGGATGAAGGGGGTCGCCGATTACATCGTCCACCTCGAGACCCCTGTTCTGAGCCAGTGTTTCAGGGATCACCATCTCATTCGTGCCTGGGCGCGGCAGGTTTCCTTCTTTCAGCTCCAGACCATACAGTTCTACCAGATAAGCCATGTCTCCTGAATAAACCCCAAACGGGCTGGCTTCAGCACTGTTGAAAGGTGGGATGTAAACATTCAACATACTGTACCTGGGAGCGATGGGGATCACCCGCTTTACCGCCGTATGGGCCTTAACCTGTGCTGGGATGCCTGGATCGAGACTCTGAACCATCCCGGGTGACCGAATGATACTGACCCGACTCAGATAGCCCAGGAACGGCTCTTTTGCATCCGCACCCACAGCTAGCGTAAAGATTAAAAGTACAACAGCCATGATCATCAACCCCATCGAGCTGATTAGTAGTACCGCTCGTCGGCTGTGTCGCCTGTAAAACATCCTGGAAGTCAGCGGCTTTGAAGAGCTCTTTGAAACTCTTCTCTTTTGGAGTTGGTCCCCCTCCTGGCTTAATTCGCGCAGTTCGACAATCGCTACCGCATCCAGACGTTTGAGCGTCCTTCTGACCGCCAGGCATGTGAACCCAGCAATTGCAGCAGGAATCGGGATAGAGGACAGAATCGGTAACAATATCGGGTAGTTTAGATAGTGTCCCTGGTCCTCAAAAACGGTCACCTTGAGCAGGTGCAGGATTGCCCAAGTGATTATGACACCTAGGACCCAGCCCACAAGGGCCAGTGATGTGGATTCCTTCGTCACCCGGCGCACCAACCAGCGCTTGCTGCGTCCAGTCGCATGCAAAACACCGAATTCATGCAGGCGCTGGGCGTTGGCTAGCTGGTTGACAGTCACGATCACCAGCGAAAACGCCATCCCAATGATGAGGACAACCGGAAGCAGCATCACAAGACCCGGCAGGGCTTCATTCATTATGCGCTCACTTATCATTTCTTCGGTCTTCACATCACTCTCTATGGAGAGAATTTCACTTCTCAGGTAGCCGTCCACTGCTTCTTTGCGTCCCTCCTCAGCCACAACCATGAATCGGGATGGAAAATTCTGGTATTGCTCCGCATGGTTGAGGTACTCTAGGGATACGATCCCAAATTCTATCTCGCTGTCTAGGATCCCCACCACTTCAAACGTGGTTGGTTCCGGGAGAGCCTCCATGCCGGTATAGAACTCGAGGTTGGTGGCGGTATAACTATCCCCGACCTTTAGATTCAGCATGTTAGCCACATCCTGGGAGAGGACGATCTCCGGAGCACCAGCCTGTGGGTTTCGTCCGTTTTTCACCGTCGCCGCGAATCTCTTTTGCAGGAAGGTCACATCGTCCTCGTTCAACCCTAACAAGTCAAACTGAAAACCTTGTCCCGGCACCAATCCCGGTAATTCAATTCTGATGAAAGTGGCTGGTATGATTCTCTCAATATCGAGATTGGACTGCAGCCTGACGAGCAAGCTTGTCTGTGTGCCTCTGGCTGTGGATTGCAGTGTTACCAGGCTGAACTTTGAGAATGCATTGTAAGCGAGGCGCCCAGGTTCTACAAAAACTCCCCAAACCAGTGCTATCAATGAATACAGACCGATGGTGACGATAATGCTAAGGATTACAATCAGGATCGTATACCGTTTATGGCGGCTGAAGTATGTCCAGGTGGAGAGAGGATTCATGCCATCACCTCCTGCTGCTCTTGATTCAAGTGGTAATCCACATCTATGATCTCTCCATCACGTATCGTAATCACCTGGTCAGCCTCAGCCAGGATTTCGGGATTATGCGTCACCGCAATAAGGCTACCCTGGGTTCGGAAGCTTTGCAGCATGGCCATCACCTGCAAACCAGTAATTCGATCAAGCAACCCGGTCGGCTCATCAGCAAAGATGATGCGCGGTCGGTGGATCATCGCCCGGGCGACTGCAACCCGCTGGCGTTCGCCACCGGAGAGCTCGTAGGGAAATCGGTGGACCTTGTCACCCAATCCCAGGTCAGCCAGTAAGGCTTTGGCCTGTTCCAGATGGGCGTTATCTTGCATTGGAGAGGACACCATCGCATTCTCCAGTGCTGTCAGGTAATTGATTAGGAAATGTTGCTGGAAGACAAAGCCGTATTCGCTGCGGCGCAAGCTTGTTCTGTCCTTTTCAGACATTTTGCTATATGCCCGGTCATCAAGGTAGACATCCCCACTCGTTGATTGGCGTAACCCGCTCAGGAGATAAAGCAATGAACTCTTGCCAGACCCGGATGGTCCCAATATGCCCATGAACTGGTGATCCTCTATTGTCACCGATACATCCTTGACCGCAGTGACGGTTGTGTAACCATCTTGGTAGGTTAAAACCAGGTTTTCTCCTTGTAACATGACTCCTCCTAATTACGATCTAATCCTATTTTGGCACTATCATCATACCGGTTTTAAAATAAATTTTCGCTAGGCGGGCGTCATATCCATCCAGTGATAAGCGTAATAAATTTTTGTGACACTGTCATCCTGCATAATTACCCCGGTATATACTTTACCGTTAATTTAGTTATAATCAAGATAAGTAAGTTTCGTATGGGAGAGTTTCAATGATCCGGGTTGCTGTAGTTGACGATCACCCCCATGTCACCATTGCCCTGCGCACGCTTTTGGCTGGGGTTCCCGATATCCAGCTGGTAGGTGAATCGAGGCGTGGGAGAGAGCTTTTTTCATTGGTTCGTCAGACGCATCCGCATGTACTGCTACTCGATCTGCTCATTGAGGCTGAGTTTGACGCTTTGTCAGCCGTGAGGGTTCTGCATGCCGATTTTCCGCAGCTGAAAATTTGCCTTCTCAGTGCCTTCCACAAGCCCACTCTGGTGCATAAAATGTTACAGGCTGGTGTACATGGTTATATCCTCAAAGATGATGACTATGTCTCGAAGATTGATGCCATCATCCGCGATCTGAATAATGGACAGATCTACCTCAGCCCCCAGGCGTATGTTGCGCTGGCTGAGGCGACAAGGGCCGAGGGGGGTGATCAAACGCTGACCGAGCGTGAGCTTGAAATCCTGCGCCTTGCTCAACAGGGTCTGCCAAATCCACAGATTGCCCAGGCATTACACATCGCGCCCGGCACGGTTCGCAACCACCTCAGTGCTATATACCGAAAGTTGGATGTCCACAGTCGTCACGAGGCACTACAGGTGGTCAAGGATTGGGGATTGATATAAACGACTGATGACAGAGCGGACGATTTCTTTCATTGTCGGGTTAGTCTTAGGGTGGATCATCCTGATTCTATTGATCCTGTTATGTATCTTCCTGCGTGGTTGGTGGCGCAGGCGTAAATTCGGTAAGCCCATCGATCACGGCCTTCTTCTGGTAACGTATGGTCGCAGGTTGACCAATGCCGGCGATGAAGAGTCCCTATCTCGACTGCTGACTTGGGATGTCCCCGTCGAATTGGGCATCGAGCATGCCTCATTGTTATTACCCAAACGCCACCAGCTTATTGAGGTTGGCGATGGGGGCCTGAGTCTGCCAGTTAACCATGCTGCTGTGCGCAGCGTGACAGCCTCAGGGGAAGCACAACCTTCCGACAGCGGTAGGCTGCGCCAGCTGATTGACCAGGGACGCACCGACCTGTCATGGACACAGGTTTGGGTACCGCTCGTGCGTGGCATGCACCTGGGTGGCATGTGGTTGCTGGGGGCGCGAGAGACAGGCACCCATTGCTCTCCAGAAGATCTACGCTGGCTCACTTCAATTTCCCGTGAGGCTGCTGCCGTATTAGAAGCCATCCGCTATAGCGAACAGGAGCGGCAGGCTGCCACTGAAATGCGCACCCTCTACCGTCAGGTGATCACTGCCCGTGAAGATGAGCACAACCGGCTATCGCGTGAATTACATGACGGAGTGTTGCAAGACCTGTGCGCGGTGTCTCGTGACTTGAAAGCCCTACAGGCGAATGCAGAACCTGACGGTGGACTGTACGATCTTCTGGTGGATCTTTCTGGTAAGACCGTACAGTCGCTGCGCGACATCTGCAACGATCTCAGACCCCCACTCTTGCAGCAAGACTTGGCCTCCGCGCTTAAGTCATTGGTAGAAGACATGGACACGCGCTCTCCTGCTCCCGTTCACATTGAGATAAACACAGAACAGGAGGAGTTGCGTTTGCCCGATGATGTGGCCTTGGCGTTTTTTCGAATCACGCAGGAGGGCTTGAACAACGCTCTCCATCACGCCGATGCCTCTGAGATTGCTGTTCGCCTGACTGAGTATCCAGGTAGTTTGCGCTTGACCATAACCGACGATGGGCAGGGGATATCAGGCGGTCTTGAGTCTGCCAGTTTTGTCGCCGGCGGGCACTACGGGATCGCAGGGATGCGCGAACGCGCGGCCATGATCGGCGGCAAACTCAATCTGCAATCCACAGTTGGCTATGGAACTATTGTGATTCTCGAATTGCCCGTTCAATCTGCCAGATAGGTGTGTCTTTCCCATACCCTCAGTATGTCACCAATGGTGAGATAATATTCCGTCTTGCCGCCCGACCCAGACCACCACTCCAAAACCTACCCTCCTAAGTATAATCATCACGGATAAGGAAGTTTTTGCGCTGGGCAATCGTTTCCCTAGCCTAGCCGATCAAGTTTAGATGCGCAATGTGACTACTCCGATCACATTCGAGTGCTACACGGGCAACTCGCAGGGCTCATTCATGGAATGGCAAACTTCAACCAAGACCTTGATCATGCGCATAAATAAGACTCTGCCCAGACCCATTAACTTCTAAATGGCTGGGATATGGATGGAAACATGCAGAGGTGTGCCTTCAGTGGCAATGTCAGACCGTAAACCTCAGAATATTTGCAAGCAGGATAAGAGACCCATTAAAACAACAGTTCCAGAAAGTAGTATTAAGATGTGCGAATTTTGGTTTAGGCACCACAGGCATTCCTTGGTGCGATAAAGGAGCAGATTTATCATACTCGAAAGGAAATTCATTCAAAACCCATACCTCCAAACATATTTTTCTCCAAAATCATGGGGAAGGCGGTTCGAAACTTATCTGCGAATGGTCGCAACAAGAGTAATTAAATTAGTGAGCTGAGAGTCACCTTTCCTTCTTTATGCAAGTTGCACTGCAGGTGCGAATCCCGCCGTGTTCATCCATTTCAAAAGAGTCGTTCGATATGTCCATTGAACGATTCTTGGTTTGACTGCGCTACGAGCAAAGGGAAAAACTCGACCAATTGAGGATTGAAACTGGAACGTACGTGCCAGGCGATGATCCGAATTGTTTCAGCCCTGGATTAACGAGGCGCTTACTCGTAGCGTAGTGCTTCGGCTGGCCTGACCCGTGAGGCCTGAACGGCGGGCAACCAGGTCGTCAACAGGGTCATGGTGTAAGCCAGCCCAGATACGATGATGATCTCCTTCCATGGCACCTCGAAAGTGAGTCCGGGTATCTCGACGGCCATGTCCGTCACCACCTGAGAGGCCGGGATCAACGCAAGGCCAACCCCCAGACCGATGCCCAACAAGGCCACAAAGGATGACTCGATCAGGAACACCCAGCTCACCATCTCGCGCTGGAACCCTAGCGCGCGCAGCATGCCGATCTGCTGTCGTCGCTCCACGACAGCTCGCGTGCTGATGACGCCCAATGCAGCAACACCAACCACTAATCCAACAGTGAGAAAGCCTAACGCGAGCTGCTGGAATACGAGCTGTATCGCAAGCGAATCACGCAATTCCTGGATAAGATCGACGCTTTCCAGGCCGTTCTCCAAAAACACGCTCTCCAGCGCGACGCTGGTCACGGCTGGATCGGCACCCTCGGCCAGACAGACGAAATACGTCGGTGATGGCAATTCGATCCTCAGCTCCTTCTCCAGGGTCTCCTGTGAGGTGATCAGGCCGTAGCCCGTGATCGCTGTCTGCTCGAGGACACCAATAACGGTCACCTCAAAGGACGCTTCACTGTTCGGCTCGCGCACTTCCAGCAGGATCGGCTTCATCGTCTCGTCCTCGAGGTAGACACCCTGTATGCTGAACTCTGGCCCGCCGATCACAATGTTCGTGGTCGTTCGGGAGGGAACGGCAAGACGGTCCACGACCGCGAATCCAGGATCGTTGCGCACTGTCTCCCAAATTTCAGCCGCCGACGTGTAGCCCTCTGCCTTGACGGCAATGTCATATTCTACGTTATCCAGGTAAGCGGCATCTGCAGCCTGAATGAGATAACCCTCCCAACGCCCAGCCTGCCCCTGCTTGAGCTCCACGGGTAGGGTAATCAATGAGGCGATCACCGCGTAGTCCTCCCGACGTAAACCCGGCTGCCTGGCGATGGCGCGCGGGAGGTCATCCAGCGGGTTATTCCTACTGTAATCTACTCGAAGATCGAAGCCGCCCGTAAACTGGTCCGTGTCGGCCAGGATGATATCATTCACCTTGAACAGTGTTGCCATAAATATCACGCTGAACGTGACGACGGCAAAGATGGCGATCGTCATCCCGGTTCGAAAACGATTGGATAGTGGATAAGCGATCGACATACGGAGCACTGGCGCAAAGCGGGGCGAACGGCCCAGGATCAACAGGATCAGACGCAATAGCAGGTCGGTATTATACATAATCACCAACACAGCCCCAGAGACGAGCAGGACACCACCGATGAAGAGCATCTCTGGGCCGCTGCTCATTTCCGGCACGCCAAACAGTTCTTGCAAGTAGCTGGAGGGCAGCGACCAGAAGAGTGTCAGCGCTAGCCCCATCAGCGTAAATGTCAACCGGTCGAGGAGATCGGTGGCGTTCCACGCCTGGCCGCGAGCTAGCCAAAGGATCAATGGACTCAATAATCCACGCAGTAAGAGCGCGCTGCCGATAATGACAAAGGACACCCCCAAGCCGTAGGCCGCCGCATTGGTGTTCTGCAGGCCAAACTGCGTCAGGATCAGCCCCAGCAGCAGCGTGAACAGCCCGCTTGTAAATCCCAACCAGACCAATCGCAGCAGGCTGCCTGGCAGGCTGAACAGCCAGAGCCGCAGTGCGCGCAGGATACGCAGGCGGAAGAGCGCCCGGAAGCCATCGGCAATGGCTCGGAACGGCGCCAGCAGCCGGTCTCTCAGGTAATTCGGAGGCCGGGGCGGCTCCGGCAGATCGCGGATGGCGGACACGATGTTCAGATGGCTGACGCGGTTGGCGGAGAATAAAACAGTGGCGAAAGTCACCAGCATACCGAGTGAGTAGGACACCACCAAGCTGCGGATGCTGACGCTTGGGCGGATGGAGAGACCGACGCCCGCGAAGGCCTGACCCAGCGTCAACGCGATGATCACCCCGATCACCACGCCCAATGCCACGCCCACAGCAGCGGCTATCAGGTCATAGGCTGTCCCCTCGAAAACAAACATTTCCACCAAGCGGCCGCGCTGGGCGCCAACTGCGCGCACCATGCCCATCTCAGACTTGCGCTCAGCGGCTAACATAACGAAGATCAGGAAGATCAGAATCAGGCCGGCGGTGATGCCGAACAGTCCAGACACGATGAAGACCGTGGTGAAGGCGCTGGCCGCCAGTTCGCCTGCGTCCAAAGTGTCGCGCTTGAGGTCTTCCACAACCAACTCAGAAAGATTATTGAACAACCTCGACAACCGATCAAGCCTCGACTCGTTGCCCCAATCAGCGTCAACCAGGATAGATTGCACTCGATTGGCCAGGCCTTCGTCGGCCAGCAGGCTGCGCGTTTCTGGCGACAAGCTGCCCGCTTCCAGGCCATCAGCCAGGGCTAAGAGATCTGCGCGTGTGTTACCCTCCTCACGCTCCGCCGCCGCCCGCAACGCCTGGGACACGGCTTGATCGCGCCCTAGAAAGGAGTAAACTTGCGCAGCTACCCTGGGATCGCTCAACAGTCCGCGCAGGTGAGCAGTTACCTCCTGGCTGTGCACCACGCCACCCAGTTCATCGCCCAGATTGGAGACTACAATCATGTTAATATTAGCGTGCTGGTTAAACAGCCTCTGGGCTTGGTGAAGGTTAACGAGTACGCGCGCCTCCTCGCCCTGCACGGCGATGGCACGTACCGTGAATATTTTTGGGTGGGGACCGACGTATAACTCCAGCATGTCGCCAGGCGCCGCGCTTAGCGCTTCGGCTGCCGCGGCGTTGAGATAAACTTCGTTCGCCTCCAGTGTCTC
>JBFFIU010000075.1:0-12799 GCA_041556275.1 Anaerolineales bacterium | reverse complement strand
TATTTAATTCATCTCGCATTTCCCCGTAAACCGCACGCAAATATCTGCTGCACACTGCTCCCAACCGGGCGACATTTAGATGTGCGTTGCGGCTCAATAGTGGATCATAAGTCCAGGTAATGCGATCAAGCCCTTGGTATCGGACAATCTGCCACTGAGCGCGTTTCAGCTGGAATCCCAAGCCTTGTCCTCGGAATTCTGGGTGCACACCGAGCATATGCGAGCAATGTTTCAGGCGGGGACCATCCGGAGTAGTGTAAAAACCAGGAAATCCGAAGACAAAACCGACCATCTGATCGCTTTCACTACCTGGAATAGCTGCTCCAATCACCAGACCTCCATTATGAACTGCCGTCCTTAACAAGTGCAACGGGACAACATCGGTCTCGCTTCCAGGCCAGATAATCCGCTGCAGCTCTTCCACGATTTGCAATTCTTCAGGAGTATCGAGGATGCGTATGTGCCAGTTGTTCACAATTGAATCTCTCGTTGATATTTATCAGCATAGGAACTTCATTATCGTCGAGCAAATACCGAACGCAACATGTCCCTGCGCCAGTTTTGATCTTCCAGGTAAGCTAGGCGTTGAGACATTCGTGATGGCATCAGGTTGAAGAGACGTGGGATCGCATCCAGAGCACCTGCTCGATTTGTAGCTAGATAATCTAACCAATAAACAGAAACAGGCATCGATGGCAACATGTTTTCGAGCATTACAGTAATCGCTCTCAAATAGGGTTGCCTTAAATGGATTATTCTTCTTTGGATGCCCAAAACCTCCATGATGGTTAGGATGATTTGATTAAAGGTCAGATACTCCGGACCACCTATTTCATACATTTGGTTCAATGTGCGCTCGTCATCTAATGCCCAAGTCAGGCAGGTTGCTAAATCTTCAACCCACAACGGCTGGAGTAAACTTTCTCCATCACCCGGAACCAGGAAGACCCTCGGCAAGGTTGAGAGCAATTGTGCCAGACCGGTGGTGAATCCATCATTGCGCCCAAAGACAATTGCAGTTCGCAAGATTGTGTATTCGATTCCGCTCCGACGGATGAATTCCTCAGCAATTGCCTTTGCTTTCAAGACTGGGTAAGCTGACGCACGATCGGCACCCAGATGACTGACGAAGAAGAATCTTTTGACTCGCGCATCAATCGCCGCAGCGACGACATTCTGAGTGCCTTGGATATCGATTTCCACCAGGCTCGCATAAACACCCCGCCACTCAGAACCTGCCAGATGGTAGATTGTATCCACACCAACCATTGCTGCCCGCAAACCACGTTCATCGTCAAGCCCACTAACCGTCACCTCAACTGGTACACTGCGCGGCAAGTTCGGAGATCGCGATGAAGCTCTCAATAAAATTCGCACCTGGTGCCCAGCTTCCGCCAGATGGCGTACCAGGGCCTGACCAATAAAGCCAGTCCCGCCAGTCACCAATATTGTGTTCATAACCGAAAACGAACTTTGCCCAGGATTATGTACCTTCTTCCCAGGAATTCAGATATGCGATTTGTTCCTCGGTTAATAAGTCTATCTGGATGTCCATCGCTTCCAATTTTAATTGAGCGATCTTCTGGTCGATTTCTTGCGGAACGCTGTAGACTTTCTTTTCAAGTTCATCAGCATGTTTGGTCATATATTCGAGACTCAAAGCCTGATTGGCAAATGACATGTCCATTACGCTAGCTGGGTGACCCTCAGCAGCCGCCAGATTGATCAAACGCCCTTCCCCTAATAGATTGATCCTGCGGTCGTCCTCTAAGATATACTGCTCAACAAAGGGTCTGACCAGTCTCTTCTCCTTCGCCATTTGCTCCAGAGCTGGGATATTGATCTCTACATTGAAATGACCCGAATTCGACACAATGGCTCCATCCTTCATACTTTCGAAGTGATGCTTATCTATCACATTGATATCTCCGGTCAGAGTGACGAAGATATCCCCGATCCGGGCTGCTTCAGCCATTGGAAGGACTCGGAATCCATCCATCACCGCTTCTAATGCCGGCAGCGGATCTACTTCGGTTACGATCACACTCGCCCCCATCCCACGCGCCCGCATTGCCAATCCACGTCCACACCAGCCATAGCCGGCCACGACGAAATTTTTTCCTGCCAAGAGGATATTCGTCGCTCGAAGGATTCCATCAATGGTAGATTGACCAGTCCCATAGCGGTTATCGAAGAAATGCTTAGTCATTGCATCATTGACTGCAACAACCGGGAATTCCAGAGCTCCATCTGCTGCCATAGCACGCAGTCGGATTACCCCAGTGGTTGTTTCTTCCGTACCTCCAATAACATCCTCTAGTAATTCTCGACGGTCTTTATGCAGAGTACTGACCAAATCTGCTCCGTCGTCCATCGTGATATTGGGTTGATAATCGAGGGCTGCATTTATGTGCTTATAATAAGTCACATTGTCTTCCCCCTTGACTGCAAAAACTGGGATTTCATAATGAGTGACCAAAGCTGCTGCCACGTCATCCTGGGTCGAAAGCGGGTTAGAAGCTGTCAGCACCACTTCTGCGCCACCATCATGCAAAGTATGCATCAAATTCGCTGTCTCAGTTGTTACGTGCAAACAAGCCGCAATACGGACACCTTCAAGTGGTCGTTCTTTCTTAAATCGCTCGCGAATTAATCTTAAAACAGGCATTTCTCGCTCGGCCCAATCGATTCGCCTTCGTCCACCTTCAGCCAGTTTAATGTCCTTGATATCGTGTTTTTCCATCATGGTCTCCAAATTAGATATTGTTTCTTTCTGCTATCAGAGTAAGGTGTGTTGCATGATTGTCATATTTTTATAAGCGCGTCTAATTTCCCCTGATCATCGAAGTGATCTCGGAAGCGAGACACAAACTCAGCAGGGGTAAAGGAATGCCCTTGGGGTCCTTCCTGCTCGAGGCAAAATGCAGCCGCCACAGATCCCATCTGCCCGCATGTTTTCAGATCCCAGGCTCTTGCGTAGCCGGCCAAGAATCCACCTCGAAATGCATCACCGACTCCTGTAGGATCAGTGATCTCCTCTGGGGTAACCACCGGGATCTCCAGTTCTTCACCATCAACATAAATGACAGATCCTTGCTCGCCAAGCGTCACCACGGTGAAATGGCTGCGACCTTGAATATCCTTCTGCGATAAGCCAGTCCGTCTTTGCACCATTTCGTATTCATATTTATTGACGAACAGCGCCAGTGACCCTTCCAATCCTTGCCGCAGCTCTTCGCCCGTCAAGCGTGGAATTTGCTGGCTGGGATCATAAATGTATGGGATTTCCAACTGCTGGCACTCCGATACATAGCGGGTCATCGCCTTGGGATCGTTGGGTGAGATCAAGATCAATTCCGGTCGTTCGCCTCCAAGTTCATTCAACGATAGATCAGCGGCGTAAGCCATCGCCCCAGGGTAAAAACTAGCGATCTGCGAGTTGACCAGGTCTGTGTTTGCAAAAAACGAAGCTGTAAATTCACCTTCGATCAAGTGTATCCCGGAGGTATCCACTCCATTCTTTTCCAATGAATCTTTGTACTCGGCGAAATCCTCTCCGGCGGTGGCAAACAACCGCGGCCGTTCTCCCAAGAGTGCCATATTGTACGCGATGTTCGGCGCGATACCACCTGGGTGGCGGATCATACTCTCCACCAAAAACGATAAGCTGAGACATTCCAGCTGATCGGGTAGTATGTGATCCTGAAAATAGCCGGGGAATTTCATCAAATAATCAAAGGCGATTGAGCCTGTTAGCACGATCTCCATCTTGTTCCATCCATTTTTAAGGGTGATTTGAAGGTGAACTAGCCTTTTTCAGCTCTCACTCTTTTGAACAGCCAAAGAGAGGTTGACTTCAAAGGGAGGGGAGACGATCCCGTTCTCTGTCACGATTCCGGTGATCAATCGATTTGGCGTCACATCGAAGGCCGGGTTGCGTGCATTCGCACCTTCCGGGGTGACACGCTCACCACCTACCTCCAATCCTAATACTTCGGACGGATCACGTTCCTCGATCGGGATTTGGTCGCCATGCGCTAATTCAAGGTCAACTGTCGAAGTCGGCACAACTGGGTAGAACGGGACATCGGTATCCTTCGCCGCCAACGCGAGCATATATGTGCCGATCTTGTTTGCCACATCTCCATTTGCGGCGACTCGATCCGCACCGACGAATACCCGGTCAACTGATCCGCTGTTCAAGAAATATCCCGCTGCGTTGTCAGCAATGATCTCGTAGGAGATGCCATACTGTTCAAGCTCCCAAGCAGTCAGACGCGCCCCCTGTAAACGTGGCCTGGTTTCATCCACCAGGACGTGTGGTTGTTTTCCCTGTACATGAGCCATACGGATAACGCCCAGGGCTGTGCCCCAATCAACAGTTGCTAAAGCACCTGTGTTGCAGTGATGAATTACCGTTTCGTTTTCCCCCATCAGAGCAGCCCCATGCTTCGCCATCCGTTTATTGATCTCTACATCTTCATCAGCGATTCGTTGCGCCTCATCCAGCACTGCATCTCGCAAATCTTGCGCATCCTTGAGATCCCCCTTTTTTGCAACTCGCAAGATGCGTTCAATCGCCCAGGCAAGGTTTGCAGCAGTTGGTCTGGCTGCGATCAGCTCTTCGGCCGCAGTGGACAAATCTTTTCGCATATCATCGATGCTTTCTGACTTTGACGCGTTCGCTGCTAAGGCCATCCCAAACGCGGAGGATGCTCCAATGGCTGGAGCACCTCGCACGACCATCTCCCGAATGGCATCGACCACCTGATGGTAGTCCTCTAAGCTGACCACCCGGTATTCCCCAGGTAGCAGCCTTTGGTCAATCATTAATACTTGTTGGTTGGTGTTATCCCAATCGACTGTTCGCATATCACACCCATCCTACCTGCCCCGCCAAGGATCGCTCTCCTGCAAAAGCGGACTGAGTTTAACATGTATAAGATACTTTGTCAAAGTGTTGGAACGCTTTTTAGCGCTCATCTATCGACTGGTATTTCCCCGTCACCGCTCTCTAGCCCACTCTCAACCAGTTGGCGCAGTCGTAGAACTTCCTTGTGCTCTTCGAGCAACATAGCCAGTAAAAAGGTCTCAAAGGGCAGTGCGTGGGCAGCATAAGCCGCCGCAGCGAGATGCTTATGAGCAGCAGCAAACAGGTCATCCAATGCCAGCTGATCGCTGCGGCGTAAAGCGCGCCGGAAGCGGGAAAAGGATTTCTGCTCTTGTAAAAAGGCTTGGGTAATAGAAGGTAGTGTGCGTCCCATAGGCAATTTAACCCCTTTAGCAAAATTTTCTTTCAGAACAGACGAGGGGGCGGTTCAGGCAAGTTCGGTTCCAGTGTCCAGACCTGATTGGCAGCTTCCAGAACCGCCTCCAGCAGCTCAGGGCGACTATCAGGCAGGCCAGGACGAACGCTGATGGCAACCGGGGCTAAACGATTCAAACGCTGCAGGTGAGCCAGACAGATCCGCAACAGGCGCAGGCTCTCAGCCGTGGACACGTTTTCATCATAGAACGTGGACAGCAGGTCCAGAACGAGTGTGGGAACCGGTTGGGTGGGCGTACCTTTCAGCAGGGCTACCAGCTGGTAGCAGGTGAAAGCGCGACTCAAGTGAATTCGCTCCAGGGCGGCAGGCAAATCAGCTGTCTGACCACCCAGGGCATGACCAATTGCCAGGTTGCACCGGTAGACATCAAATCGATTGCCGCCATCCAACAGGCGCAGAGCACCTCGACAGACCAGGCGAGCTATCAGATCCCACATGATCGCGCCGCCAGCATGTGGCGCCACGACAAGCAGCAAATCACCAGGGAGTGGGTTAAGCAGCGTATTCATGCCCCTAACTTAACCTTACTCTCCTGGAAAAACAATCCCATTCTTAGGGGAAAAACAGGGTATGAACGGAGTAATCGCGGGGGTGAACCAGGGATGGCGGGGGGGGATGGTGGGGGGAGCCAGATATGCCGGTCGAAAACAGCGCTCCGTGCCTCAAAGAACCCAGGCACTGAAATCCCAATCTGCCAGAGCTCTGCGCAGCTCGGCCTTGCTTTTCAGGCCAAACTTTCGCAGCACATTACGAACGTGTGACTTGGCGGTTTCGGGGGTTATCATCAGTCTGGCCGCGATCTGGCGGTTGGTAAAATTCTGGCAAGTCAGCACAGCCACTTGTTGCTCGCGTGGAGACAGCATCTGCCAACGCATGATATGCTCATCATTCACCTGGCGCAGCACCAACGCTGAGGTGAGCAATTCGAAAGCGATCTCGCCGGTCTGGCGCTGTTCGCGCTCAGCGATGGTTTGCAGAGATCGGATCAATTCCTCATCCGCGTGGAATGCCAGGCGCGATCGAGGGGCGTAGCCAAGAACGCGTAGAATGCGCTGCCAGATAGACATAAAGGAGGCCTTTGCACGTCAGAACAAATGACAGAGACATTATAATAGAACATATGTTCAGTCGTCAAGGAGTCCACCAGTAAAACAGATCAGCGCACCCTGGTGAAACGCCGTTTACCTGCCTGGAGCACGCCCGGGTGTGGGAAAGCTTGGTTAGGATCTTCGAGCATCTCCCCATCCAGACGAATCCCTTTTTGTGCGATCAACCGCCGCCCCTCGCTACGAGATTTAACCAGCCCGCTGGCTTCCAGCACGTCAAGTACACTCTGTCCGGGTACCAGTGAGTACTCGAGCATATCTTCGGGCAAATCACGCTGTTGGAAAACGCGCACAAAATTCTCCTCGGCTTGTTTCGCGGCGGATGGGTCATGGAAGATCTCGACGATTTCACGCGCCAGTTTCATTTTCACATCCCGCGGATGCAGGCTCGCTTCTTCCAGACCGGTCTTCAAGGCTTCGATCTCCGCAGCCGACCAGCGCGTTACCAGGTGGAAGTAATCAGGCATGGCTTTATCAGGGATGCTCATCACTTTGCCGTACATATCATCTGGTGGAGCCAGTATGGGAATGTGGTTACCGAGAGACTTGCTCATCTTGGCCTCACCATCGGTCCCAGGAAGGATGCCCAAGATAATGGCGATGTTGGGCTTTTCACCCAAGAAGGACATCACCTTGCGCGCCGCGGTGAGAATATTGAAGAGCTGGTCGGTGCCTCCCACCTGCACGTCGGCGCGCATGGAATACGCATCGTAACCCTGCATGATGGCGTAAAAGGTCTCGTGCAGGTAGATGGCTTCGTTTTGCTCCCAGCGCAACCTGAAATTTTCCCGGCTGAGAAACTGCTGCAAGGTGAAGTTTGAGGCCAGGTTGATCAAATCGACGAACTTCAGCTTTGAGAGCCATTCGGCGTTAAAGCGGATTTTGGTCTTCTCCGGATCGAGTATCTTGAACGATTGCTTGGCATACGTGCGCGCGTTGTATTCAACCTCTTCCGGGGTCAGCTGCGGGCGCAGTTTGTCTTTATCGGAAGGATCGCCGATCAACGAGGTATACGTTCCGATCAGGAAGGTCACCTCATGGCCCAGTTCCTGGAATTGGCGCAGCTTGCGCATGGTGATCGTATGGCCTATGTGTAAGTCAGTTGTGCGCGGGTCATATCCACAGTAGACCTGCAATGGACGGTGTTCTTCCTGGGCTTCTAATAACCGCTGGCGCAGTTCCTCTGCCATGGCATTTTTTATATCTGCATCGCCATATTCTGTGCCGCGCATCAAGTATGTAACTTGTTCATCAATGTTCATATCCACTGTAAGTCTCCTGGATTCAACCTTAGATTGAGTATGATAAGTTTTGCTGTGATTTATTTCCAGTTAACATTAATCATAGCAGTAAATAAAAAAACGCGCCCTCTGCTGAGAGCGCGTCGGAGCTCATCGCAGAGGTCTTATTCGCGAGCATAATAATAACCTTCCTGTGTATTTCCGACATCAACTTGCTGGACAAGTTTCAAATCAGCCTGGTCAAGGATCATTTTCAAGATTTGTTCGCCTTCTTTAAAACCCGTCCGCCCTAATGATTTGCCATGTGCGCTCACTTCACCCAGCGTATGAAATCCGAAGTATGAACCTTCGCTGAAAACCTGCACCTTTTTCCCCCACTGGGCGGGTAACACTCGAACCTCTCGGATATCATTCCAGCCTATTTCTACCCTGCGCAAACCGTTTCTATAGCGAACCCCTTGCTCACTCAGCTGCATGACTGTGTGCCGGTCCATCCAATTGCCCAGACTGATTCCGATTGACACCAATGCCAGAGGCACCCCCAGGATCAGCAGCCAAAATGAAACCCGGTTTCCGGTGACGACAAGGATGGCTATGGCCACTGCTACAATGAGCGTACCAAGCCAGGCAATCGCCTCGCCGCGCCTGGGAATTAACTCGGGGCGGAATTCTTTGATATCCTGTCCTGAATCCATGGGATAAATTATAAAGGATATTTTTTCTAATTCCAAAAGGGTTTCATCTTGATTGATGGCTGGGAAAGTTCTTCGAGATAAAGATAACATAAAAGTTTGCAGAAATGAGCTTTCTCTCATTCCTCAGAAAATAACAAATTCCTTAATCCGAACCAGTTTCCTTGCGCTGAGACCCGTGCTATAATTCGCAAAGTTATAGAGTGATGATGCACGAACCTGTTTTAGTATTGAACGCCAATTTCGAGCCGTTAAACGTCTGTAATATGCGTCGCGCTATCGGCTTGATGATGACCAACAAAGCGAACCTGGTGCTGAATGGTCGTGGTTATATCCGCACCGTGTCGATCAAATTCCCGCGCCCCTCAGTCATCAGGCTGGAGAGGATGATCAAAAGACCGCGCCGCAGGGTCAAGTTGAGCAGGCGTGAAGTTCTACGGAGGGACAATTACACCTGCCAGTACTGCGGACAAAACGGCACCCAGCTGACCATCGATCACGTTTTCCCGCGCCGACTGGGTGGAGAGCATGCCTGGAATAACCTGGTCGCTGCCTGCCCGTCCTGCAACCACCGTAAAGGTGGTCGCACAATCGCGCAAGCGCATATGCGTTTGTTGAGAATCCCATCCGAACCACCAGCCTCAGCGGGTTATTTATTCGCCCGCCATTTATCCCATAATGAAGATTGGTTACCTTTCATTGAAGGCTGGTAATAAAGATCTTCAATAACTCATCAACTTTCGACCAGCCATTTCCCCCTCGAATTAAAACTCCAGCTCTAAAAAATCCTCAGCTAAACTTACCGGTCCACCAAAGGTCTCTGCAGCATTAGCAACTAAGTTCTCATCTTTGAATTTCCCATTGGCATAATGGATCAGGTAAAGCTTGCCGGTTTTTGCTTGTTCGGCGATCTCTCCTGCCTGGGCAGCATCTGAATGTCCCCAGGATGCACCAGTAGATTCGTGGATTAATACATCGGAACCACTTGCTAATTTAACTACCTGCGAGCATGGTTCAGTATCCCCTGAATATGCCAGCACCTTATTCGAATTGATGAACTCAATCCGCAAGCCAATGCTGGGGATAATGTGGGCGACGGGTGAGGAGAAAATTCTCCATTCATCTATTTCCTGGACTAGAGTCATTTCCTGTTCAGGCAAGCGGTTCAATTCAACCGGGAAAAAACCCGGCCAGTTACCCCAGCCATATAGATCCATCATGGTTTCAAACCGATCGATAGTGTGAGCCAATCCATGAATCCGTAATTCTCGTTGACGACCTAATAACCATAAATTCATCAGTAACAGCGGCACACTGGATACATGATCAGGGTGGAAATGAGTCATGATTAAATCTGTCAGCCGGTCTAGATCAAGACCAGCCTGATGTAGTCGGACAGTAGGTGTACCGGGACAATCTATCAGCACTAACCTTTCGCTTCCCACTATCGCCAAATGGCTGTTTTCATGCGTTTCATCCGGGATCGCATTAGCGGACCCTAAGATAACTACTTTTGGCATTTATTTCCCTTTTTAATATATTCTCAACTTCGTAGTTATTTATCCACCAAAAATCCAAAACGCGATCTTTGGTGTTATCACAACCTCCAAGACAGCAGCTCCGAGCAAAAGCGGCAGCACAAGGCCAACCATCACCTTTGCCCAGTCTGCCATCCCACTCATCATAGCTTCACCAATTGTCTTACCCGGTGAAGGTGTCGCAAGAGTTGCTCCTAGGCGCAAAATTGCTGCGCCGGCGAAAATTATAGCTGGAATTTCCAATACACCATGCGGAATTACGAATGCCAGCAAAAATAATAAAGGTGATAAGCCAGCACTCGCCATCGTCGCCGTGAAATAACCGATCAGAAGTATTGGAAAGAGCATCACGATGAGCGCTAATACTCCAAATGAGAAGACTCCCATAATTGATGCGAGTACCATTAAGCGTAAATTATAAAACCATACTGCCGGAACACTGCCGGTTTCAAAAAGACGCACAGATTCTAGGCCTTCGATTGATCCCATTGTGATCGTATCCATATTGATTAATTCAGGGGGAATTACAAATCGATTTGCTAAGTTAGCGCCGAGGAGAACACCACCGATTAATACGAATATCACTAAAAGTGCTGGCATGCGGATTTTTAATAACTCGTCTTTGATCTCTTTCTTGTACCAATCCATCGGTGAATGCGCTTCACCGCGAAAATTGTTCCAAAAGGACACCAATCCCCATCGCAGATCAAGCGAGTCGAATTCGCGGCTGATCAATTCTTCCCGGTTGAAATGTGCAATACCGATTCTCACTAGCAATATGGCAATGATCACCTGCCCGACCACCGTCCAGAATAAGACCTCGTCTCTCGCCCAAACGATCACCGCGCTCTCAGCCTGAAGCAAAACCGCCATAGGCATGATAATAAATACGGCCAGCAGGTTTGCTGCTCGCATGGAGGTGGTCTGCGATGAAATCACGACCGCTGCGCTGACCATTAGCAAGCAATTTGTGGTGGCAAGAGCAATTATTTGCACCAATGTGCCTACATCAGGGAACCAACCTCCCTGGCGGTTAACACTGAACAAATACAGACCCATGCCAAGGTAGCTTGCCAGCAAAGGTGGAATTAGCGCCGCGAGGAATTTGCCAAAGTACAACTGAAAATCGGTTAATGGGCTACTTAACAGGGGCTCAATGCTGCGTCGCTCTTTTTCACCCACAAAGCTTTCAAGCGAAAGTACCAGCGCAACTGTTATTGGGAAGAATCCCACCACCATTAATAAAAAGGGGAAAAGTTGGTCGACCTCTATTAGAGCCCCATAATCCTCAACCAGTGATAAAAAACGTGCCGAAGTGTAATTCATCAGAACAGGAAGCAGCACCACCAATAATAGGATTGGACCAATTATTCGCCAATCGCGAAAGTGATCTCTCATTTCTCTGCGCGTAACAACAAACGCAGGTCGAAGATTATCCAACATAAGAAACCTCGAACTCCACATCCTCAGGCTCATTCATCACTTGTAAATAGATTTGTTCCAGGCTTCTGGGTACTTCCTTCAGACTTACCACCATTAACCCCTGATCGAGAAGACTTTGTAACACCAACGCATTTTCTTCTTCTGGATGGGATGGTCGGAAGCGTAGCCAGGTATCTCCAGCCGATAGAATCTCAAGGTTGTTTGGTAATCTAAGGTTATCGAGCCGTTGGGGGGAACCGATCTGGACCTCATATTCTGCAGGTCCAAGTAGTTCTTGTTTGAGAGTTTGCGGGGTGCCCTGTGCTACTATCTCCCCATAACGAATAATGGCTATCTTATCCGCCAGCTCTTCCGCCTCAGCCAAATTATGCGTGCAAAGGATTATTGTTCGATCGGAAGAGCGCAGAGCCCGGATTGCATTCCTGACCATGCGGGCGCTTTCCGGGTCCATGGTGGATGTAGGTTCGTCCAGGAGAAGTACAGGTGGTTGATGGAGCAAAGTTCTTGCAAGTGCTAGCTTCTGTTGCATGCCTCTCGAGAAATTTCCTATCCGGCGGTTCTTGTACGGCGCTAGACCAAATTCCTCCAGCATCTGTTCCGCACGCATTTTTCGATCGGGCATTTCTATCCCATACAATTGACCAAAGAAATCCAGGTATTCAATTGCCGGCATACGAGAATAAAAACCATGATGCTCCGTCAGGACTCCAATAGAGGCGCGCACCTGGGATGCTTGTGTAACGATGTCATAGCCTGCCACCCGTGCCGAACCGCGTGTTGGGAGCAACACCGAGGTAAGCATGCGAACAGTAGTTGTCTTTCCAGATCCGTTGGGACCCAGGAGAGCTAATAATTCCCCTTTGCCAACATTAAGATTGACCCCATCAACAGCAATGAATTCATCAAATTCTTTGCTGAGGTTTTCAGCGACGATCATAATAGATTGTAATGGCCTTTACTTAATCTTGAACCTCGACTGGCTCTGGTGCAGCTTCACCTCGCCTAAGGTGCCGCCAGATGAATACACCGGCTGAGATGATCGCGACCAATAACATCAAGGTTTGGTTAATATTAATCCTCCCCAATTGCGCCGGATCGAGACGGAGGAATTCTAACAGGAATCGCCCAACTGGATAAGCGATCAAATAAATCAGGAACAAATCACCATTTATCAAGCGATCCTGATACTTCCGACCCAGCCAGAGTAATAGAATAACAATACCAAAATTCCACAGCGCTTCGTACAAGAATAGAGGATGATAAGTCGCCTGATTTTCAAATCCAGGCAGCCGGTAAAGCGGATCGTTGGTGATCGCCCAGGGGAGATCGCTTGGACTTCCATATAATTCCTGGTTTAAAAAATTACCAAAGCGACCGATCGCCTGACCCAGGGCTAAAGCTGGGGCGACAATATCAAGCCAAAATGCAAAATCCAGATTCCGCCGGCGAGTA
>JBFFIU010000074.1:0-13138 GCA_041556275.1 Anaerolineales bacterium | reverse complement strand
TTCCACTGATAACTAATACCTGCCCCAACAATTCGTCCATCCTTGGGTTTCTCCTCCGTGGGTGGATAACGTCCATTGGTCTGGGCGTAAAGATCTATCTCCTCGAGAGGAGTGTCTCCGATCGATCCGAATCGTTGTTCTGCGAGAGCGGCTATGGCGTCAGATCCTTCAGCCTGCATACCCAACAGGCTATCCGAGAAGACCGCATCATCTGTATAAAGTGCTGCAATTTGATCTACATCCCTTGACGACCAGGCCGCCAGGTAGCCGTCCACGATCTCGCGCAATTCAGGACAACCATCCACAGGGAAGCACCCGGCATTTGTGAGTTCGATGTTTTCCATGAGATCGAATAAGATATAAGAAGTCACCAATTCGTCTTGGAACTGGAACAGATCGAGATATTTCAATGGGGGATGATCGGGTGGTTCCTCCGCCCAGTATGGCCAGAGGTCATGCCAGATGTCATCGAAAGCGGCACCTTCGACGGAGATGAACACCCGGCTCGCTTCAACTTCTACATGAGAGTCTCCCAAGGTCCACCATTCAAAAAAATGGCTGATACTTGGTTTGCCTTCAAGGAGAAAACCACCACTCGGTCCGGAAAAAATGGCATCTTCAGCGTACTCGGGCATGGAAAGGTCCAGGTCAGGCCAGGCCCCTAGATTTCTGTCGGCAAAGGCAAGCGCTTCTGCCTGCCACTCTCGGATTTCTGTTTCTGTCATCACGGCCTTTGGTGATTCTGTAACCCCGCTGCAGGCAACCAAAAAAATCCCCACCATAAAAACAAAGTATTTGGTATTCATGGTACGCGCTCCTTAGAAATTAAAACCGCCAAGTTGAATTCGGCGACTTTAATGTGGCATGGATGTTGTATCCACCTTGAACTTTAGTTGTGATCCCTTGTTCCCTTGTATTTAATATTATATTGCTGTTTATTAAAACGTCAAGAATTCGTCCAGGGTTTTGCCTGGTTGTTAGATTTTGATCGTCAGTTCTGGAAACTTTTCATACATTACGGTAAGAGAAAAACCACAAATCGCTGCGTGGCTTTTTGAAATTTATAAACTTTTCCTTCACGAATGGATCGATTGCTAAATAAGCTTTCTAAGCGTTCCCTACTGGTGCAGGAGTAGATTTTTCCTGCGGCTGACCTCTGTTTTTCCGAATGACCGCTACGACAAGCAAAATTAAAATCAGACCTGCGCCGATGATCGCCCCTGCCGTAACGAGCGGCGTTCCGGCGTGCTTCACGGCAATGCCGAGGTAGGCCCAGACCAGTACCAGCGAGTAGGCGATATCAGCCCGGGTAAAACTCACCACCGCCGATAGCAAAACTCCCACAGCCAGCATGATCGCTGCCCAAATCTCAGGGCTGATCCCGAACCCATCCCAATTTTGGTAATACAGCAGCTGGGTGGTGTTAGCGATCGTGGCAACGGAGATCCATCCCAGATAGATGCTGAAGGGGATCTGGACTGCCCACTTCTCGGCAGTGGATATCTCGCTCCGGCCGATATCCAAGCGCAGGTAGATGGCGATCAGGGATAGCAGCAAGGTGAGCATGGCGATAAGAGTGAACTGGAAAACCTCATAATGCCACAGGAACAACCAGGACACGTTAGCGATGCAGCTTAAAATAAAGAGATAACCAATGCTCTGTAGACGAGAGTTTTCTCGTTGTGCAGGGAGTGCCTGATAGATCCCGTAAGCAAGCAATCCGATGAAGATCAAAAACCAGATCGAGAATACATATCCTGCTGGCACGAAGAATATCTGAAAACGATCGGAAATTTCTCCTGTGTTCAATCCGTTAAGGGGCAGTGCACTGGCAAGTATGTTGAAAATAACGGTTGCAAATGCTGAAATTAATACGAGCGCCTGTCTGATAGTGTCTCTATTCATTTATTCTCTCCTTAGATTGTTTCACTCGCTTTTCACAGATAGCTTAATTATAGTTGCGGTTTTTGAAAATTTATATATACGAAAGAAACTCGGCTCGGGTTTTTTCGTTGTCTTTGAAAGCGCCCAGCATCTTGCTGGTCTTCATGCTGGCGTTGGCTTTCTTCACCCCGCGCATCACAGAACACATATGCACGCCCTCCACGACGACTGCAACACCCTGTGGCTCCAAGGTGTTTTGGATGAAATCAGCGATCTGGGTGGTCATCTGCTCCTGGATCTGTAAACGTCGGGCAAACATCTCGACGATGCGGGGGATCTTGCTCAAACCGACTACTTTCCCATTCGGGATGTAGGCTACATGGGCACGTCCATAGAATGGCAGCATGTGGTGCTCACACATGCTGTAAAAATCGATATCTTTAACCACCACCATCTCGTCGTAATCAACGTTGAAAATAGCGCCATTGATCAGCTTCTCGGTGTCTACATGGTAACCTGCGGTCAGTTCTTCGAACATGCGTGCTACCCGATCAGGCGTTTTCAGCAAACCCTCGCGCTGCGGGTCTTCGCCAATATCCCTCAGAATTTCCTGCACGGCAGCTTCTATCCTGACCTGTTTTAGCTCTTTTGGCTCGACGGCCAGGATAATTTGGTTATTCGTAACTTGTTCGTCCATCTCGGTTTGGGGGTAATTGAATAATGTCATTTTCTATTCCTTTCCTACTTATTATTTTTTGGTGATGAAACTGGGAACGAGATATTGTTCTGCTTAGATTAACGTTGATTGCAGTCTTATTATCCTATTCGCCGGATCAATTTCACATAAACCTTTACAAATATATCATATTATCCAAGTATTGTCAAGTATTTGCATAGGTTAATATTTTGTACTGGGAGACTCTAATGCTTGGCAATATCTTTGCAATATCTTGACATACCTGCGTTTTTCCAGTATACTAAAGATTGAGATGACTTAGGGCATCCAGTAAACAAGTTTTAAGATGGAGGTAGGATTCAAGTGCTAAGTAAAGAACCGGCTTATAACCTAAAAGTCGTTGTGCGTGAGGCAGGTGTTAAACCAGATACCTTGAGGGCCTGGGAGCGGCGTTATGGACTGCCAAATCCGCAGCGCACCCCCGGAGGGCACCGCCTTTATTCCCAATACGATATCGAAATGATCAAATGGTTGATCGAGCGCCAGGAGGAAGGGCTGCGCATTAATCGCGCCGTCGACCTGTGGCGCAGTTTGGAGGCATCCGGCCAGGATCCATTAGATGCGATGTCGTCAGCTGTTCAAGTGGCTCAACCGGGCCCGCTGGAGATTCTAAGCGGGGCCACATTGGATGAAATGCGGGAGAAATGGATTGCTGCCTGCATGGACTTCGATGAAAGAAGTGCAGAGAATATCCTGGCTCAAGCCTTCGCCCGTTATCCCCAGGAGACGGTAGTTTTGGAATTGTTGCGCAAGGGGGTTTCTGAAATAGGAAAACGCTGGTTTACCAACAAAAATACGATTCAGCAAGAGCATTTTGCCTCTGCATTGGCAATGCGCCGTCTCAACGCCTTGTTGGCTGCCGCACCAGCGCCGACGCGCAAGCAGAAGATCTTGATCGGCTGCCCTTCAGGAGAGAATCACGAATTTTCGCCTCTATTGGTTGCCCTTTTGCTGCGCTATCGCGGCTGGCCGGTGATCTATCTGGGTACCAATGTCCCGATATCTCAATTGGATAGCACGATTACATCTTCAAGACCTGATCTGGTCATCTTTACCGCCCAGCAGCTGCAAACAGCGGCTAACCTTTATGAGGTTGCCCGGTTTCTTGCGGCAGAAAACCTGGCCCTGGCTTACGGGGGATTGGTTTTCAATAAAAACCCCCAGTTACGGGAAAGAATTCCTGGGATTTTCCTGGGTGAATCCATTGATCAGGTCGTCCAGTCGGTCGAATCCTTATTTTCCCGTCCGGTTGAACTGCCGGTAGTGGAACCAATATCAATTGACTACCAGGAAGCCTTAGCTGAATATCGAGACAAACAACCATCTGTGGAAGTTTATTTGTGGGAAAGGTTCCAGGAAAATGGGATGAAAGCAAACCACATGGAATTAGCCAATCAGTTCCTGCGCCATGATATTGAGGCAGGGTTGATTCTTGGAGATCTGAATTTATTAAACTCCGAAATGAATTGGGTGCATAACTTGCTGTTGCACCATGACATCCCTGCGGAATTGTTGCCAAATTATATGGCTTTATACCAGCAGGCATTGGAGCAGACTATGGATGAGCGGGGACGAATTATTATAGATTGGTTTAATGAGCTGACCAAAGAAACAAATTAATAAATGGAGATATAGACATGAAGGTCATTATTGCAGGAGGAACAGGATTAATTGGAAGACAGTTAACCAAGGAGTTGGCGCAGCACGGGCATGAAGTGATCATCCTGAGCCGCAATCCCGAAAAAGTGATCAGTGTACCTAAAGGCGTTGAAGTGGTTGCCTGGGATGGCGTATCCAGCCAGGGCTGGGGCGATCTGGTGAACCAGGCGCAAGCGGTGGTGAATCTATCCGGAGAAAGTGTTGGCGGAAAAGGAATGTTCCCGAGTCGCCTGACAGACGAGCGTAAGCGACGCGTCCGCGAAAGCCGTTTATTCTCTGGTAAAGCCCTTGTAGAGGTGATCGAGGCTGCTGAAAAGAAACCACAGGTATTCGTTCAATCATCAGCAGTTGGTTATTATGGTTTTCACGGGGATGAAAAACTCAATGAGGACAGCCCACCAGGAGACGATTTCTTCGCCGAATGGAAAGATTGGGAAAAGGTTTCAGAACCGGTGGAGGAAATGGGAGTTCGACGGGTGATCATCCGCTCTGGAATTATCTTTTCAACTGGCAGCGGGAGTGCCTTGAATCCTTTGGTGCTGCAATTTAAGCTTTTTGCAGGTGGACCGATAGCGGATGGAAAGCAATATATATCCTGGATACATGAGGCGGACGAGGCGCGCGCCATTCGATTCTTAATCGAAAACGAAGATGCACGCGGCGCTTATAACCTGACCGCTCCCAATCCGGCCACCAATGCGGAAGTTGGTAAGGCGATCGCTAAAACCTTGGGTCGGCCGTATTATTTGCCCGCTCCAGAATTTGCCTTCAACTTGGCATTTGGTGAGGTTGGGGCACTTGTTACGAAAGGTCAACGGGTGATGCCGGAGCGTTTGCTGGAGCAAGGCTTTGAATTTCAGTTTCCGGAAGTCGAGCTGGCATTGCAGGATATATTGAGTGATTGATGCGTCATTACCAGCACGCATTCCAGGTTGATGCCCCCATTGAGCGGGTAGCCGATTTCCACAGCGATACAACTACACTCAAGCTGCTGACGCCACCTCCGCTGTTCGTCCAGTTCAATAATATTCAGCCTCTGGCTGAAGGTTCGATAGCGGATTTCACGATGTGGTTTGGTCCGCTGCCGATCAACTGGGTGGCTCTTCACTCTGAAGTTGATCCAATGCAGGGCTTCACAGATACACAGGTCAAAGGCCCATTTGAAACCTGGGTTCATCGTCATTCTTTTCGCAGACTGGATCAAGCCAGGTGCGAAGTTAAAGATGAAATCCAGGCTGAGCCTGGGGATGGAATATTTCGTGGCATCTTAAGCCGCCTGATGTGGTTGAACTTACCGCTGTTGTTCGCTTACCGTGAATGGCAGACAAGGCGGGCAGTTGAAAAATGATGAAAAGGATTTTGATTATTGGTGCAGGTTTTGGTGGATTAGCAACGGCGGCAGAGTTATCAAGCGAAGGTTTCGAGGTCACCGTTCTCGAAGCTCATACCTATCCTGGAGGTAGTGCTGGCACCTTCTTCCATAAGGGCTATCGCTTCGATGCCGGCGCCACTCTCGCAGGGGGATTTGCTGAAGGGGGGATCATGGATAACATTGCACGTCGCTTTGACATTGACTGGGGTGCGCAACCGACTTTAAAGGCCATGCAAGTTCACCTGCCACCCAATTTGCAGGTGACGCGTTGGTCGGATAAGGACTTATGGCGGGAGGAGCGCATAAACCGATTTGGTCTGGCGGGAGAATCCTTCTGGCATTGGCAGGAGAACACCGCCGACGCTCTATGGGCCTTTGCAAACCGATTGCCCTCGTGGCCTCCCCAAACGCCTGGCGAAGTAGTGAATCTGATTTCAACGAGCAAGGACTGGTATCAGGATATCAGTGAACCAAAACGCTGGTCTAAGCTTTTAAATTTAAGTCGGGACGCCTTTCGCTCGGTAGCTGCGCATATGCCACACGCGCTAGATGAAATGCGCTTGTTTCTTGATGCCCAACTGTTGATCTCGGCTCAAACCACCAGCCAGTCAGCGAACGCGCTTTATGGGGCTGCTGCACTGGATTTAGCCCGCCAGGGAGTGGCTCATATCCCCGGTGGCATGGGTGCACTGGCTGAGAAGCTCGTTCAGGTCATATCTAGTAATGGGGGGCAGGTTCACTTTCGACAGCAAGTGTTAAAAGTCAGAGAAGCTAAAGAAGGCTATTTCCGGGTTGAAACAAAACGCAAGGATATTTTCCACGCAGATGCGATCGTGTTCAACCTGCCTCCTTGGAATATCTTATCCCTACTAGACGGAGCTGTTCCCTCCCGCTTGCGGCGCATGTCCTCCCGTCCCAGGGATGGTTGGGGAGCTTTCATGGCTTACATTGGTCTGGATGCGCATGGGCTAAATGAAGGCATGGCGCTTCACCACCAGGTGATCAGGCGCAGCCCATTGGGAGAAGGCAACAGCATCTTCATGTCGTTGAGTCCTGCGTGGGATGAGAGCCGTGCCCCGGAAGGAAAGAGAGCATTAACGATTAGCACCCACACGGCCTTAGAACCCTGGTGGGATTTATTTAAACATGATCAAGCTGCGTATGAGGATCGCAAAGCGGAATACCTGGAGCGATTATTAGCCGGTGCCCGAGAGGTACTGCCGGACATCAAGGAAAGGATCGAATTGTCACTGCCTGGTACACCAGTGACTTTCCAGCGTTTTACTCGTAGAGCATGGGGCTGGGTCGGAGGTTTTCCGCAGACCAACCTTCTTCGCTCTTGGGGACCGCGCCTTGCGCCAAGGATGTGGATCGTTGGAGACGCCATATTTCCTGGTCAATCAGTTCCTGCGGTTATGTTGGGGGGATTACGAGTTTCTCGGGGGATCATCGAGAGTACATCTTCAGAGACAAAAGGTGCTTTGCAAGTTTTCAAGCAGTCTGTAAAGCTAAGTACGCAATAATAAGCATATTGGTTTTATCAGGAGTATGGATGATGAAAGTTGGCATCGTTGGCGCGGGTCAAGTGGGTGCAACCACGGCATATTCTCTCGTGATGCGAGGGATTGGGCGAGAAGTCGTTCTTGTCGATGTGGATCAGAGGCGGGCCCAAGCAGAAGCAGCGGATATCCTGCATGCGGTGCCATTTGCGCATCCCCTTAAGATTGCAGCCGGTGACTATTCTGATTTAAAAGACAGTCAGGTCGTGATCATCACCGCTGGAGTGGCGCAGAAACCAGGTGAAACACGCTTGGATCTGCTCGTGCGCAATGCCCAGATTTTCAAAGATGTGATTCGCCAGGTGCTCAAATACGCCCCAGAGGCCATCTTGTTGGTGGCGACCAATCCCGTTGATGTGATGACCCATCTGACAGCCAAGTTTGCAGCAGCCCATGGTGTACCCTCCAGCAGGGTGATCGGATCAGGTACCACGCTTGATACGGCCCGGTTCCGAGCCTTGTTGGGACAGCATCTGGGCGTGGATCCACACCATGTGCATGGCTATGTGTTAGGCGAACATGGAGATTCGGAAGTATTATCCTGGTCATTGGTGACCGTCGGTGGAGTGCCTCTGGACGAATTTTGTCGGCAATGGGAAATAAGCATGGATGAAGAGATCCGAGCTGATATCTCGCAAAGAGTGCGCACTGCGGCTTATTCAATAATAGAAGGCAAAGGCAGCACACATTATGGCATCGGCAGTGCCCTGGCCCGCATCACCGAGGTGGTTTTAGGTGACCAACGCTCGTTGTTAACCGTCTGCACCCCGGTGGAATCTGTTGCAGGTGTAGGAGATGTGACCATGTCGCTACCTCATTTAGTAGGTGGGCAAGGCATACTCGACTCTATTCTGCTCCCATTAGCACTTAACGCGGATGAGGAAAAGTTATTGCGAAAAAGCGCCCAGATCATTAAGGACGCTATCCAGGAAATAATCCCAGCATCCAAAGTATAAATAATCGCTTATTGAAGAGGTGAGAAATGGATACGGCAATTTGGTGGATTCGTAGAGACTTACGTTTGAACGACAACCAGGCATTAACCAATGCCATCAAGAATGCTGGGTATGTCGTCCCTCTCTTCATTATTGATCCGCAGATCATCAGCTCGCCCAATATGAGCGCAATGCGTTTGTCTTTTCTTTGGCAGGGGTTAGAGAAACTTGATGGGGGCTTGCGCGCACTTGGGAGTAAATTAATCATCCGCCGGGGTTCACCTTCAGAGGTGCTGACTCAATTGATTGGGGAAACAGATGCTGGTGTAATCTATGCTGAGGCGGATTATTCACCATACGCCATGCAAAGAGACCAGGAAGTTGCTGGGCAACTCCCGCTGAAATTGGTTGGCGGGCCAGGTGTAAGCCATCCTGATGCTGTGCTCAAGAAAGATGGCACTCCCTACCTGGTTTATACCCCATATAGCCGTGCCTGGAAATCAATTTACAAGACTGACCAGGTAAAACCATTGCCAGGACCAGAGCTGATCACGACTCCGCAAGGCATAATCAGCCATGCCCTTCCTTCTGAAAAAAGTACAGGTCAAAATCACGCTTTTGAATCTGGAGAAGAAGCCGCTCAAATTCGTTTGAAAGAATTTATCAGCGGCGAGCAACCGTCAATTAGCCTGTATGCTGATCTCCGAAATCGCATGGATCTTGATGGGACAGCCAGGTTATCTCCTTACCTGCGTTTTGGGATGATATCGGCCAGAGAGTGTGTGTCGGCAGCCTATCAGGCGCTGAGAGATGCGCCTGACGATTCGGCGCGTAAAAGCGCTGAAACCTGGCTGAACGAATTGATCTGGCGCGAGTTTTACATAACTATCCTTTACCATTATCCAGAAGTTCTAAAGCAAAGCTTCCGGGAGGATCTGCGGGATATTTCCTGGCGAAATGACGAGCAAGAGTTTGATGTCTGGTGTGAGGGGCAAACCGGTTATCCTGTTGTCGACGCTGCCATGCGCCAACTACAGGATTTGGGGTGGATGCACAACCGGGCGCGCATGATCGTCGCCTCGTTTCTGGTTAAAGATCTATTGGTTGATTGGCGTTGGGGGGAGCGGTGGTTTATGCAGCATCTTGTAGATGGCGATCCGGCGGCCAACAATGGTGGTTGGCAGTGGACAGCTGGCACCGGCATGGATGCCGCACCTTATTTCCGGATTTTCAATCCCATTCTCCAGGGGAAGAAGTACGACCCGAATGGAGATTATGTTCGTCGATGGGTTCCTGAACTTGCAGGCGTTCCAACGAAATATGCGCACACACCCTGGATGATGCCCCCAGAACTTCAAGGACAAATCAATTGCCTCATCGGCCGTGATTACCCGCAGCCGATCGTCGATCATGGATTCGCGCGCCAGCGCGCTTTGGCGGCATATAAGCAAACAAGATAAAACTTCCAAGGAAAAATATCCTACCCTCGCATTGCCCTCTTAGTAACTTTGCAATATATAAACAAAACATTGACAAACTGTCGAGATTATGATATACTACAATTAATCAGTGAGATGTTCAAATAGCATCTTTTCAATCTTCACTAAAACAGTGATTAATTTGAATTTTGGAGATCGATCAATGAAAGAAAACAATTTGCCACAAGCACCGGATTTCACTCTTGAAGATTTCAACGGTCAACCGGTGACTCTCTCAGAATATAAAGGGCAGAAAAATGTTTTTTTGGTATTCAACCGGGGGTTCCTTTGACCATTCTGCCGCCGGCATATGGCGCAGTTGCGTCGAGACTATCAGAAGTTCGTCGAACGTGATACTGAGATTTTAGTTGTTGGTCCTGATAACAAAGCAGCTTTCAATGATTACTGGGAAAAGCATGATCCGCCTTTCATAGGCTTGCCGGATCCAGATCACCGCATAGCGAACTTGTATGGTCAACAGGTAAAATTGATTCAGATGGGACGAATGCCCGCCCAAGTATTGATCGATAAATCAGGTAAAATCCGCTATCATCATTTCGGAAAATCGATGTCTGATATAACTGACAACCGTATAATTCTCTCTTTATTGGATGAAATCAATCAGGAAGTTGAATTTGATTCAAGAGAAGTTTATTCCTAAGCTTCAAGGTCGCAAAGACCTGCTTGTGCTGTGGGGGGGCATACTTTTCAGCTTGGCATTTACCGCGCTGATATGGTGGGCTGGTGGTCGATTGGATTCTATTGAGCTGCTACCTGATACGGGAGCTTCCTGGTATTACTGGAGACTCCCCAATCCAACTTTTTGGACACGGGCCAGCGCCTGGGGTCTTTATCTGCTTCATCAGCTTTCCATGTGGGCTCTGATTTACTATGCCCAAACACGAAGCATGAAGTATACGACCCACCTGCACAAAATAAACTTTGCTGCCCTGGGAGTCAATGCTCTATTCATCGGCTTGCACTTTCTACAGACGCACTTAATGTATGACGGTTTGGCTCAAGATGTATCGATTTGGAGTTCTCAAGCTTCAGTTGTAATTCTGCTGGTTTGGGTGTTGTTGATGGAGAACTCGCGGCGTGGCATGTTTTTTGGTAAAAAACTACCTATCTCAAAGGAGATCACCAGGTTCGCGCGTAAATATCATGGATACTTCTTCGCCTGGGCTACGATCTACACCTTTTGGTACCACCCCATGGTTTCGACCAGCGGGCATCTGATCGGTTTCGCATATATGTTCTTGTTGCTCCTTCAGGGTAGCCTGTTTTTCACACGCATCCACGTCAATCGTTGGTGGACTTTCTTCATGGAGTTCATTGTGCTCGCGCACGGGACATTAGTGGCGGTGATGCAAGGCCAGGGATTATGGCCGATGTTTGCCTTTGGTTTTGGTGGAGTCTTTGTGATCACCCAGATGCACGGATTGGGATTGTCTCGCTGGACAAGATTAGCACTGCTGGTTGCCTACATCGGCTCTGTGCTTTGGGTCTATAGTGAACGCGGCTGGGCTTACCTGAATGAGATCATCCGCATCCCGCTGATCGATTACCTGGCAGTATTGATTTTGGCTGCTCTGATTGGATTAGGGTTGTGGCTGGCACGCCTGATTAGGAATTGGAGAACACCTGATTCTAATTTAGTCAATGTTTAGAAAATGGATGACTTGTATTACAAGAGGACTTGATTTCCTGAAAGGTTAGAAAGATGAGCCATCTCAATCCACAGAAACTGCATGTCAAGTTTGCAGAGGGTATCAAACCAGATGGTCCGGTTACTCCCAGGGCTTACACGCTAACCCATTCTGATAGCACGGGTGATTTGTTCCTGACGATCGGCCCAAATAGCGATAACCGTCAGATTTCCGGATGGTACACTCGACTGATGCGTGATGAGGTTGTTGCTGAATGGCATTCCGAAGATGATCCCGAATTGCATGTGCACTGCCATGTCAGCGGCGGATTGGTGCTTGGCTCTGCAAGCTGGCGCGATTCGATATTTCGCCGCCACATGCCGATGGTCCTGGAGAGCTTTCGTTACGGCGACCGGGCGCTTTTAGAAGCATTTCCTGAATTGAACCAAGCATTGATCCGGGTACATTTCCACTCTACTCAGAAACGTTATGACCGAATGGAAAATTGGGGCAAACTGGGTGACTATCGTATTTCGAAAATTAATAGTGCTCAGGGCGAACTGGTATGACGAGTGAGCACAATCTAGAAAGGACAATAAAAAGGAATAACAATATGCATAATGGTAAAGATCTAATTCTAGTGACTGGAGCCACAGGTTATGTCGGTGGGCGTCTGGTGCCGCATCTCATTAAGTCGGGTTACCGGGTGCGAGTTTTAGTCAGAGATGCAAGACGACTTCAGGGTCGATCCTGGGCTGAACAGGTTGAGGTCTACGAAGGAGACGTGTTTAAACCAGAAACATTAAAGCCGGCTATGCAAGAGGTGCATGCGGCTTACTATTTGATCCACAGCATGATGACCAGCTCTGATTTTCATCAGCGAGATCTGATCGCTGCCAGAAATTTCGGTCAAGCTGCCAAGGATTCAAAGGTGAAACGCATAATTTATCTCGGTGGATTGGGTGAATCAGATGCCGACCTTTCCCCACATCTGCGTTCACGCCAGGAGACAGGAGAGGTTTTACGCCAGAGCGGCGTTCCCGTCACCGAATTTCGGGCTGCAGTCATCGTTGGTTCAGGCAGCATATCGTTTGAAATGATCCGCTATCTAACAGAGAGATTGCCGTTGATGATCTGCCCCCAATGGGTATTCACGCGAGTGCAACCGATCAGCATTCGCAATGTGCTCGAATACTTAATTGCAGCATTGAATTCATCGGAAAGCGCAGGAAAGGTGATTGAGATCGGCGGTAAAGAGATCCTGACATATGGAGATATGATGCTTCAATACGCTGAAGTGCGCGGCTTACGTCGGTTGTTGATCCCGGTACCTGTGCTGACTCCGCGCCTTTCTTCTCATTGGGTGCATTGGATGACACCCATACCAGCAGGAATTGCTCAGCCTTTGGTCGAGGGTCTCCGCAATGAAGTTATTGTCAATGATGATTTGGCAATTCGTTTGTTTCCCCACATAAAGTTGATCGATTATCGAACGGCGGTCAGGCGAGCGCTTGAGCATCTTCAAGTCAGTGATATTGAGACGACCTGGAGCGATGCGATGGCCAGCAGTCAGGGAGATCGACCATCAGTAGAGCTCAAAAATCAGGAGGGGATGATTATTGAACGCCGCCAGGAAATTGTTGAAGCGTCTCCTGGATCAATCTTCGAAACAATTTGCAGTTTGGGTGGAGAACGAGGCTGGTTGTACATGGATTGGGCCTGGCGATTGCGCGGTGTGATAGACCGTTTGATCGGTGGCGCAGGGCTTCGCCGGGGAAGAAGACATGCCACTGAATTGCGAGTTGGTGATGCCCTGGATTTCTGGCGGGTAGAAGCCGTTGAACAAAATCGCATGTTGCGGCTGCG
>JBFFIU010000073.1:0-13244 GCA_041556275.1 Anaerolineales bacterium | reverse complement strand
GGAGATAAAACGATGACTACCGTAGAAAAGTTTATCAACGATATGGAACAATGGGGGATCATCAACGCAATATATTTTGGCGGCGTCCTGCTTTGGGCAGGGATCGTCTTCGCGGCCGATAGTTTGGGCTATCTACCACAGATAGGATTTTCCAGCGCCTGGAGCTGGTTCTTCCTGGGAGCAGGTTTATTCTCACTGGTCGGCAATCTCGTCCGCCAGGTTTCACCAAGCATCATCAATCCATCTGCTTTTGACTACCTCTTCGGCGGGGTGCTGCTGGCGATCGGCATTGGTGGCTTCACCTCACTCTATATCGCCTTATCGCTGTTGCTTGTGTTCGTAGGTGGAGCTATCCTGTATAGTGCTGTTTTTCGCACAAAACGAACGAATAAAAGGGAGATACCACAAACGACCTTTGAACCTGAAACCATCCTCGGAGAACAATCTGAATTTGATATGGATTCCTGTATGGCGATGATGGAAAAAATGATGTCCGGACATTCCGAAGATTGCGATTGCGAAGCGATGATGGCTGAGATTAACAATGAAGGGGACATCCCGGACGAATGGCTAAAAGTCATGTCCGAGATGATGGAGGTTCATTGTGTTTCTCAGAAAGGTGCAGAAAAAGATACTCAAGTATCATGACCTATTACTTTAATATAGAAAAGATCAAAAAAATGAGCACCTTTGTATTACAACTGGAATGAAACCGCTAGGGGTATGAACCTTCCGAAAAGATCCCCATACCGCATCCCTGGGTGCCGATGCTGATCGCTGGCATCGTTACTTCCGTGGTGATCCTCATTTGGCGTCGGCGGAAGAGATAAGCTTTTAGACTTGTGATAAGAACCTTCCTGATGACCTGTGAAACGTGGATCTGTGCATTTATCTACCGGATTCACGTTTCAATTTTTCTGAGAATAAATATCAACATAAATGAGGCTGTTATATGAGCCAAAAAAAGATCCGCTCAGCTGTCAGACGTGACTATGCTGAAAACTATCTGTTGACGTCCCTGCTCGCCTTTGCAGTCACAGTTATCATCACTCGAGTATTCCTAGAATTGACTGGCTACCCTCAGCTCGGGGACAGCGTGCTGCACATTGCCCACGCGCTGTGGGGTGGTTTGTTGCTGTTTATAGCTGTTTTATTACCATTAGCCTTGGCGAACGATTGGGCTATCCAGGCCAGCGCCATATTAGGTGGTATTGGCATTGGGCTTTTTATTGATGAAGTGGGTAAGTTCATCACCCAAACCAATGACTATTTCTTCCCGCCGGCACTTTCCATCGTCTATGGCTTCTTTTTACTCACCATCCTCGTTTATCTATTCTTTCGCCGATCGCGCCAGGAAAATCCCCGGAGCGCAATGTACCATGTTTTGGAGGGCTTGCAGGATGTACTAGACGGTGATCTGGACCAGGAAGAAGCTGCTCGGATTGAGGCTCAGTTGGCCATCGCTGAAGATTCACACCGACAGGAAATCCGTTCCCTTTCGAACGCCATCGCCGACTATCTACAGCAGGAAAAGGGTCACCTGGCTGCAGCTGAACCTGACTTCTGGAAACGGACCTCATTGATGGTTGAAGGATTCGGCAGACGGTTAGGTCGCCGCGCTCACCGCAAAATAATTACCGCGATTCTTATCCTATGGGTTGTTTTCGTGATCGGATATATTTCTGTATTGCTCCAGGGTAGAGTAAATCTCGATAGCCAGGTCCTCCAATGGCGTGGCGTGCTCATTGCTATCCAGGTAGTGATCGGCATCCTGATGATCGTCTCTCTCATCGCCTGGTTAACCAGAAATGAAGAACTCGGTCTGAATTTTGCCATCGCTGGTTTTCTTTTATCCTTGGTCGCCTTACAGACACTATATTTCTATCTATCCCAGTTTTCAGCACTCACTGCCACCCTGCTCCAGTTATTGTTCTTGCTGGTTCTGCTTGCCTATCGCCATTTGTATTTGAGTGAGCAGAGGTTTGAGGTTCCGAGCTAAAGACCACCACCCAGTGGCAATGTCATTTCGCCTAAAAAAGTAAGACAAAAACATCGGCAATCTAAGGTATCTCACGAAAGGGTCACATATATCTGGTCCGGCTTATCGTAGACTCGCTTGATTCCGATGAAGTGTCTTGACATAGCAATGATCTTCTTGTATAATCATCGTAAAAATACGATAAACAATTATGACTAAGAGCACCCTTCAAACAATTCCAGAAGCCTGCTGCACGCTCGACATTTCCGGAGCGGAACAAGATAAGCTGGTAGCCATGTTCAAAGCAGTCGGCAACCCCATCCGCTTCGAGATCATGAAGTTCTTGGTCACTCATCCTGGCTGTATCACCGGGGATCTCGTCGATCATCTGCCCATTGCCCAGGCTACTGTCTCACAACATCTCAAGGTTTTGCGCCAGGCCGGCTGGATCGAGGGCACTGTTGAAGGGACTGCCACGAGCTATTGCCTGCATGAGCAGAACATCGCCTGGTTTCGCCGAAAAGTAATCGAGATCTTTTAACGAACGCTGATATTTTTTTGATTGTATATATCGTAAAATTACGATATAAGGAGCTGCACATGATCGACCACATTCTTGCTATTGCCTATTACATTCTCGAAAGTTTTCTCCATACCTGGCCTTATTTGCTGATCACCATCCCTATAGCCGTGGCTGTGAAGATGTCTGGCGCTTCGAAATACATCAATCGGGCTTTTACCGCTCGCCCAGTTATTGCGATTATTTTGGCAACCTTTGTGGGCGCTTTCAGCCCTTTGTGTTCCTGCTCTGTCATCCCGGTCGTCGCTGCGCTGCTCATTGGCGGTGTTCCTCTTGCACCGGTAATGTCGTTTTGGCTTGCTTCCCCCTCTATGGACCCGGAAATCTTTTTCCTATCCGTCAGTACCCTGGGTTGGGAATTAGCCATCTGGCGATTGGCTGCCACGCTGATTTTGAGCCTTGGCGGTGGATTTATCACTCATTTCGCAGTCCAGCGTGGCTGGTTTGGCACAAAATTCTTGCGCGGACAAGGTTCAACGCAAGTGAGAACCGTCGGTGAGATCTTGAAAGGCACATGGCAATATGTTATGACCACGTTGGATTCTGCCCTGGTTCCAAAAACAACATCCAGACTAAGCCTTTCTGGTGGATCTATTGCCCTCTCGCAAGATCCAATCTTGCTCGAAGGGGATTCTAGTTGCGGTTGTTCTGACTGCAGTAATGAGGGCGAAGATGCCTGTGAAATCACTCAGACCAGCGCTGATATTACTACCCAGGAAAGCGAATCTCCGTTCTGGAGGAGCTTGGTCGTGGAGACCTGGATTGCCACTACGATGGTGATCAAGTTCATGGTTCTGGCCTGGTTCTTAGGTGCCCTAATCCACCTCTATATACCTGAAACCTGGATAACAAGCACTCTGGGAGGGGATAATCCCTGGGCAATTATTACGGCGGCCTTCTTGGGTATCCCGGTTTACACCAGCAATCTTACGGCGATGCCATTGGTCGGTGGATTACTGGGACAGGGTATGCATCCGGCAGCAGCATTAGCTTTCCTCATTGCCGGTCCAACAACCACGCTGCCAGCCATGTCTGCTGTCTGGGGATTGGTCAACCGCAAGGTCTTCGCTTTCTATATTGGATTATCTTTGGTTGGAGCCATCGTACTGGGATATATTTATAGTGTTACCTTGTAACTTGAGATGTCCACATAATCCCAATCCCACCCAATTTCAGGGCCCCGGCAAAAAGTCGGGGCTTTTGTAATTTAAATATTGGATACATTTCCTACCATGAACGTAACAAATCACCAGCAGAATCACCACATGTGGTGATGACATCTCACCACATTGATTTATATATTTGAAGGGACAAATAAACCCTATCATTTTTCTAGATCAGAGGAGGCTTAAAATGAACGCAGTATTCGCAGTAATGGAAAAATATAATAAAATCATCATTTTTTCGCTCGTCGGCGTGATCGCTCTTTTCCTGTTCGCCTGCACATTCAATGATGTTTTACCCATTTGTCATTATATATTTGGGTGCGACCACATGATGCATCTGTAGGCACTTTTAGTTATCAGGCGGATTCTCTTCACCGGAGACCAGGTTATAGGGTCCACTCATCTAATGCAAGCGAATTCGGAATATGGGCTGGACCCTTGCCTTTCTTCAGAAATGGCATCTAACAAAATTAATTTGTATCCTGAATTCGGAGATTCGAATAAGCGCAGCATTGCAAATTAATTTTCAATCAAGAGACCTATTGAAAGAAATCATCATTAAGGAGAAAACTAAAATGACAACCGAACTCAATGTAAGCACAAAGGAAAAACAATTTAAGGATGCCCTGTATTGGGGAGGTGCTTTCTTATGGGCTGGAATAGTTTTTGGCGCCGATTTATTGGGTTTATTACCACTGGTAGGTGGTGCCGATGCCTGGAGCTGGGTGTTTCTCGGAGTTGGGCTTTATGGGTTATTGGGAGCTCTCTTTTTCTTGATCTCTCCAAACTGGTCGAACCCAACAGCCTGGGATTATCTCTGGTCCGGATTTTGGCTTCTCGTCGGACTCAGCGGCTTTTTTGTCATTGACATTTTCTGGTCAGTGGCCCTGATCCTGGCCGGCGTGGTAATCCTGGTGATTGCATTCGTGAACCGCAGCTAATTCCACTATCATTCAGCGCATTGTCTTGCTCAAGCATACGTTCTAGCAAAGACAATGCGCTGTAGCACCGGTCATGGAATTGTTTGGTCGCCCGGTGGCTGTTTACCCAGATCCCGAATAAGCAAAACTTGCCATTGCCCGCAGGTAACCCGTAATTGGAGATATTCAAATAAATTGACCAAGCCTTTAGTTATAAGGGTGCATTCTTCATTGCAACTACGTACCAAAAATCCCAATCAAAAACTCCCTACACAAACAGTCAAAATCTCCTGATATACAAATTGCCAAATATGTACCAAAATAACAGTGGAGTGTCTTGTTGCACTTTTATGGTACGCGTCATTATAGAACTCGAGGGCAAATGAGTACACTAATATTGAGCGCTATTTTTACATACTCTCACTTCACTCTGAGCTTGTTCCACGTTCCAGGCTAATCGAGAAATTGAATAAAGGCATTTCCCGCAAGTTCTCCTTTGATGCTGAGGTATGACTGGCCAGTCACCAGGCGGCATTTCTGATAAGAATGAGAGATTGACATCATCACAATCGCGATCCTAAAATTATTGTGGGTATTAGCATGAATAAGAAGAAACTCATCACCTTTGTTGTTCTTGCTTACGGCATTTCATGGCTAATATGGACGCCAAATGTGCTGGCTCATAATTTTGATGTAACCTGGAAATTTTCAAAATGGTTGCATATTGTTGGCGGTCTGGGTCCCTTTTTAGCTGCCCTGATAACGACATATCTCTTTGATAGAAATGCAGGGGTCAGTAAATATTTCAAGGAAAAACTCTTAAGAATTCAAAGTTTCAAATGGATATTAATCGGCGTAGGTATGCCGGTTTTATTTTTCCTTATTGCCATACTGATATTGGGTATCTTTACGGGTGAGTGGGATGTTTTCTCTGAACTGGGGTTAAATTCAAAGATCCCCATCACGAACCCATTCCTGATCTGGCTTTTATGGTGTTTCTTCTATGGATTAGGAGAAGAAGGCGGCTGGCGAGGATTTCTATTTCCTGAATTTACTAAGAGTTTTCAGCCCAGGATCGCAACATTATATGTTGCATTTATTTGGATTCCCTGGCATTTACCCGTCTTTTTCTACGACAAAGACTTAAGCACCATGGGATGGTTTGGTACTATCGGTTGGGCTGTTGGACTAGTTTTTGGCTCGCTGCTCTTGGGTTGGTTAGTCATGCAGGCTCAATTTAATTTATGGCCGGTTATTCTGTGGCATGGCACATTCAACTTTTTCACCACCTCCGATCGATTAAATCCATTAATCCCAGGATTAATGAGTTTTATGGTCATCATTGCAGCTTTGTGGATTGCCAGAAGGTATGGTGAAAATCTGAAAATAGAACCCACATAAACAGACAGAATATATTCCCATTTAATACTTAGAGAAGGAGATTGAATTATGCTGGATACAAGGATAATACTTTCAGGTTTGTGGGTAGCTGTAATGTTGACCTATCTTTGGGGGGATGTGCTGCGCATATTTTCCGGCGACGCGAAACCAGGAGAAGTCTTGGGACGGCAAGCGTCCCAGGGTATGTGGTTGTTGATCTCAATTCTATTTTTGCTACCCATCGTCATGGTCGTTTTGACTCTGACATTGGCGTATCCCGCGATCCGGTGGGTAAACATCATCGTAGCCATATTCCTGGTTGTCTTAAATCTCTTTGGCTTACCTTACAAGGGTGCCTACGACAATTTCTTGATCATAGTAGGCTTTGTGTTTAATGGTCTGACTGTTTGGTACGCATGGAATTGGGGTTAACATACCATAGTGGTTTCAACTCTGCATTTCACCATGTGCTGGTAGCCTGATAGTGAAGAAATCCAATTGAAGGTATTATGATTATCGGTAAACAGATCCAACCTTAAATGGCCCCCCACAGATTAAATCCATGCCCAACATCATCTATTACATCAAAAAAGAGAAATCTTGGCAGCGCAATTATGAAACCAATGCGTCTAAACAAAGGGAATCCAGCAAAAGTTAATGTTATTACCCAGATTTGCGACAGCACAAATCACCAAGCTGGATTTGTTTGAGCCTCTATGCCCCAACTGTTAAAAAAGTCCCTCTCCTTAAATTGCTTAAACATCGCCTGACCAAAAAATGTGATCAACATTGGTATCAATACCCTAAGATCAACCAATTCAGGTTGCTGATTAGTGATTTTGATTCGATTCAACTTTCTCAACTGTTGGTAGCTAGATAGCAAATGCCAAAATACTGTCCGTTATATTTTTCACTAATTTGCATTCAAGGTGGAAATCTTGTAAAGTAATACCGGAGTATTTAGGAGATTCCCTCAAAGAATATGAGCGATGTTTGGTCTACCTAAGCGAGATCCATCAAATAAGTCCCAGCACCATTTTTTGCGCGTCTTATATATCACCCAATGGGTTGTGCCGATCTTGATGGCTGTCATCGGCATATCCTTCACACTTCTCGAGAATAGTCGCCATGTCGGCGAACCAGCCTGGCCCTGGCCTACCTGGATTGGGATCATTGTTCTAGGTGTGATCGGGCCAGTATTTTCATGGTTGGTGATTCACTGGGCTTACCGGTCAGCGGAAGCGTACCTTTCGTCCCAGGCACAGCTTGCCTTGCGAGCCGAAGAACTCGCTGCACTCAACAAACTCTCCATCTCAGCTAGCCGCTCACTAGACTTCGATAAAACACTATCCACAATCTTGGAAGAGTCAATGGACGCTTTGGATGCGGAAGCCGGAATGGTCTTTGTCCAGGGAACAGATCATTCAGGTCTCCGATTAGAAGCCCACCGCGGCATTTCCCTGGACATGGCTCAGAAGGAAGCCGAACTGCACCCCGGTCATTGCCTGTGTGGGCAGGCTGTTCAATCGCGCCAGGTATTGTTTGCCGCAGATGTTGGTGATGATCCCCGCTGTACTTCCGATCTGTGCATATGTGAGGGATTCCATTCCGTGGCTTGCGCCCCGCTCGAAGTCAAGGGTGAATTGGTAGGTCTTATTCAGCTTGCCAGCCCAGAAGTAGCCCATTTCACAGCCGAACAAAGGGATTTCATGGCTGCGGTAGCCAGCCAGGTAAGCATATCGATTGAAAATTCTCGTCTTTATGAAAAAGTACGGGGCTTCAACGTCGAGCTGGAACAGAAAGTAAGCAAAAGGACGAGTGAACTTGAAGCCGCCCGTTGGGCATTGGCTGAAAAGGCACGCCAATTACAACGTTTGTTGAGCGAATCGTATCGCATCCAGGAGGACACTCAAGCCCGTATTGCCCGGGACATGCACGATGGTGTCACCCAAACGATCATTGGGGCACTGTACGAAACCCAAGCGGCGCGCCAATCCCTAAATGATAAACCCGATCTTGCAATGGAAAATTTAGCCAAAGCACAGCATCTTTTAGCCGAAGTTGATGTGGAGATAAGGCGCGTTATCTACGATCTTCACCCTCCTGTCTTAGATATGATGGGGCTAGTGGTTGCTATGAAACGGTATGCGAGCACATTTACAACCACTTTCGATATCGAATGCCAAGTTCATGTTAATGGAATCCCGCAGCGTTTACCAAAAGAAATCGAAATTGGCGTTTACCGGATTATCCAGGCTGCTTTGCATAATGTAGTTTCTCATGCAAGAGCCAGTCAAGTACTAGTGAATTTCAAATTTGGCTCGAACTCATTTCAGGTCAATATCACAGACAATGGTGAGGGATTTGACCCGAAAATTGCGTTAGAAACACCCGGCGATCATCTTGGTCTATTGGGGATGAAAGAACGGGCAGAAGGCATGGGAGCCAATCTGAATGTGCTCTCATCACCCAATGCGGGCACCCAGGTTGAGTTGAATCTACCCAAACCAGAATATCTTGACTTATAAAGTGGTACCTCTTCAGGGTTGATATACGATGGTTGCGAATTCTTGGGAACCAATCCGCATACTCATAGTTGACGACCATCCCGTCGTCCGGCACGGGTTAAGAAATCTTTTAAGCGCGCATCCGGATTTCGAAATTATTGCCGAAGCTGAAGACGGGGCTCAGGTTTTACCACTCCTGGCAGCTCATAAAATCGATATCGTTCTGCTCGATATCCAGATGAAAGGGCAAAGCGGTATCGATGTTGGCGGTCGGGTCATACGCTCATATCCCCAGGTGAAGATAATTATCTTGACCACCTACGATGATCATAGCTATGTCGAACAGGCTCTTGAAGCTGGAGTACATGGTTTTCTCCTCAAAAGCGCATCGCATGAAACTTTGCCCGATTCGATTCGTGCAGTCATGCGTGGTGAAAGATTAATCAGCCCGTCCTTAGTGAGCAATGTTCTTACCAACTACCAAAAACTCGCCCAAGAACAAGCTAAACGCGAAGCTGGTTTATCAGCTGAGGACCTTAAAATCCTGACTCGAATTTCCGAAGGCACCAACAATAAAATGATCGCCGAAGAATTCTATTGGAGCGAAGCCACTGTTAAACGTCGCGTACAAGAAATTTTAGAGAAATTGGGGGTTTCTAATCGAGCACAGGCGATTGCTGAAGCTGTCAGGAGAGGTTGGATTTAGGGGGAATTGACCCATTTGGGTCACCGGTTGATACTTTCAATACTTGTTCGCAAAAATACTTATTTCTACAATAAGACAGGTGCATAATCTGCAGCCTGCCTTTTTCCGTTTGCCTGACCCGATAAATGATCCTGGAGCCAAAGATGGCATTTCGATCTGAGATTGAAGCCCTCAGTGGGCAAAACACCAACCTTTGCTTTCAATGCAGTAAATGTTCCGCTGGCTGTCCGATGGCAGACAAGATGGATCTCAAACCTGCTCAAATGATGCATAGTATCCGATTGGGTCGCAAAGAAGCTGTGCTTAATAGCACAGCCATCTGGTTATGCGTGGGTTGTGAAACGTGCTCAGCTCGCTGTCCGCAGGGTGTTGAACCTGCTGCGGCGATTAATGCTGCCCGTCTCATGGCAATGAAGCTGGGTGTACCCCCCAGGGTCAAAGAAGTGGACATTTATTATCGCGGCTTCATTGATAACATGCGCCTGAACGGCAAAATTCACGATGCATCCGTGGCAGGCATCACCCAGCTGCTCACCGGTCAGATGATCGAAAACCTGCCCTTGGCTTGGCAGCTTTTCGTGCGCGGCCGAGTCAAACCTCCACCTCTTCCTTTGGGTGGCGGAAGATTCCGCAAGATTTACAGAAACGCCCTTGAAAGAGAGGAAAATGCCAGGATTTAGATCCTGGTCAAAGCCGCAGCTTTACCTGGCATCAGGGTTTCATCAGCGAAAGGATTTCTAAATGAAATACGGTTACTATCCCGGATGTTCCCTGGAAGGCATCAGCGTGGAGTATAACCACTCGATGCGCAGCTTATTCAACGCATTAGATGTGACAATTGAGGACTTACCAGATTGGATCTGCTGTGGTACTCTCGCCGCTCCCTCGATCTCGCGCTTGCTTGGAGTAGCCACTCCACTTTGGAACGTTGCCAGAGCCAAACAGGAAGGGTATGAACAATTGATCGCGCCATGCAGCGCATGTGTGTATCACTTTAAAAACGCTGAGAAGCAAGTGGATAACGACAGTGAGCTGCGGGGTGAGGTCGAAGCAGTATTGGAATTACCCCTCTCTGATCTACCTCGCACCGTCCATCCTCTTGAAATCCTGATCAAGGATGGCTTTGAAGAGCGCATCAAATCCACTCTCGTCCGGGATATGTCAGATTTAAAAGTTGTCTGCTATTACGGCTGTCATATCTCCCGTCCAGCCGATGTGATGCAGTTTGATGATCCTGAGAATCCAAAAAGTATGGATGTTTTACTCAACTGGGTTGGGGTGGAGACATTGGATTGGTCAAGTAAATCTGATTGCTGTGGGGCACATTTCAGCCTGATCAAACCTGATATTGTCGTAGATCTGTGCACCAAACTTATCGAAGAAGCGCTTGAAGCTGGTGCAGACGCCATCGTTGTTGCTTGCCCGATGTGTCATGCCAACCTCGATACTCGCCAGAAGGAGATCGCCGATAGGTTAGGATATTCAGTCAAACTCCCGATTTTGTACTTCTCACAGGTACTGGGTTATGCCCTGGGTTTGGAGCCCAATATTCTTGGGCTGAAGAAACACATCGTCGATCCACTTCCACTGATGCTGGAGAAATGCCAGATGAAGAGTGCCGATCTCGCTCAACTTCAAGGGGTGCCAGCATGATCATCCCCAAAGACAAAATCCCCACATTCACTTCTCACAATGGTAAACCAGTCGGCGCAGTGATGGTTGTAGGAGGAGGTATTGCAGGGATGCAGGCCAGCCTGGACTTGGCGGATGCAGGCTTTAAAGTGTATCTGGTAGAAAAGGAACCTGCCATCGGCGGTCATATGGCAGCCCTCGACAAAACCTTTCCGACCAATGATTGCGCCATGTGCACCATAAGTCCCCGGTTAGTAACCACCGCCAGTCATAATAATATTGAGGTATTAACAGATACTGAACTGCTCGAATTAGATGGGCAGGCAGGAAATTTCACAGCCACTATACGTCAAAACGCGCGCTACATAGATGTAGATAAATGCACCGCCTGTGGTGATTGTGCGGCTGTATGTCCGATTACTCTGGTCGATGATTTCAATGGCGGTCTAAATCAGCGCAAGGCAGCCTATAAGCTTTACCCTCAAGCCGTGCCCAATGCATTCGCCATCGAGAAGAAAGGTATTGCTCCTTGTCGAGATGCATGCCCTGCAGGACAACGCGCTCAGGGCTATATCGCCCTGATTCGAGAAGGGCGCTACGAAGATGCACTCCGGGTCATCAAAGAAGATAATCCCTTCCCGGGGATTTGCGGTCGGATTTGCAATCACCGCTGTGAAACAGCCTGCAACCGTAACTTGGTTGATGAGCCAATCTCCATCGCCGCGCTAAAGCGGTTCGTGACCGACCAAGTGTACGCTAAACCCTACGAACCGCCTCAACCTGCAAAACGCAAATTTGATCAGCGTGTAGCCGTTATCGGTTCAGGTCCCTGTGGGCTGACGGCTGCCAAAGATCTGGTGCAGACCGGTTATGGTGTCACCGTCTTCGAGGCGCTTCCCGTTGCGGGAGGGATGCTGCGCGTTGGGGTTCCAGAATATCGTTTGCCAACCTCGATCGTGAACCGAGAGGTGCAAGAGATCATCGATCTGGGTGTTGAACTGCGCCTGAACACGCGTGTCGAGAATCTTGAGGATCTCTTTGAGCAGGGTTTCGACGCCGTTTTAATTGCAGTTGGTGCTCACACCGGCAAACGACTCCCCATTCCTGGCTCAAATAACCCAGAAGTATTCACTGCCGTGCACTTTCTGAGAGACGTTTGCTTGGGAAATGGTCCGGATTTACAGGGCCGCCACGTGTTGGTGTTGGGTGGTGGAAATGTGGCTTTGGATAGTGCTCGCACTGCCGTTCGTTTGGGTGCCAAGCAGGTGGATGTCGCCTGTCTGGAAGCTCGTCACACCATGCTGGCTGACGAACACGAAATTATCGAGGCGGAAGAAGAAGGCATCAGAATTTTCCCCGGACGGGCCTTCAACCAGATCATCAATAACAACGGTCGCATCACTGGTATTGAGGCAGTGGATGTGAAATTCATGCAATTTGAGGCAGATGGGTCATTGACTCTAGAGACCGTCCCAAACAGCGAGCATATCCTGGCCGGAGATATGGTGTTTTTTGCCATCGGACAATCCGCCGGTCTGGCTTTCATCCCCGAAGATGGCCAGGTAGGCACCACTCGTGGGGGAACGGTAGCGGTCAACCCGAACACTTTCTCTACCAGCCATCCGGGAGTATTTGCGGCAGGTGATGCCACAACCGGCACAGCATTTGTGATTGAAGCAGTGGCTTCTGGTCATCAAGCCGCTGAGAACATTCAAAAGTATCTACTTGGTGAGGAACTTGAAGTTCGTGATCAACCAGAGCTGCCGGTAGTTAAAATGAGTCCGACAGAAGTCTCGCTGCGGGTCGCCAGGGGTGAAATTGAACCCAAACCACGCCTGCAAATGAGCATGCTGGAGAGTACTCAACGCCGTCAAACATTTGATGAGGTCAACCTGGGATACACCGAAGAACAGGCACGCGCCGAGGCAGCCCGCTGCTTGCAGTGCGGAGTTTGCTCAGAGTGCCTTTCGTGCTACTACAATTGCGCTGCGGGAGCGATCAACCACGATCAGGTCTCAAGTCTTGAAAGACTCGACGTGGGGGCCGTCATCCTGGCCAGCGGCTTTGAGCCTTATGATGCCCATTTGAGTGGTGAATATGGCTTGGGTCGTTTTCCTAACGTGGTCACCAGCATGCAATTTGAGCGCGTGCTGTCACCAAGTGGTCCTTACAGTGGACATTTAGTCCGCCCATCGGATGGGCACGAACCTAAACGCATCGCCTGGATCCAATGTGTCGGTTCTCGAGAGGCTGAGCGTAATTGGTGTTCAGCGGTATGCTGCATGTATGCCACCAAACAAGCCATCATCACCCAGGAACATGCTCCAGGAACAGAGTGCACGATTTTCTTCATCGATTTCAGGGCTTATGGCAAG
>JBFFIU010000072.1:0-13340 GCA_041556275.1 Anaerolineales bacterium | reverse complement strand
CTAGGAAGACAAATCATTTACCAAGGTGTGTTGATTATTTTTGGTTTGGGAGTTTCAATACTGGCAATGGAGATCGTAAGTAGATCACGCTTGCGTGTTTTTTATCATTACTTATTTGGTTGAGTGGTGTGAGGATTGAGGCGGGATAATAAATGAAATTTAACGGCATATTGTGACCAGAAAGCTATTATTCCTCAATGGTTTGGCTGCTTTTATGGTTGTGTTGAACCATTCAGCTTCATACGGATTGAACGCTTTATTCCAATGGACGGACCGGTATCTGCAAGTCAGCGTGCCAAACTACGACCAATATGGCAGCTTAGCTTATTACATCCTTTTTATAATTCACGAGCTTGCGGAATTTGCCATCCCCGCTTTTTTATTTGTGTCCGGATACTTTATCGCTTTTGCAGCCAGGACAACCGAAGGTGGGATTCGATTTGATTTTATCTCATCCCGGATTAAGAAATTAATCTCCCCATATATTATTTGGTTATTAATCGTAATAATCCTTCTCCAGCGATTTCCACCACCCCTTAACCAGGTTTTAACAGTTTATTACTACATCCCATTAATAATTCAATATTATCTGTTATCACCAATATTGGTTCCTCTGGCTAGAGATCGCTGGAAGATATTATTGGTCAGCACTGCCATCATCCAGTTCGGTTTGGAAAGCTTAAGACTGTTAGCACTTTTAGGGGTAGATCTACCGGGAGTGGACCTAATCATCAGGATCACTCCCATCTGGTTCTTCCCGGGGCGGATTTTTTATTTTTCGATCGGTTTAGTGGCTGGGATGCATGTGCAACATTTCAGCCAGTGGATCAGTCGATCGAAATGGATATTATTGATTTCATCAATAATATTGTTTGCGTTGAGTATTGCTGAATATGAATACCTTACCAATCTTTTACAAGATCTGTGGTTAGTGCCTAAATACTCTGGTTTGTTCAGAGCTTTATTTGCGGTAACTTTTACATTAAGCATATTGGCATTTGATAAAGTGCCAATTCCATTTCCGCAAAAATTTGCCAACCTGGGTGGAAAGTCGTTGGGTATCTATTTTGCCAATACGCCGATACTCTACGTTGTTGCCTCGTTAATGTATTTTTACACACCAAGAATACTGGGTATGCCGCTTGTGTACCAAATTATCTTAATCTCTTCGGGTCTCGGAGGGTCATTATTATTGATGTTCGTTGTTTTGAAGTCGCCCGCACGCAAGGCTTATCCCTATATTTTCGGGTAGAAAAATATTCCTTATTTAAAGAATGAAAACCCATCTGGGCTCATCGTAATAAAACCGCAATAGTGTCCCAATAATAAGATAGTTCAAAATATGAATGAGTTGATCGAAGAGATTTATAGTTCAAGGAAGGTTGAGGACGAGCAGGGGAATCAGATAAACCCATTTCCGACGGCTCTCTCATACGAGTTAGGTGTGGAGTTATACAACCATATTTATAATCGTACAATAAGCAACACTTTAGAAATTGGAATGGCTTATGGTCTCTCTTCCCTCTTTATCTGTCAAGCCCACCATGATAAGGGAATAGGGGGTCAACATACAGCCATAGATCCAATGGAGTCTGTTGATTATGTATCAATCGGATTACTCAATATCACTCGTGCTGGCTTAGATGATAGTTTTAGATTCTACGAATCGTGCTCTTATGAGGTTCTACCACAGTTATTCCAAGCGAATGAAGTTTATGACTTAATCTTCATAGATGGCATGCATTTATTCGATTATGCATTAGTAGATTTTTTTTATTCAGATCTTTTATTGAAACCTGGTGGCTTTTTAATTGTTGATGATGTCTGGATGCCCTCTATCAGGAAAGTGGTGATGTTTGTTATCCAAAACAGGCATTACGAATTGGTTCCTGATTTCTTTCTAGGCAAATCTTCTCTGATAAATAGAGTCACGAAACTTATCTCTGGTGCGATCAAAGACCCTCTCTATAGGATGAGGCTTCGCTTATTTGCCAAGTGTGCACTTCAAAACCCTTTTGATATTTCTGCAATTTCATCCGGCTTATATTTGGGGTTTAAAGGGAATATAAATTACTGGTGTCTAAGGAAATTATCAGAAGACGATAGAAAATGGCATCATTATCATGCATTTTAAGGATCAACAGATTTTAGCTAATCTTCTGATTGAATTTTGGACATGGTTGTGAAATTGGAAAGTAATCCAACTCAAACTCAATTGAAACGAAAGAATGAGAATCTGTTTCTGAAAGAAATTGGTTTATTCAACACTTTATATGAAGGTTCGAATTTAACCAGGCTACAGGCGTTATATTGGGTTGGTCATTCCACGCGGGCTACAGTGCCGATATTCAACACAATCTACACGTTTACGATTCATGGCCATGTAGAACCGACTCATTTTGAACGGGCATTCCTTTCATTAGCTCAACAAAGCGATGCATTCAGGTATGTATTCGAAAAAGAAGAGGGGGTGCCTCAACAAAAATTGCTTGAGGATCCACCATGTGGATTAGAGTACCTGGATTTTTCGGAGGAGTCAGAACCGGAAAAGATCTATGAGAAATGGCTTAAAGAACGATCTCAGGCACATCTCGATCTGGAAACTTGTTCTTATGATTCTGTACTCGTCAAACTATCCCATGAGCGATACATATGGTATTTGAACCAGCACCATATACTAATAGATGCGAATTCATTCAATGTCATATTCCAACGGTTTGCAGCGCTCTATGAACGTTCGCTCAATGATGAGGGTTTGGCTCTTGATAACTTGCCAAGCTTCAGCGAATATATAACCTATGAACGAAAGTTTCGGGAATCAGCCTCCTACTTGAAAGCTGAGGATTATTGGAAGGAAAAATTATCTCCAGGCCCAGAAATTCTGAATTTCTTCGGAAGCCTTCCACAAAAGAAGACCACCAGAGTAATTCGTAAATCATATGATTTAGGAGATGAGCGTTCGTCAAAGTTGAGGCAATTCGCAGGACGAGAAGGGGTGTTCACTGCGAGTGAAGCTCTTTCTTTATATAATATTTTTGGGGGAATGTTTTTTACGCTCCTGCATCAACTAAGCGGCAATCATCGCTTGGGAGTGGTAACCCCGGTGCATAATCGTTTTACTGCAGGCTTTCGCAACACTATTGGATTGCTGATTGAATTTTCACCTCTTCAAGTTGAGATAAGTGAAGAAGATTCGCTGATATCCGTGATCGACAAGGTGAAACATGAGACTCGAGAGACAATGGGGTATTATCAATATGGATCAGGAATTGCGCTGCAGAACAATGGGTTTGATGCCATGTTCAACACCTACCAAGTTCCGGTGATGAAATTAAATGGAAGCAGCGTTCATGCCAAACGCATTCACCCTGGTCATGGTACCGAAAGCCTGGCTCTGCATGTGACAGACCTTGAAGCCACAGGAAGGTTTGAACTGCATTTCGATTTTCATGAGGATGTTTTTAAACCTAACCAACAAGATCAGGTTGTCAATTCCTACTTGAGAATACTTGACCAGTTGATACTGGATCCAGATCTGCGCATCAACCAGCTAGATGAAAATCAGTTTGGAAAGTTCGAAGTCCCTGAGCAGTCTACGCAAACAGAAAGTGGATTATTGGAATTTGATCGCCGCGGTCAGGTACCTCCCAAGGATTTGCTGGAGTTTCAAATCCTCCAGGTATGGCAAAAAGTGTTGGGAAACCACTCAATTGGTGTGAATGACAATTTCTTCGACATGGGAGGTAACTCCTGGTTGGCAGTCAAGATGTTTGTTGACCTTGAAAAAGTGACCGGTAAATATCTCCCCTTGACAATAATGCTAAAAGCGGCAACCGTTGCTGAAATTGCCAAAGTAATGCGGCAAGAGATCGGCACTGAGGTTTGGTCAAATTTGATCACTATCCAGGAAGGTGGCGATCGGATGCCAATATATTTTGCACCTGGAGCTGCTGAGAATGGGCTAGCTGTGGCCAGGATCGCCCACTACCTGAATCAAGATCGTCCGGTGCATATGTTCCAGATACCTATTGGGAGAGAAACTACCAAACGGGTTCTAAAAGTCGAAGATATGGCTGCGCATTACGTACATGCATTGAGATCTGTCCAACCTGAGGGTCCTTATATATTAGGCGGCTATTCAGCCGGTGGTTTAGTTGCATTGGAGGCAGCTCAACAACTCCAGCAGGAGGATCAGGAAGTAAAATTATTAATTATTGTCGATGTGCCTGCTCAGAGTCCCAATTATCGCTACTTGCAACGAACCACCCAATCATTGAAATCCATTTTTCGGTTGGGTGATGTTAGAGAACGCAAGTTATTTTTATTCCTGAGGGACATTTTCTTCAGATTTGATTATTTCCTCGGTAAGGGCTTGCTTGATTGGATTGGATCAAATATTAAGCGAGTACAGAGATTTTTGAGCAGATCACGTGAAGACAAATATACGGTCATCAGAAAGAAATTCAATAACTCATCCTCGAATGAGGATGAACGTGGAACAAGGTCAGGATCTGTTGAGGAAGGCGATCAAGCCTGGATGGAATATGACCGCCATATGCGGGACCATTTTCAGGCCGTCAATGAAGCCGTAAAGTGTTACGTTCCCCAGTATTATTCCGGGCAGGTGCTCTTGTTCAGATCAACAATGGGTTATCGCAGACCCGAGATGCGGATGGCAAATCCTTTGATGGGTTGGGATAAAATCGTGCATGGCGGTTTAGATGCATATGAAATTCCCGGCAACCATATAAATATTGTCCGAGAGCCAAGTGTTGAATTACTAGGGCATCAGATGGAAGCGTGCCTGGACTTACTTGATCCCAAATAGTAATTCCTTTGGAATAGAGAGCATTTTCGTGAAATTTAATCAGATCAGTTTTTTTGTAGATAGGGGCAGAGATAGATTTCTGCACACGAATCGATGTGAAATTTCATCAGTACTTGTTGATTGAGATGAAGTTTGTCGCAGTGATCAATCGAGAATTATAAGGAATTCGTATCCATGTATGAACTGAAGAGATATATTGGCGAACGTCCAGCGATATACCGGGCTCTCGAAATTCTTGGAGCGAGAAGAATTTACCAAGCAGTGCGCAACACCGAATTCTATCTAAAGTTAAGTGGTGTCAAAAGGATAGATGTTGCAGGAGTTGAGATGTTATTCACCCTGCAAGATGCCCAATCGCGGATATTCTTCAACCATCCTTTTTTCTTGGGAGAACTTTACGAAAGGGAAGTGACCCACCATTTAGTTAACCGGTTGAAAGAGAGCAAATGCTTTGTTGACGTAGGTGCTAATATGGGATTTTATTCAGTCTTAGCTGGAAAGATCCTTTCCTCTCGAGGTGGTGTGGTCCATGCTATCGAAATGGATGCAGAAAATGTGAATCGGATTCGGGCAAATCTACGATTGAACGGTTTGCGAAATGTAACCATCCATGAGATTGCCCTTGGGGACCATCATGGTACAGTTGAATATTACCGCTGTGGAAGCTTTCGGAACACCCTCGAGGTATTATCCAATGATCAAGAGCGATATGAGAAAGTCAGCGTGCCAATGACCACTTTGGATTCATTGTTAGCTGAGTTGGAGATCAAACCTGATGTGATCAAGATCGATGTAGAAGGAGCTGAATACCTGGTCTTGGGGGGAATGGATTCAACGATGATGAGCCAGGCAGAGATCTATTGCGAGGTCCATGTTGATGAAACCGAAGGGGGATTAGCTTCTTTTGGTCACTCCATTGATAATGTATGGAATCTATTTCGAGAGCATGATTATGAGCTGTGGGAGATACCTTTAAGGAAAGATAGCAAACAGAACGAGGTAAGGAAACTGAATGTTGTGAGCGATATCTATGAGAGTACAATGCTTTATGCTTCTAAAAGCCAGCCGGTTGGTTCGTTGTAACAATTTTACATTCGGGAAAATGATATGAGCAGTTTGAAGCAAGAAATGGGTAAAGTCAAAGTTGTGGACGAGGATACCTTTACTTACTCAGCTGTTCCTTTCGTTCAAATAAAACCATCAAAGGGATGGGTATCCCTGAGACTTGATGAGTTATGGCGATATCGAGAGCTGCTGTACTTCTTCGTTTGGCGGGATATCAAGATTCGCTACAAGCAGACCATCTTGGGAGCCTCATGGGCGATAATCCAGCCGTTATTTACTATGGTGATTTTCAGCCTTTTCTTTGGGAGATTAGCTCAAATACCGTCAGATGGAATTCCATATCCCTTGTTCAGCTATGCTGCATTAGTACCGTGGACTTTTTTCGCCAACGGAGTAACACAATCCTCAAATAGTCTGGTGGTTAACGCGGATATGATCAGGAAGATCTATTTCCCGCGTTTAGCGCTACCCATTGGGTCCGTGTTGGCTGGGTTGGTTGATTTCTGCCTGGCGTTTATCGTGTTGATTGGGATGATAATTGGTTTCTCGGTCGTCCCGGCAGCAAATTATGATGCCCAACTCTCACTGAGAGTGCTATGGCTGCCCTTATTCCTTTTATTAGCCTTTGTTACGACATTGGGCGTAGGTTTTTGGTTCTCCGCGATGAATGCCCAGTTTCGTGATGTGCGATATGTTGTTCCTTTCATTGTCCAGGCCTGGCTTTTTTTTACTCCAATTGCATACCCAAGCAGTTTACTATCAGAACCTTGGAGAACATTGTATGGGATCAATCCCATGACTGGAGTGGTAGAAGGCTTCCGCTGGGCGCTGCTGGGAACGGACACAGCAGCCGGACCAATGCTGATCCTATCCATATTGGCGGCAGTTGCGATTTTGGTTGGAGGCATTTATTATTTTCGCCGCATGGAGATCAAACTAGCGGATGTCTTGTAGGAATACATTATGAACGGAATTGCGATTCAAGCGGAAGGTCTCAGCAAACAATACCAAATCGGTGGGCCTCAGAAGACATATGATCGGCTAGGAGATCAACTGACTGATGCATTATTCACCCCAGTTCGCCGGGCAGGAAAATTACTGACTGGTAGAGCGAAAAGCGCTGCTGACCTGGATGAAACGATATGGGCTCTAAAAGATGTGTCTTTCGAGATTGGGCACGGTGAAGTTCTTGGGATTATCGGTGGAAACGGGGCGGGCAAGAGCACATTATTGAAAATACTTTCTCGGATCACAGAACCAACTGAAGGGTACGCAAATATTTATGGTCGCATTGGTTCCTTGCTCGAGGTCGGGACAGGTTTTCACCCAGAACTCACTGGTAGGGAAAACATCTATCTCAATGGTGCCATTCTGGGGATGACAAAGAAAGAAATTGATCGTAAATTTGATGAAATTGTTGATTTTGCTGAGATAGGGAAATTCATCCATACCCCGGTAAAATTCTACTCGAGTGGGATGTATGTACGCCTGGCTTTCTCAGTGGCCGCTCACCTTGATCCTGAAATCCTATTGGTCGATGAAGTGTTGGCAGTTGGGGATGTTGCATTTCAGAAAAAGTGCTTAGGGAAAATGGGGGATGTGGCAAAAAGAGGACGAACTGTGTTATTTGTCAGTCACAATATGGCAGTAATCCGAACACTTTGTGAACGTGGATTATGTATCAGCCAAGGCAGCATCATTGCGGATGGGCCGATCTCTGACGTTGTGGACACGTACCTTGCCAGCTTTGAACAATTGGAGGTTATGAACCTGGCAGAAAGGACAGATCGGAGTGGAAGAGGCCGAGTTCGTCTGGTGGGGGTTGATATCACTAATGGCGAAAGTAATGGAATATCGATGCTGAAAGCAGGCGGCCCTGCAAAGTTTACTTTTGATTTGAATGGGATGTTAGCTAATCTTTCCTGTGGATTTGTTATCCTGGATGATCTTGGGCAGCCGATCTCGATTTTTAAAAGCGATGTGCCATCAGAAGATGATCGGGTGATCTCGGGATCGGAAGTCAGGTTCACCTGTGAGGTTGATGAACTGATGCTCGTTCCGGGTCGTTATCGAATGGACGTTTTCATCCGGGGGGGTGGTGAACGACAAGATTTGATCGAGGGGGCAGCGTTCTTCGATGTGGAAGTTGGAGATTTACGAGGCAGACCAGTATCCCCTCCTGAAAATAGACGCATCAGTGTCATTATGCCCCATCGGTGGTCTCTGCCGGTTTCCTGAATATCCGAATTTTTTATGTAATTGGGGGAATTTAGGAACTAAGTTGGTCATTTGTAATGGATAAATTGCACATCTTGTATACAATACAGAATGTTGGGAACATTGATTTCAGTCATGATATTGGTGATACCGTCCCAGTAAAACAGACATTGCAAGGTTTACAGGATGCGGGACACAAAGTAAATTGCTTGAAGCTTGAGAATGGCATCCCCAAATTATTCGAGGATGTGATGGAGTACGACAATGCCACAGTTGCTCCAAACGGATTGACCGGGAAACCGCTCTTCAAGGGAATTGAAAGTGGGGTGAGGCGACTACAGGGGACACTAAAGATTCCCTACTTTGCTTTTTTTGATACTTACCGATTTCAAGAAGCCTGTTCACGATTAATGTCCGATTTTGACATTTGCCATGAACATAATGGTCTCTTCTGTGGCGGATCTGCGTGGGCTTGCTCCCGGTTAGGTTTCCCATACGTGCTGACTTTCAGTGCAGATCCAATTATGGAGCTCGAGCTGGTAGGTAGACCACTTAAGGGATTACATGGTTGGGTGGCGAGAGAAGAAGCCAGATTCACATACCACACTGCCTGGAAGATAATCTGTGTATCAGATCCTGCAAAACAGCATCTGGTAGATGTATGGCGAGTGAATCCTGAGAAGATTTATGTCATGCCAAATGGAGTCGATGTGAGCCTGTTTGGCGCACAACATGATCCGTCCCCTGTGCGCAGGAAGTATGGATTGGATGATTTACCTGTTGTGGGCTTTGTAGGTGGTTTCCAATCTTGGCATGGGATCGATCTGCTCGTTGAAAGCTTTGCTCGTATTCGAAATGCAGTTCCTAATTGCAAACTGTTATTGGTTGGAGACGGACCTTACCGAATGAACGTCGAAGATAAGATTGAAGAATTGGGAATGTCTACGGATGTGATTATCACTGGTCTGGTACCACAAAACCAGGTTCCAGAGTTACTCTCAGCGATGGATGTCGCTGTGATCCCGTACCCTAAATTACCAAAAGAATTATGGTTTTCTCCGTTGAAATTGTACGAATACATGGCGGCTGGAAAGGCGATAGTGGCCTCTGGATCAGGCCAGATCACTGAAGTTATCCGGGATGAATATAATGGTGTACTGGTAAAACCAGGTGATGTGAATGAGTTGGCAGACAAAATATTGAATCTCTTGGATAACGCTGATCGGCGCGCCTGGCTTGGGAATAATGCCCACCAGCAAGCCATCGAACGACATTCATGGCAAGGATACACTCGTAAACTTGTAGAGCTCTACCGAAGTGTGCTTGCCAAACCGCATCCACTGGATGATAAAAAAGGTGCCTTAGCGTGATTAAAGATACCAGAAGTAAATTAGCAATGATCATACTTTTAGTTATCCTGTTCACGGGAATTTCCGTGAGCATAACTGCTGCGCAATCTTTATCAACCCGCTGGTCCACACCAGAACGGTTGTCGAGCGAACGTGGTCAAGCCAGCCAGGGTTTCATGGTTAGCGACCAATATGGGTTTGTACATGCGTTTTGGTCTGAGATTGGCTCAGATGGGCAACCAAGTATTCTGTACTCACGTTTTGATGGGGAAATCTGGTCTTTGCCAAATGACGTGATCGCTACATCTCCGGATGCAACGATCATTTTCATGTCACCGTTTGTGGATGATGAAGGAACGATCCATTTGATCTGGAGCGAATCTAATGTTGGTCCAATTTTTTACTCGAATGCTCCTGCGCATAAAGCTGGATCTGCCCAGGAATGGTCAAAACGCATAATTATTGATGCACCAGCATTTTGGGGGAAGCTGCTCGTTGATTCCCAAGGAGGAATGCACATCCTTTATTCCGATTTCTATGGTGAAGACCCAGGGGTATATTATATTCGTTCAATGAATCAGGGAAATTCATGGTCTAGCCCACTATGGTTGGATCCGGATATCTCTGATGATCATGCCCCAACAATCGTCTCTTTTGATATCGATGACCAGGATAGTCTACATGCACTTTGGTTTTATGTCGATTCAACAACTACGATGGGTCAATGGATTCGTTATTCACAATCCAGTGATGGTGGAAATACATGGTCTTTACCAACGACGATTGATGAAGCAGATGAGAGTGATGATGAACTTCGTTTGCCATATCCAGAATTCAAGGCAGGTGATAATGAAATTCATGTGATCTGGGCTGGGGACTACCAGACTCACCGTGAGCACCGCTATTCGCTAAACAGTGGTCAAACCTGGTCTCCAACGACACGCATTTTGGGAGATCTTAATGGCCAGGCATTAGGGGGAGGTGTCGATTTTGATTCACAAGGCCGACTGCATTATGTGACTCAGATCCGCTATCCACAAGGCATATACCACTCGTATTGGGACAACGACACCTGGTCAATCCCTTCGTTGATTTATTTTATTGCAGGTGGAGGGGACGAATCATTTGGAGATCGCATCCATGCCCATAATGTTCGTATGGTCATTCGGAATGGAAACCAATTGGTAGTCACATTTACTTCTTCACCAACAGATCCTCAAATGACGCTGTATGAGATGCATGTAACCCTAGACGATGTTCCGGAAATTGAACCTTTACCAACCCCGACAAACACACCGATGCCACTCCCGACTTCCACCCCACAACAACCCACAATTAACTCATCATCAAATACGTTTATTAGCAACGAATCAGACTCACCACCTATTGTGTCATATCAACCTGCCAGTGGAGTTGTTTGGGGTCTGGTAGTGTCTTTAGCCATTCTGGCAGGTTTTGTAGTATTTCGTGTCTTTCAAAAACGGTAATAAGCATGCGAATACTTGTTATCACAAATTATTACCCGCCAGTAGAGTTGGGTGGATGGGAACAGCTGACCTGTAATGTGGTCGCAGAATTAATTAATCGGAATCATGAAGTACAGGTTCTTACCAGCAATTATCTAAAGGAGCAGATCAAGAATTCTGAACCAGATGTCAATCGGGCTCTGTATTTAGAGAGCTACGATCCCCAAAAATATCACCCGAACTATACATTAATTCACCGCCTTCAAGAGAAGGAGAATATCCAAACCTTAACCAAACTAGAAGAGAATTTTAAGCCAGATATTATATATATCAATGGTATGTGGAATTTACCACACAGCCTGGCCAAGAGGGCTGAGGAATTAACCCCGGGTCGGGTGGTTTATTACATAGCCAGCTATTGGCCAACCGAACAAGATGCGCACACAGCTTACTGGTCGACCCCAGCGAACAAATCCTGGCGGGAGGTTCCTAAGAACTTCCTTGCATCAGTGGTGAAGAAAACATTGATCAACAGTACGCCTCGGAGCCATTTGGATTTTGAACTTGTTTTATGCGTGAGCGCTTATGTACAAGATTATGTCGTTGAGCAGGTTGGCGTGCCAAAAGAGCGGACGAGAGTAGTCCATAATGGAATTGAATTGGACTTATTCAGGGCAAACCAACTTCGACCCCATGATGGGAATTTGAAGCTGCTTTATGCAGGTAGGCTATCTCCAGACAAGGGGGTTCACACGATACTTGAAAGCCTGGGGATGTTGAGGAAAGAAAATCCACATTTACCAATTCAGCTCTCGATATATGGAAGCGGTACCAGCGATTATCAGAGTCGGTTGGAAGGATTGATAACTGGACATAAATTAGGGGGAATCGTTCATTTTAAAGGCGTCGTGCCGCGAGAAGAAATGCCGGCAGTATTCGCTGAACATGAAGTGCTCCTATTTCCATCCATCTGGTCAGAGCCATTAGCGAGAATCATCCAAGAAGCGATGGCCTGTGGCCTGGTTGTAATCGGAACTTCGACTGGTGGCACGCGTGAGATCCTCCAGGATGGGGTAAACGGCTTGATCTTCACCGCGGGGGACGCGCGAATGTTAGCAAATAAAATTCTCCAGATTACCAGCGACGAGGAGCTGCGTAGTGAGATTGCTCTAGCAGCACGTTGTACAGTTGAAAAGGAATTTTCTCTTGATCGCATGGTGGATGAAATTGAAGAGAGCTTCAAACACCTGTTGAATAGATTGGAGTTTACATTTGAGTAGAGAAAACGTCATCTTTTTGACGATCGATACCTTACGCCCCGATCGTTTAGGGTGCTATGGTTTTATTCCTTCAATAACCCCGAACATAGACCAGCTAGCGGAAAAAGGAATTCGCTTTACACAAGGCATAACTGGTGGTTCATGGACACAGGCTGCCTTCCCTGTGATGTTCACTTCGACTTATGCATCCATGCATGGAGGATGTCTTGGATCTCTATCTCCCGAACGTCCTTCTCCATTACAAGCACTGGCAGATAATGGATATGCAACCGCGGGTTTCTCTACGAGTCCCTTGCTCAGCCGTAGTTATGGTTATGAAACTATCTTTGAGCATTTTGTCGACTTAACTCCTGGTGAAAAGGATCCCTGGCTGCGAACTGCTAAAGGCGGCCATCACCTACTGACGCAGCCGGCGACTCACTTCATTTCAAATTTAATGGGGATAAAGACACGACCAGCGAAAATTTATTCCTCGGCGTCTGAAATCACCGACGAGATTTGTCGATGGATTGAAAGCGTTAACAGCCCATTTTTCATTTGGGCTCATTACATGGATGTACATTGGCCCTACCACTTAGAGGACGAGTTAATCCAACCATCACAGATTGCTCAGGCTTGGAGAGATGTTGTGCATCTGCATGACGCCAATTGGAACGGGGCTGTGATAACTCCGGATCAACGTGATCGCTACATCGATCTTTATGAACAAGCAATCGCATATACCGATAATCAGATTGGACGATTATTCAGTTTTCTAGTTGATCAAGGATTGGACCGAAATACTATCATCGTAATGGTATCCGATCACGGTGAAGAGCTGCTTGATCATGGCCGGTGGGGTCATTGGGAAGATAATCTCTTCGACGAGATTTTGAAAGTTCCACTCATCATTTACCTCCCAGATAGGAATAAAAAAGTTGTTATTGATGATCAGGTCAGGACGCTTGACCTAATGCCAACGGTTCTCGATCTCTGTCAGTGTCCATCGCCCCCGGGAATGAAGGGAAGCAGCCTGGTGCCTCTCTGGGAAGCAGACTCAGGTGAGTCTGATCCGCGGATCGCAATCAGCGAGATGTGGAGGGATAGCTGGCACATCATCGCTGTTAGAACGGATAAACACAAATATATTTGGGAT
>JBFFIU010000071.1:0-13482 GCA_041556275.1 Anaerolineales bacterium | reverse complement strand
GCAACCATCAGCGAGGGGCTCAATCGCCCGCTCACACCAGACGAGGTAATCGATGGCATCGGTGGTGGGGCAATGGTATTGGCGCAGGCAGATCGAGCGGCGCTATTTATGCGACAAGAAGATGGGAAGGTGATCGCACCGTGGTTTCAGGGCTTGTCAAGAAATTACATCCAGGAGTTTACCGAAAGATTTGATGAGCTGCCGGGAGGGATCCTGATTTCGAGTTCGGAGACGATTTTAATCTCAGATATCAACCTGCTGCCAGAAAAATCTTTTTTGAAAGCGCTCGGCAAGAAGGAGGATTTCCAGGCAGTAGGTTTATGGCCATTGGTTTACAAAGATGATGTCCTTGCAGCCATCGGGTGTTACTATAATGAAGCGCATGTTGGCTCAGATGCAGAGCAGGAAGTGATGCTCGCATTTGCACGCCAGGCCGCGATCGCACTGGCCAATGCCCGTCTCTTTGATGAAACTCAGCGCAGGACGGCCCAATTAGAAGCGCTCAACGCGATCATTTCCGAGGTGGCGGCTGCCTCGGAATTAGAACACCTATTGCGTATTGCCCTTGATCATACTCTACACGCACTCGGATCTAACATGGGAGGGATCTGGGTTCCTGCAGAGCGCGTTTTACGCGATATTCCCCCTCAACTTGGAAATATGTTTGCAGAGGTGAATCTGGAAAATAAAGGAGGTGATTCGGCTGCGGTGGCGATTCCAGATTGGGATACTTTAGTCGAAGGGGATCCTTATTTCGACTATCGTGCAGAGATGCAAAAATGGAATCTACGTGCCGGGATCATCGTGCCGATCCGTTCTGCAGGTAAGCAAATTGGCGGATTATGTATCGTTTCAAAACAGCCCCGCGAGTGGCGCGCAGAGGAGATCGCGCTTGTTGAAGGAGTTGGTAAACAGCTGGGTGGAGCGATTGAGCGCATTGCCTTGTTAGAAAGAATCCAGGAAAATGCGCAGCAAGTGCAGCATATCATTGATACCGTCCCAGAGGGTGTGATCTTGCTTGATGAAGATATGCGTGTTGTACTCGCCAACCCGGTTGCCCAGAGTCAACTTATTAATGTGGCTATTTTCGATGCTGGTGACGTTCTGACTCATTTGGGGGAAAAGCCAATTGTCGAGTTTTTAAATCCTGATCGTCAAAACCTATGGGACGAGCTAGAGTTGGTAGGACCCCCGCAACAGGTGTTTGAAATCGGTGCTCAACCACTAGAATTGGGGAATAAACAAGGAGGTTGGGTGGTGGTACTGCGTGAAATCACACAAGAGCGCGAAACTCAAAATCGGGTCCAAATGCAAGAGCGTTTGGCTACAGTCGGGCAGCTGGCAGCTGGAATCGCCCATGACTTTAACAATATCCTGGCGACTATCGTAGTATATACAGACCTACTGCGAAGAGATCCAAATCTGTTGTCTGAAAGCAAGAATAGATTAGAGATCATTGAACAGCAAGTTCAACGGGCTGCGAGCCTGATAAAGCAGATCCTGGATTTCAGTCGACGTTCGGTGATTGAAAAGAGCGTATTGGAATTATTACCATTATTCAAAGAATTTGAAAAACTGCTGCGGAGAGTTTTACCCGAGACGATGTCGCTCGAGTTCGTTTACCGAGCAGGGGATTATTTGGTTAACGCCGATCCGAATCGCCTGCAACAGGTGTTCATGAACCTGGCATTGAATGCACGTGATGCCTCCCCAAATGGCGGCAGCTTGCACTTTGAGCTCGACCAGGTGCAAGTGAGAGATGGTACAGAGCCTCCCTGTCCTGATATTCCAAGTGGATCCTGGAATCGGGTAACTGTGCGAGACAGCGGGCCGGGAATACCCCCGGAGGTGCTGCCGCATATATTTGAGCCATTCTTTACAACCAAACCGGTGGGCGAAGGGACAGGATTGGGATTGGCTCAGGCATATGGAATTATCAAGCAACATGATGGCTACATTGATGCCCACAGTGATATGGGGCAAGGGACGACATTTCATATTTATTTACCGGCACAGCGACCAGCGGTCGAGTTACCCAGCGGCCCAGAATCATTTGCAGAAGCCATAGGCTCAGGTGAAACTCTGCTCCTGGTGGAAGATGATCAGACCACCCTTGAGGCGATGAGATCATTGCTGGAAGAAACAGAATACAAAGTGCTCACTGCTTCAAATGGACAAGAGGCACTACAAATTTACCAGGAAAGGTCTGATATTATTTCGTTGGTCGTCAGTGATATGGTAATGCCAATGTTGAGTGGTGTGGATTTATACCAAGTCCTGCGCGAGCAGTTCCCTGAGGTGAAGATGCTCTTCATCACCGGTCATCCGGAAAACGAATCAGATCAGGCCCTTCTCCAGGGAGGCGAGGTCAGCTGGCTGCAGAAACCTTTTTCGGCAGGGGATTTTAATCATGCCGTGCAGAACTTGCTGCACGAGTGAAAGGTCCTTAAATTTAAATATCAACTCTTGCTCGAACAGGATTTGTAATCCTGCGGTTCAAATGGGGATTGCAAATCCCCTCAGAAAAAAAATCCTTTAGAGCAAGAAAAATTTTTTGGAGCAAGAATTTATCACTGAGGCATCGTAAGACACTATTTAGATTATTGGTGATCTTTGATATGTTGTAAAAAAGAGGGGGAGTTCAAGTTGCGTTCCAAGTAATACTTGAAGTATTCCTGCATGAGCGATTCAAGTGTGCGATTCAATTCTGGTGATAAGCGCACATTGGAGATCGCTTGATATGAATTGCGCTGAAAATGGCGCAGATATTTAAGCGTGTTCATTGTGATCTTTTTAGCCCCTGGTATCGCTGGCCCACAATTTGGACAAAGGACGCCACCAAGCGAAATCGAAAAATATTGATCTTGCGGTTTGATCTCAGATTCACAGTTCGCACATTGGAACAAATGAGGTCGATAACCGAGCAAGTCGAGCAAGCGAATTTCATAGTAGCGAACAGCTAAAGATGGCTCCGTTTCTTCGTTCAAACGGGTCAGGGTTTCTTTTAATAGCTGATAAAGTTGGAGGTTATCCTGCTCATCATGCGTGAATCTATCCAGTAATTCGATGATGTAGGAAGCATATCCAACACGGATCAGATCCTCACGAACGGTCAAGTAGGGGTCAATTGTCTCTGCCTGGGTGATGATGAAGAAGTCTCTACCGCGGGCTAAGAGCAGGTTCGCATTGGTAAACGGTTCAAGGTGACCCGCTTTGCGGGAGCGAATCTTGCGGATACCCTTGGCGATAGCCTGTACCTTACCTTCTTTACGAGTATAGAGCCATAATAATCTATCCGCTTCGCCCCAATCTCGATGGCGAAGGACGATAGCATCTGTGCGGATAGTCCTTGCTTTTATGGACATGAGCGCATTATACTCGATTGGTGCAGATATCAGCAGCAGACAGGGTAGTGTTGACGCACCTTCACCATTCTGGTACAATCCATGCGCCCGGAGCGTAGTACCCTTCGCCCGGGCATGCTTTCTATGATTTGCGATAGGGTTAGAAAGCAAATATTCAAAGGAAAGGGCTTGAGAAAAAATGAAAGTAATGCTGATTAAGGACGTTTATAAGCTTGGTAGGGCGGGAGAAGTGAAGCGAGTCGCAGATGGATATGGTCGCAACTATCTTCTTCCACAAGGCCTGGCTGTTCTAGCAACCCCAGGTGCGCTAAAACAGTCTGAGCGGATCAAAGTTCAGGCAACCGTTCAACGAGATGCGTTGAACGAGGAGATGAGCGTGGTTGCCGAACAACTGACCGGTGTTGTACTTACCTTTTCCGCCAAAGCGAGTGAAACAGGCAAATTGTATGGTTCGGTTACCACTCAAATGATCGCTGATTCGCTAAGCGAGAAGACCGGTGTTGAGATCAATAAGCGATATGTAGACTCTCAACCATTGCGCGCGGTTGGTGAACACCAAGTTCAAGTTCGATTAACTGTGGACTTAGTGCCAGAAGTTAAGGTGATCATCTATGGTGAAGGTGAAGAGCAACCGATTTTCGAAATTGAACCGGACTTGGATGCAGAAGCTGAGGTAGAAGATCAAGAGGTCCCCGAAGAGGAACAGCCAGAAACTGCAGACGAAGAATTAACTCAGGAAGCCGAGCAAGAAGCTGAAGAAGAAGCTAAAGAAGAAGCTGAAGAAGAAGCTGAAGAAGAAGATGAAGAAGAAACTGCAGTAGAATAGCCCCAGCAAAACGCCCAGTTCTGATCTCTATGAGGCGATTTGTACTTAATCACCGGCCTGGTCTTAGCCTGGGTGCTGCCAGGCTGGTGTTTTATATGATAAGGTAATTAATAATTTAAAGATCAACCTGGACAGACCGATTGATGTCTAAGATCGTTGGACAGCAGCTACGCCAGGCACGCCAAGAGCTAAATTTATCCTTGGAGCAGGCAGCTGAAGAAACCCATATACGCCTCCATTATCTCGAAGCATTGGAGCAGGGGGATTTTGCCCAGCTTCCCTCGAAAGCACAAGGTCGTGGGTTCTTGCGCGCCTATGCGGGTTATTTGGGTGTGGATCCGGTTTCATTATTAAATTCTCTCGATGGCGAAGCGGTTCAACCAACGGTTGAACAAGTCGAGTCCGATCAGATTCCTGTCGAAGAAGAAAGAGATCATCCTGAGAATTCAGTGCTCATTTTCAAGGAGCTGGGTGAAGAGTTACAAGGACAAAGAGAGATGCTGGGATTCTCTTTGGGGGAAGTTGAACGGAACATCCATGTTCGCCAGCATTATCTTGAATCGTTAGAGTCGGGAGACCTGGAGGGTTTACCATCCCCAGTTCAGGGTCGTGGTATGCTGCAAAATTATGCCACCTTTTTGGGAATGGATCCTGAGCCTGTGCTGCTGAAATTTGCAGATGGATTACAAGCTCAATTAGCCGAGAAACGCTCTGCCCGTGCCCGTAAAGCCAATGCTGGATCTAATCGACCGCGCAGTAAAAGACGGTTGCTGCAGTATTTTCCCAGCGATCTGATATTGGGAGCCATCCTGATCATCATTCTGGTTGGTTTTGTAACCTGGGGATTAATCCGGACAAATTCATTTCGATCATCACAAGTGCCAGATGAGACGGTACCCGCAATAGCTGATGCGCTTTTTGAGACTCCAGATTCTGCGCTTTCAGCAGTGCCAATTCAAAGCGAAACTCCAACCCCAGAAGTTTTGGGGACGGAGATCCCATCTGGGATAGTGGATAACCCCACGCAAGCGCCTGCAGAAGAGAGCACGCCGGAGACACCAATCCCAACGGTGAGCGATGCGCCAATTCAACTTTACACTTCAGTGCTCCAACGAGCCTGGATGCGAGTAAGTGTTGATGGAGACGTTGAATTTGAAGGGCGGGTTATCCCCGGTTCAGCATACACTTTCGCTGGCGAGAATCAAATTGAACTGCTCACCGGAAACGGGGCTGCATTACAAGTTTTTTTCAACGAGACCGATCTTGGTGTTTTAGGTGTGTACGGTGAAGTTGTTAACCGGGTTTTCACAACAGACGGGTTGCTGTTGCCTACGCCAACGATAACTTCAACCCCTACGATCACACCAGAACCGAGCCCGACACCCGAAACAGAAAACTAGCTGTACACTTAGTGGCAATCAGTATTTTAATGTCAGCGAGACAAGGATATTTAGCGGTAAATGATTTATGAAAAATAATTCGTATCACCTAATTTCATTGGGTTGTTCAAAAAACACAGTTGACTCGGAATCAATGGCGCAGTTGTTAGGAAAGGCCGGGTACTCAATTTCAGTTGATCCTGAGAAGGCTGGTGTATTAATTGTCAACACTTGTGGTTTCATCGGTCCAGCCAAGGAGGAATCCTTGCAGGTCTTAAGTGAACTTGCTGCTCAAAAAACACATGACCAGGTGCTGATCGCCGCGGGATGTCTGACTCAGCGCTATGGTGTTGAAGTCGCCCGACAGGTGCCGGGTATTGATGGGATCATTGGTACCAGGCGGTGGATGGATATCGTCGATGTCGTTCAGCAACTGAGACAGGGTCAACATCCGCAACCGATCTACCACCTTCCGAACGAGCCGAAAACAGTGGTCGATGAAGGATCAGTGCAGAGAGTGGCAATACAAGGAGCGAGCGCATATATCAAGATCGCTGACGGCTGCCGTCGTCCGTGTGCGTTTTGTGCGATCCCTTTGATAAAGGGTACCGCGGTTAGTCGCCCGATCGACTCGATCCTGGATGAAGCCAGTATGTTACAAGATATAGGGGTCAAAGAGATAATATTAATCGCCCAGGATACAACAGACTACGGGCACGATCTGGGTGTAAAGGATGGACTGGCAGACCTGCTTGAGAAATTAGTTGAAAGGCTCAATATGGATCAGGCTGGAAACGATTCAGCTCCAGAAGGCGTAAGCTGGATCCGGGTGATGTATGCATACCCTGGATATGTTACCGATCGGATGATCGATGTCATGGCAGCGCATTCAAAAATCGTGCCTTACCTGGATATCCCTCTCCAGCACGCGGATCCTGGTGTCCTACGCCGTATGCGCAGACCAGCAAACATCGACTGGGTACACCGGACATTGGCAAAAATGAGGCAGTCAATTGAGAACCTGGCAATACGGACAACCTTTATCGTCGGATATCCCGGAGAGACGGAAGAGGAATTTCAAAACCTGCTGGATTTTATTGAAGAAATACGATTCGACCGGGTTGGGGCATTCCAGTTTTCATTTGAACCGGGTACATACAGTGAAGCCTTAGGAGACCCAATTCCAGCGGAGGTGAAACAAGAACGTTGGGAAGAGGTCATGGTGTTGCAGCAAGGAATATCTCTGCAAAAAAATCAGGCCTTGGTTGGAAAGGAATTGGAGGTGCTCATTGAAGGTCAAGGTGATGGTCTTTCAATGGGACGAACATACCGGGATGCTCCCGAAATTGATGGCTTGACGATCGTGGAAGGAGAAATCCCAATAGGTGAAATGGTCCCGGTAAGGATCACTGGAGCCATGACTTATGACTTGAGCGGCGTGTTGGCAGGTGAAGGATCGCCATTGTCGTTCGTGGAACTCGATCCCACATAAAAAACCTGGTGAGTAGAAACAATATCACGATGAGGATAACTGGAAAATGCTGAATTTCGATCGACCCGATACACGATTTGCAATACATGCCGTCAGCCAGGCTTCCCAGCTGGTTAAACAGGTACAGGTTGACACGATCTCATCTTCCTTGACCAAGGATGATCGCTCGCCAGTCACCGTAGCGGATTTCGCCTCTCAAGCTTTGATAGGACGATTGATCGGCGAATCTTTTCCGGACGATCGGTTAGTTGGTGAGGAGGATTCATCCGCCCTGCGGCAACCCTCAGGCCAGCAATCCCTTGAGCTGGTTACTCAATACATCTCAAGATTGGTCCCGCAAGCCACTTCCGAGCTGGTATGTTCGTGGATCGATCGCGGTGCAGGGGAATCATCGGCTCGTTTTTGGACCCTCGACCCAATTGATGGTACTAAGGGTTTTTTGCGTGGGGACCAGTACGCGGTTGCATTGGCTTTGATCGTTGATGGACAAGTGCAAGTTGGCGCACTGGGCTGTCCTAATTTGAAAGATGGGTCCCTGCCAGATGATGGTGATGCCGGATCACTGATGATAGCTGTGCGAGGAGAAGGTGCCTGGATAGGTCCAATTGATGGGCAGGAAGAGGATTTCCACCGCTCCCGGGTCTCAACCTTATTGGATCCAGTTCAAGCCAGGCTACTGCGTTCGTTTGAGACCGGACATACAAATGTGAGCCAGGTTGATTTAATCGCGGCGCAGCTGGGTGTGCAGGCTGAGCCGGTAAGAATGGATAGCCAGGCAAAATATTTACTTCTGGCAGTGGGTAAAGGTGAATTGTATTTGCGATTGCTCTCCCCGAAACAGCCTAACTACCGGGAAAAGATCTGGGATCAGGCGGCCGGTTCCCTGATTGTTGAAGAAGCGGGTGGGAGAGTCAGCGATTTGTTCGGGAGACCACTTGATTTCACTGCTGGGCGGACGCTGCTCAACAACCGAGGCATTCTCGCCTCGAATGGGCATCTACATGAGCAGGCTTTGCAGGCTCTACAAGCCGTCCTTTCCCAATAGTTAATGACTGTTTTATGTCCCTCGCAGACAGGATCGCCCTTGTTCTCAGCCTGATTACTATCCTTGTGACCTATTTCGTCACAGAGTATTATTTTGAGGCGATTCCGCATCTGGAGGATGAGATCGCATATGTCTGGCAAGCGCAGGCTATTTCCGAAGGAAATTTAAGCGTACCATCTCCACCCCAACCGAAAAGCTTTTTAGTTCCATTTGTGGTTGATAATAATGGTCAGCGGTTTGGAAAATATCCGTTGGGCTGGCCTGTTTTATTATCTTTTGGCATCCGCCTGGGTGTCCGTTCGCTCGTCAATCCCTTGCTGGCTGGATTAGGTGTTTGGTTGACCTACCGGTTGGGTAAAAAAATCTTAGGTGAAACGGTGGGAATAATTGCAGCCGGTCTCACTCTTGTCTCACCCTTCTTTTTGATGAACTCCGGATCGCTGCTCTCCCATTCTTTTGGATTGGTGCTGAGCGCGGCTTTCGTTCTCGCCTGGCTGGACGGATTTGGAGAGCGAACATCCGAGCGCCGATGGATACCAAGCCTGACTGCTGGCTTAACGTTAGGATTATTGGCACTCACCCGGCCACTGACTGCTGTGGCGGTCGCTTTTCCTTTTATTTTTCACGGCCTGTTTTTGATTTTGAAAGGAGACAGACAAACCCGCCTGCACGTGCTGTTTGTTGGAGGAGTCGCGCTGGGAGTGGGCTCAATTACATTATTGTGGCAGTACGCGGTCACTGGCGATCCTCTGCTAAATCCATATACGCTGTGGTGGCCGTACGACAAGATCGGTTTTGGTCCTGGATATGGGCGGACGGAGCAAGGCCATAACCTGCACCTGGCATATATCAATACTCGCTTTAGTCTGCGAGTTGGGTACAGTGATTTATTCGGCTGGGGAACTTTTTCCTGGATTTTTCTTCCAATCGGGTTGTTGGCGATGATATTCCGCCGGAATTGGCGTGGAATTCTGGTTGCAGCTGTATTCCCCAGTCTGGTGTTGTTCTATATGGCATATTGGGTAGGGGCCTGGCTTTATGGTCCGCGCTACTATTTTGAAGGACTGTTCAGCCTAACTATTGTCAGTGCAGCTGGTATCGCCTGGCTGGCAGGTTGGCCAACCCAACCCGGTGAGTCTTGGCGAGTATACAGCGGCTGGAAACGGCTCAGACCGCTAGTGGTCCTTGGATTGGTATTGATTTTAGTTGCTGGAAATATTGTTTATTATCTGCCCAATCGCCTGCAGGTGATGCGCGGGTTATATGGCATGGAGCGGGCAGACCTGGAACCTTTCATGACGGAGCAGGCGCTGGATTTAGCTCCAGCACTTATTGTCGTCCATCCGAAAAATTGGATGGAATACGGTGTCCTGCTTGAACTGCAAACGCCGAGCCTGGACACTCCGTTCATTTTCATCTTCAGTGGGGGAAAGAGAAAGGATCTCGCACTTATGGATGAATTCCCAGAGCGGAAATTCTTTCATTATTACCCGGATGAACCTTATCTCTTTTATACAGGTCCAAGACCGAGGTAATAGAGACTTGAGATATCGGTTCTAAGAAGATCTCGCCAGTGCCGTCAAGCCCAAGATCAATACGCTGAGCAGCAGGTTCAAGCGCAGCAGGAAAATCTCCCTTCTTTCGAGTTTACCCCCTTCTATTGCATCTACTCCTTTTGCTTTTAACAGAGCGTTGCGCCGTATAGCTGGAAACAAAGCCCAGGTCATGTAAGCGGATACAGCGATCATACCGAGGAATAGAACGTGTTTGATCAAGATGGAAGCCGCCCAACGGTTTGAGATGCTTAACAAACCATTGTAATTCGGATTAGCGCTCATCTGAAATAATCCAGTAACCAGGAGCACGGACAGACTCAACCAACCTAATGGATCCAGCCGGCGTTGGAGTCCCTCGAGGAATTGAGCGAAGAGGTCGGGTTCAAGGAGGCGTTTGGCAACCGGAAGCACAAGGATCACCAAAGTAACAAGCCCGCCAATCCAAACTACCGTGGCGAGCATGTGCAACCAATAAGCCAGGCTGAGAGCCCAAAATGGGGTTTGTTCCCCCAATGAGATCATGGAGTCGGAGCAGGATAGGGAGGAGTCTCCTCAGGCGGGGGTTCCGTGGGTTCTTCCTCGGTCGGAGGCGGTGGTGTAGGTGTCACTTCTACAGGAGGTGGTGCTTCTGGCGGGGGAGGTTCTTCAGTCTTCTCTTCTTTCTTGTTGGCATTTATGCATTTCTGAGTAACCCAAGCAGCGGTTGGCTCAACAGATTGATCTGGACCAATATTGAAGGCAGCCTCGTATTGCTGTTGTGCCAGGCACCATTCCTTACTTGCAGCGAGAACATCACCGTATTTGATCGATGCGATACGGAAGCGCTCTGAGGCGGTCACATTGGTGTTGTCTCGCAGGTTGGGTGCGACAACGATGATCTGTCCGAAGTAAAATGCGGACTGCCCCCAGTCCAATCCCCAGAAACTTGCTCCGGTTTTGTAAAGATCAGCCCAGGTACGCATGTTATTGGCTTCTATATCCAGTGGACCAAATTTTTCGGCCAGAGCCAGGTCATAAGTTCCCCCTTCAAGATCCCCTTCACGGAGTATGCGTTCGATGCCACGATTGCGAAGCGCAACATAAAACATAGAATCGACCTTTACTGTCTGGTAATCTGGTTCATCTTTACGTAGCTTGAGCAATGTTTCGATGGCGTCCGTCCAATTTCCATCCGCGAGCAATAATTGGGATTGTGAAAACAGCTCTTCTGCACCCCTCAGGTCAAGAGTGGGTGTCAGGGTGGGGGTTGGCACGGAGGTCGGCGTGGCTGTGGAATTTAATTCCAATAAGACCAAGGCAAGTTGTTCAGTCACACCAGGGTAATTTGGATCAAGCCTGATAACGTACTCAAAGCGTTGACGAGCCAGATCATAACGCTTGGCTTGAAGGTCTTCGAGGCCTAATTGATATTGTTCTGAGACCTGTTGTGAAACCTGAGTGGCTTCAAAACTTGTGCGATTATTGATCCCGGAAAGGTATCCGCCGAATGCGCTGGTGGCTGCGATCAGCAATAACGCAAAAATGCTCAATCCAACCAGCAAGGGGATGGAGCGAGATCGAGCTTTTTTACCTTCGCCATTGTCTCCTGAAGATCGGTTGGCCTCATCACCAACTGGATCCATATCTGTCGATGAGTCCAGCTCGTTCACGTCGCCTGCAGGCTCGGCTTCGCTTGGAAGCGCTTGAGTTTCATCACCCAGCGGCATGGGCTGCGTCTCTTCCGGATTCTTGCTTTCCATGTCGCAGATTATACCGTAAACGAAGATTTGGTAAGTTAATGCAAATTTAGAACATTTCTATCAATGGAGGCAGTGTCCGCAAGGAAATTCAGGGGGTATAATCTTTATATGCCTGGTTTTAACTTTTACCATGAGGTTCAGGTAAGGTATGGAGATTTGGATCCCCAAGCCCATGTCAACAACGCAAAATATTTTACTTATACTGAGCAAGCCCGGGTTGCATTTATCCAGGAACTTAATTTATGGGACGGGGAGTCGTTCATGGATTTTGGTTTTATCCTGGCTGAAGCACAAATGACATTCAAATCTCCGATATTCTTTGGTCAGCGAGTCAGAGTTGGTGTGGCAGTTACTGAGATCCGAAATAAGAGCATGATAATGGAGTACGTTATCGAAGACTCTGATACTTTTGAACAATTAGCCACAGGTAATTCTGTGTTGGTTGCGTATGATTATAGAGGTAGGAAGACGATGTCAGTGCCTGATGCTTGGCGTCAAATCATTGGGAACTTTGAAAATCGTCAATTCTAACTGCCCTCTAAGGAGTCTACATGAGCGATCTTCCGCAGATTGACATCGAATACTTGTCAAGTTCGTTGATTGAATTGTTAAATACCCCCAGCCCAACTGGATTCACGGAAAAAGCGATCGACCAAGTTGCACAATTCCTGACAGATTTCCCTTTTATTTCTTCGACACTTACCCATAAAGGCGCCCTGATCGCCTCCTGGGAGGTACCAGAAAATGATTCGCCGCGCGCGCTGACTGCCCATGTAGACACACTTGGCGCAATGGTAAAAGAGATAAAATCGAATGGGCGTTTGAAATTAACCAAGCTGGGCGGTTTTGCCTGGAATACTGTGGAGGGGGAGGGATGTTCGATTTTTCCTTCAAAAGGTGATCCCGTTCGTGGTTCATGCTTGCTAACCAAAGCCTCGAGCCACGTGCATGGCACCAAGGTGAGTGAGTTAAAAAGAGATGATGATAATATTGAAGTTCGCCTGGATGCGCGCACAGTCAATGATGAGCAAACGCGAGATTTAGGCATCCAGATCGGCGATTTTGTTGCATTTGATCCGCGAGTTGAAGTTGTTGATGGCTTTATCCGTTCGCGGCATTTAGATGATAAAGCCAGTGTTGCATGCATGCTCACCGCGATTAAAGCGCTCCAGGATGCTGATCTGCAACCCTCTCAAACGACGACTTTTCACTTCAGCAATTATGAAGAGGTGGGGCATGGCGCGGCTTCAGGTTTTCCCTCCGACTTGGAGGAATTAGTTGCCGTGGATATGGCCGCGGTTGGTGAAGGACAAAATTCCGATGAGTTTCACGCGACCCTATGCGTCAAAGACTCTGGTGGTCCTTATCATCATGGACTTAGCCAGAAGTTACGCCAGTTGGCAGATGACTACCAGATTAAGTATAAAGTGGACATCTACCCTTATTACGGTTCGGATGGTGAGGCATACTGGAGAGCCGGGGGTGATGTAGCGGTGGCTTTGATCGGACCAGGAGTAGATGCCTCTCACAATTACGAACGCACGCACCAGGAGGCGCTCATCGCTACGACCCAGTGGTTGGTAGCGTATCTTTTGAGCTGAATACGATTATGCTGATTGATGCTGGTTTACCCCCTGTTACACTCTCCTCAATGCCAGCCATCGCGCGAGCAGCTGAAGCGATGGGTTTCAATGCTCTTTGGTCATCGGAGACAATGCACGACCCATTCTTGCCGGGTACCTTAATCGCCGAGTACACCAGGCGGCTCAAATTTGGAACATCAATAGCGGTCTCATTCGCACGCAGTCCGACGACGATGGCGTATACAGCCTGGGACCTGGCGCAGACTTCACAAGGGCGCTTCATTCTCGGATTGGGGACTCAAGTCAAAGCCCATATTGAGCGCAGGTTTGGAATGCCCTGGCCTGAGTCTCCAATGAATAAGCTGCGCCAGCAGATTGGGGCGATGCGAGCTGTGTGGCAAACCTGGCAAACAGGAGAAAAGCTGAAATATCACTCTGATTATTACAAGCTGACCTTGATGACTCCTTTCTTTAATCCTGGACCTATAGATCATCCT
>JBFFIU010000070.1:0-13543 GCA_041556275.1 Anaerolineales bacterium | reverse complement strand
CGTGATCGGGGAGTATGCTTTCTGCATCTCTGATCACCCTTACCCCGTAGCCGCTGGCTCCAACTGCGCTCATGGCCAGACCACAAACAATGATGATCAGAGACATACCAGCTCCCGCCCCAAAGCCCACCAACCAACTGAAGTTGGCAGAAAGGAAGCTGGGTGCGCTCATTGCAGGTTCAAATACAAAATCCGCCAGCGGTCCAACCATTAAAGTGGCGATAGGATTCACGAGCCAGGCGATCAAGCGCCGAGTGGCGAATACCCTGCCCTGAAGGTCTGGCGCAACCTTGGCTTGCCAGATGGCTTGGTTGGAGCTATTGACCAAGGGGACTGTAAAAGCTCCGCAAAATGCACCCAAAGCCCACATCGGCAAGCCACGCCCGATGCCGATCAATACCGTGCCGAATAAACCCATCAGAATCCAGCCGTTCAACACCCCATGTACTTTCTTCTTTGGCCCACCCCAGGCGCTCAACACCAATCCACCAACAACGCCCCCAACTGCGCCTGCCGTCTGCACACTGCCAAAGATCAATGAATTACTATCAGTACGCGCCAGGATCATCGGCGCTAGCAGCGTAAAAGCCATGGTGGCAAAAAAGTTTCCAACCATAAAAACCGTTTGTAAACCCAACAGACTCGGTCTCTTGAAAATGTAGCGGAATCCGTAAACCGACTCCTTCCAAATACTACCTCTACTTTCAAGACCTTCTTCGGTTGCCTCAGGTTGTGGGATGACTACAACCAGCAAAGCGCCAATGGCAACGACGAAAGTGATGATATCGATGGAAAGGATTCCTCCCAACCCGATGAAAGGCAGCAAAGCGCCAGCCAGGAGAGGGGCAAAAATGTTGGATGTGCTACCAGCCAGCTCATTCATGGCGTGCGCCCGGGCGTAATGCTTTTTGGGGACGATCATCGTGATCGCAGCAGAGTAAGCCGGCCATTGAAACGTTTGGAACGTACCGGTTATAGCACTTGCAACAAAAAGGTGCCATAACTCCAAACGCCCAAAGGAAAACAGAATCAAGACCCCGATGGTGGTAACACCGGAGGCCAGATCGCTGATCATCATCATCAATTTGCGATTGGAGCGGTCCACGATCGCGCCCGCGATGGGACTCATGATCAACAAAGGTGTGATATGAAAGAAACCTACCAAGGCCAAAGCGGTGGCTTTTCCGGTCAGCTCATAGGCCCAGATCGTATAAGCAAATGCAGACATACTGGTGCCTAACAAGGAGACCGCTTGCCCTACCCACACTATTGTGAAAGCAAACATGCCTCTTGGGCGAACTCTATTCATCGTGATGAATTCCTGATGTAGTGTTGGTCAAGAAAAATATTTCCAATTCTACTTTATTTAATCACCAAGAAATAGTAATCTTGAAACGAAAAATGCGCGGGCATTATATCCGCGCACCTGCTATCTTTGCTCGAGAATTTACAATCTTGATCGATGGATCAAATCAGAATAACCAAACGTCCTTGCCTAATTCATTCCAATCATTTCTACAGGACATAAGTCCATATTCTGTATATACTCTCTGAACCGATCTACAGATTCAATATGCAACGAACCACCCGTCGGAACACCATCATTTTGTCCGAAAACTGCATTTGTTTGTGAATGGCGACCCTCAAGTGGAATAACTAAATTATCAACACTTGAATATAACGAATATGTGCTGTGTACACGCAACGGTTCTGGGTAGAAGAATTCAACTACTAGCATCTGTGGACTGGTTTGATACTCTTCATATGTCTTCTCAGACATGGTCAAAGGATCCCAACGTTTACGACCAGACATACTCTCATTCATGATCTCGGTGAGCTTTGAAAAGTGAAATGATCCTGGATCAATGTCCGTCGTCTCACCGTAACAATGGAGCATAACTGCATTTGGTCTCGCTGAAAAATTATTCGAAAACCACAGCCAATCTCCAGTGGCAAATGAGATGATCGAATAAACCGTGAGGATCATTGCAATAAAAACAACGATAACCAGATTCCTGATAGATGGTTCCTTCCTTGTGCCCACATGTTGCATTTGCGACTTCCTTTCATTCAAATGACTACAATGCGATTAACGGTATTTCATGGAATTAAGCGATTAATCACCAATAGAAATACTGAGCTGGAAGGCAATGGGTTCACCAGATAAGTTAGCCTCTAAATAAATTGCACAATACCTAAGTTCGGGTAGCTTCTTCAAACTGCGGTAACGCTTCCTCTACGGATAAATCACCAGTTGATATGCGATTCAAGATCTCAACCCGATCGTTGGCATAATTCTCCCCCGCAATCAGATCAAGAGTTTCATCCATCTCACCGTTACTTTCCTCACTGGTTATGAACAAATCCCCAGATACACTGTGGTGATGAATTTTAACCCCACCGTCCAAAATTTCAATTCTGCGATGATCCTTGGATCGATTCATTTGAGAGATCCTTGAAGGAGTCCTAACATCACCGCTTAAACTCGAGGAGATCACAGTTACACCTTGATTAACTGGCATTACAAGTTGAATATCCCCGGATACCGATTCAAAGTCAAATGGACCATCAGCGAACGATGATTCGATGCTGAAATCCCCACTGACCGTCTTGACTTTCAATGCCTGAAACTGACAATTGCCAAGGGAGAAATCTCCTGATACCCCTTTCAAGGTAGCCGATCCAGATAGCGATTCTCCTTTAAAATCTCCACTTACCGTTTTGACTTGAATATTACCGCTAAGTGAGAGACATTCAAGTGGTCCGGCTACTGTTGAAATATTCAATCTACCAGCCACCCCTTGGATTTTAGCTGAATTGCTCACGCCACGCACCTTTAAATCACAATTCTCTGGAACGGTGACAATATAATCCACTTTACATGGACGCGATCGAGATAGAAATCGAAACCAGTGATTATCAAATTGTGTTGATACCGTGACAGATCCACTATTTGATTGGGAGAATTGGATGTGCGTGCGATCTCCGTCACCAGAATCGAGATATTTTACTGTATGTACAGTAATGGTACCTGCTTCACCGGATCGAATTACCACCGAACCACGGATATTTGAGAGAATTAATTGGGGCGATTCCGGGCAAGTGAAAGTTCTTTCCAGAGTGTCTGTTGTCATGAGAATCCTCCAAGGTTTACTCAATAAAGATTTCGACGTGCTCACCATCCTCTTCATCAATCACGTCAACAACCTTACCTTCCACTCCGGATTGCAGGGCTTCCTTGAGCTGATCGAAATCAAGGTCTCCGACTTCGGGCGCAAATTGAGCACCGATCTGCATTCCCCATTCCATCAGTCCAAATGGGATGTTAACACTGACCTTCGTATTACCGCTCACCAGATCGGTGACCTTCACCCGGAACCAGCGAGGTTCACCAGCTGCGCGGGTTGCCGGTGTGCGTTTGGGTTTTTGGCTATCACCTAAGGCAGATAACAGCTTGGCACCTTCTTCGGCCGTGATCTTACCTTCCCTGATCAAATTCAAGATTTTCATACGCTCTTCAGTTGTCGCCATCCTTAAACCTCCTCAGATCATCCAATGTAGATCTGTACTTTCTCTCCATTCTCACCTTCATCTACCTCGACATAGAAGGGTGTATCCGAATTCGTGCTGTTTTCCAAAACCTCGATCAATTGATCGAAATCGACTCCAGTCTCATTCACTTTGGGGATAAACTGACCGAAGGTGCGCATAACCCAGGCTGCAAATCGCAGCGGCAGTGGGAAACTGAATGCGATCGTTCGCGGCCATTCTCCCGGTTCTTGTTGAACTCGTAGGTGGAGCCAACGAGCTGTACGACTGCTCCAGGCCATCGCCATCACGGCTATCCCCAATAAAAAAGGAAGCCAGCTGCAACCAAACCAAAAACTGAATCCCGTGACCTGGTAAGCCCAAGCCATTAATAAGCCACCAATGACGGTAATTCCAACACCGATCCACAAGGGGATCATCCACCATCGCCTCCATTTCTCAATTTCCGGGTCAAAGGTGTCAGCGATCAGATCCCCACTGAGCGGCTCTGCAGTCGATTCGTTTTCTGGAGGGAATGGATCACCCTCAGAAACGACCGATTCCGGTTCATCTTTACCAGTGACGTGAATGTCTTCTACCACGTCATCCGCTTCCAGGGCTTTCAGCAGGCTGGCCCCTTCACTGGCGGTGATCGTGCCGTTTTCGATCATCTCAAGGATCTGGATACGTTCATTCTTATCATTCATTGACATATCCTCAGGGACTCTTGCCCTCTAGAGCAGCAAGCAATTGCTCTGCTTCATCCGTGGTTACTTTCCCTTGTTCTAGCAACTGCAGAATCATCAATCGCTCTTCATCAGACACGGGCTCTGAGACCGGTCTGGTTGGGGAAGTCACCCAGGTCGGTGGCTCCGGTCTCCTACGGCGATCGCGTGCGGCACGTTCGGCAGCGCGGGCCTTACTTTCTGCCCTTCTACGGGCAGCTTCGAGCTTGCGATTCATTTTTTCTTGAGCCCGGCGCATTTTTTCCTGAGCGCGTTGATTTGCTCGTTCTGTAGCCTGCTTTGTATGCTGAGCTATGCGTTCCGCTTTTTCAGGACTTAATCCAGACAGATCCAAGGAGGCTGAAATGTTATCAAGCTGGATCTGCAATTCCTCCTCCATCATCTCCATTTGGGCTTCGATCTGCGCGGATATCTCTTCGTTGAGCGTTTCCGCCATGTTATCAAATTCCGCGTCGAAATCAACCTCAAAGGTACTCATATTCCAATCCGGAGGCCGGCTGGACAGGATGACATTTCCTGAAGCACCCAGGGTTAGTGAAGCATCCCCCTCTCCAAGCACCAGATCAAAGGGTGTTTCAATCTGGGAGGGAACGTCAACATCCGGGATCTTAACTCTTACATTGTCTCCACTGGGAATGGTCACCTTGACACTGGCATCAGCTGGAAGGCGACAAATCAGATTACCTTCTGCACGGATCTCATTTGTGCTCTCTGGGGAGGGATCCAATTCAACGGTTACGTTACCTTGCGCTTGAGCCTTAGCATCACCATCGATCTCCTTCAAAGTCAGGTTGCCTGAAACGCTCTTCTGTACCAAAAAATCGCCCTTGATATCCTGCACGGCGACATTCGCATCGCAGGATACAACGTGCAGATTTCCATCAACATTCTTAGCTGTCAAGTTCCCATTAGCGACACCAACATTGACCTCCCCAACACTCCTTAAAGTTAGATTTCCTGCTACCTGCTCAATGGATATCTCCCCCTCGACGGATTTGAATAGTGCATCGCCATCGATCTTACCCGCATTTACTATTGAACCATAGGGTACATGCAGGTTGCAGTTGCTCTGGCAGTTAATGCTGATTACTTCATCTTCCACATCCAGAGTCAGATCGTCCGGGGAAGAGCTCTTTGCAATCACCTCTTGCCTATCCCAACCTTTAACAGATAAATTCCCAGCAATATTGAGACTAATTCTGGGAATACCTTCGATTTTTACAGATTGAGAATCCATCTTATCACTCCTCGCCTTCTTGCAACATACGCATAGCATCCTCGTAAGTTATGCTGCCCTGATCCAAATCCTCGAGGATTTTGCGGCGATCTTCATCGCTCATTCCAGGCTCTTCACCACCAGGTTCATATCCTAAGGCACGAATGATCTCATGCAGGCGATTACGAATCGTCGGGTAAGAGAGACCGATCTCATCCTCCATGCGGCTGATCTTCCCTTCACAGCGGATGAAGGTCTCAACGAAACCGAGCTGCTCAGCGGTCAAAGATTCGAATGCCCCATGAACGAAGCGACCCTCGATAGTGCTGTCACAAACCTGGCAGTGCAGGCGGGTGACAATGATCTCACCGCCGCAGATCGGGCATTTGTTAGGTAAAGTTTGCATATAATATTTCCTCTTCAGTGATTCTATAAATAATCAGGTTCATCAACAGTCGTAAGGGACAGTTTTTTGATCCAACTTCCGAAAGAGATCAAACCTTCACCAAGGCTGACGAACACCTTTCCCCTGGGATCGATTTTATTGGTTCGGTGGCTCATCAGCAGCTGATTGAGCCGAGCATGCTCGAGCATTCGAACTCGATGAGCTGTCATGAACTCATATTTAGGATCCATTCTGCCCTCCATTCAATAGACCTTCAAAAAATCCATGGATATTATAGCCAATTATTGAAAATTGTCAAGGTATATATTCAATTATCTTAATATTATGTTTGTATTTATCAATAATATCCCCCATTTTTATAAAATTCTGTCTAAAAATACATTTGAATCAATCCCTTTCGTCGGCGGTGATGAAGCTGTCGGCATCGGAACATTCACAGGCGGTGACCGTTTGGGAAAAACGGGTCATCGTCCCCAAATAGGGTCGAGAGCCATTTTGGGCCACCCAGCCTTCCAGGTTGAAAGCCAGCGGGCCTTCAGCGAGGATCCATTCGCCATTATATTTGCGCGCCAGGTGGACATGGGTGCCCGTGCTGGTGCCCCCTTCACAGGAGGGATGTCCGATCTTATCACCGGTTTCCAACCTCTCCCCAACCGCAACACGGCCTTCAGTCCCCACATGCAGGTGGAAGATCACCCAGCCTGTGCGTTCATCTCCATCACCATCAAGGTCAAGAACAACGATCCCGGGTTCCGAACGGACCACCACTCCCGGAGCAACCGCGGTTGTCCACTCGTTAGTGGGAACACAGCCTCCGACCACCGAAGGGGGTGCAAAATCCAGTGCGGCAAACGGCGCACCTTTACCCCAGCCGGTATGCGGCCCGCCCGTGAGTGCCCAGGTCTCTCCCGGGTCGAATGGCAGCATCATTTCTGGTTGGTTCAGGCTACCGGGGATATGAGGCTCCAGATCCTGCCAAGGATCGCCGAACAATATCTGGTAAGTCCTGGCAACACCTTCTTCCCCAATGGCGCGGTTGTAATCATCTGGCAAGAGCAAGATGGAGAAATAATAATGTAAAGCAACCGTACCAGCGTTCTGCCAGGGGTCAGGGCGCTCCAATGTGCCATCGAGCAGATAGATCGACTCCAGATCGCCGGTTCGCCAGGGATAATATCCATTATTGAGCGTGTTGGCCGCCCAGACCAGCTGCAGATACAAACCGCGATACTCACGGTCCTCATTCCCCAGAACGTATTCACCTGCTCCCTCTGGTGGATTCGGCTGGCTCAGGGCACCGGCCTGGTACTCCAAGAGGGCCAGCAGCAGGCGTGGGCTGAGACTAAAATTACGGGCTACCAAGTCTATGATTTCAGCCCCACTGCGATTGGCCCCCGAAGCGTATTCGGTGTAAGTCCCCAACCAGCCCGATCTACCAGCTACAAATGAAGAGGTATCAAAAGCGACCTGAGCCGGCCCATTGATGAAGTGGCTATCAGGGAGGATCTGGTACGGGGAACCCCACAATGGAGCATAATAAATGGGGATCTTCATCGGCATACCGGGCGGCAGGGTGGTTACATCGTCCGGGATGATCGGGTTCGCTTCGCGGATCTCCTCGACGCTGGTGTTGAAGTGACTCGCCAGGGCAGGCAAATTATCTCCACTCTGCACAATATAATCAACCAGTTCACCCGGGTTATAAGGTGGACGGGTTGGAAAAGGGGTAACCTCGGGTGAATCCGACAGCTGCTCATCAGCGACAATTCCTTCTCCTTCAGGGGGAACTGCGAGAGCCAATGACCCTGTTTGGGGTTGGCAGGCAACCAAAAAACTACTCAGCAGTATCAAAGCAGCGATCCAGATGAAGGTGGCTCGTCTTGAGATGACTTGGAAACGGGAAAATCGGTTCATCGGCGTCCATTAAACCATATTCTGGGTGAGGTGCAAGTCCCAGAAACCCGCCGCCTCTTACCAAAAGGGGATTATTTCAACTATTTTTCTCTTCAAAATGGATCCCCAATATGGGGTTTGGAATAAAAAACGAATTCATACGAAAGATCGCAAGAGTACCAGGCTTGCATGAACGCCATACTTGATATAAACTGAAATAACCCATATGCAACACTGTTGATTTTCATTCAAAAAGGAGGCAATTGAATTATGGAAGACACGAGGATAATCATTTCAGGCTTATGGGTAGCTACTATGTTGACCTATCTTTGGGGGGACGTGTTGCGAATACTTGCTAGTGAAGGTAAATTAGAGGAAATCTTTAGTACAGCACCGACTCAAGGAATGTGGATGTTCATGGCAGTTCTAATGTTGATCCCGATCCTAATGGTTGTGCTGAGCCTGACGTTGGCCTATCCAGCGATTCGTTGGACGAACATCATCGTAGCCATATTCTGGATCCTATTTAATCTCTTTAGCTTGTCTGGATACCCTGTTTACAATAAATTTTTGCTGATCGTGAGCATTGTGTTTAATGGACTGACTATCTGGTATGCATGGAAGTGGGTGATCTAGGAAAGGAGAAGCTGGGAATTCATTGTAAATGCAGTCAAATCATAGATGGGCTATTATCGGATATAGTTGCAATTCATACTAACAGAAAAAATTGGAGAAAATCATGAGGGCCATTGTGTACACAGAATTCGGACCACCGGAAGTCTTGCAGCTCAAGGAGGTAGAAAAACCTACTCCCAAGGAGAACGAAGTACTGATAAGAGTCTATGCGACCTCTGCAACAACCGGCGATGCAAACGCGCGGGGTTTCACCCATGTCCCTCCTGGATTTGGACCTCTCCCGCGCTTGATGTTTGGTATTACAGGGCCAAGAATACCAATAATTGGGGCAGATTTAGCGGGCGAAATTGAAGCAGTTGGGAAAGATGTAAAATCATTTAAGGAAGGCGACCAGGTTTATGGAATCGACGGCAACAATCTTCGTGCTTATGCTGAGTACGTATGCCGGTCTGAAGGCGGAGCGTTAGCATTAAAGCCGACTAATATGTCTTTTGAGGAAGCCGCTGCTGTACCTTTTGCGGCGAATACTGCATTGCACTTCCTTAGAGATAAAGGGAATATTCAGAGCGGGCAAGAAGTTCTGATCAATGGCGCTTCTGGTGGGGTTGGCACTTATGCTGTTCAGCTAGCCAAGTACTTCGGTGCAGAAGTTACCGGGGTGTGCAGTACCAGGAATATGGAATTGGTGAAATCTTTGGGAGCGGATAAGGTCATCGATTACACCAAAGAGGATTTTACAAAGAGCGGGGAGACCTATGACATCATCTTTGATGTGGTCGGAGGCAAGATATCATTTTCATATTGCAAAGATTCACTAAAGGAAAATGGATACTTTCTTGCAGTCGCTGGTGGATTGAAAGAGGCAGTTCAAATGCAATGGACTTCAGTGGTAGGCAGCAAGAAAGTGATTTTTGGGGGAGGGACGGCAAGCGAGCGAAAAGATTATTTACTCTTCCTCAAAGAGCTTATTGAGGCTGGAAATCTTAAGGCAGTCATTGATCGAAGTTATCCCTTAGAGGAGATTGTTGAAGCCCATCGTTACGTCGATAGTGGACGTAAATTTGGATGTGTTGTCATCACTGTGGAGCATAATAACAAAACCTGACACACCATTAAGCAAAGGGTATTCCTCTGAATTTCATAACAATGGGTGAGCAAGATTGGTGAAAGGAAAACAATGAAAGCTATCGTTTTCAAAGAATATGGACCTCCGGATTTATTGAGGTTCAATGATATTGCAAAACCTACTCCCAAGGACGATGAAGTTCTGGTAGAAGTTCACGCAGCATCCGTGAATTACATTGACTGGCAGGTCTTGAGAGGTAAATCATTCTTACTACGCCTATTAAACGGGCTTCGCAAGCCGAGGCACAATGTTCTCGGTGATGATGTGGCGGGGCGGATTGAATCGGTTGGCAGTAAAGTGAATCAATTTCAGCCAGGTGATGAAGTCTTCGGGATAAGCGATTTTGGCGCTTTTGCGGAGTACGCTTGCGTAAAAGAGGAATATTTGGGATTAAAGCCTGCCAACATTTCGTTTGAGCAAGCTGCTGCCGTACCCACAGCGGGGGTTACTGCCGTGGTGGGTTTGCGCGATAATGGGCAGATTCAATCCGGACAGAAGGTATTAATCAATGGCGCCTCTGGTGGTGTGGGTACCTTTGCGGTGCAGATCGCCAAATCGTTCGGGGCAGAAGTGACTGGCGTTTGCAGCACGAACAAATTGGATATGGTGCGCTCGATCGGGGCTGACCATGTCATTGATTACACTCAAGAAGATTTCACAAAAGGTGGTAAGCAATATGAATTGATTTTTGATGTTGCAGCATATCGATCGATATTCGATTACCGGCGTGCATTGAGCTCCGAGGGGATTTATATCTTTGCTGGTGGTTCTATGGGTCGATTTTTTCAGGCGATGGTCTTGGGACCATTGCTTTCAATGACTGAAAAGAAGAAAATAGGTTCATTGGGATGGGCGAAACCAAACAGAGAGGATTTTGATTATATGAGCGAGCTTCTCGAAGGTGGCAAAGTAGTACCTTATATCGATCGCTGTTACCCGTTAGGTGAGGTGCCTGAAGCTCTTCGCTATTATGGAGGTGGACACGCCCAAGGAAAAGTAGTCATCACTGTGAAGAATGAGAGCACAATCTGAATCGCATATTCAGATGATCTAAAGGAGATTGATCAATGACCACCTTAGAAAATACGAGTTCACACAGAAATACTGCAATAATTGTGGGAATATTTTTCATCATCGCAACAGTAGCGTCCATTTCCACCTTCCTTTTCATTGGATTTCTGAGCGATCTAGATTATCTGGTCAAAGTCTCATCAAATGAGAACCAGGTGTTGGGAGGTATGTTTCTTGAATTGATTTGGGCTCTTGCCGTTCTTGGAATTCCAGTTTTTCTATACCCAATTTTGAGAAAGCATAATGAAGCCTTAGCTCTTGGATTCTATAGTCTCAGGTTTATTGAGGCTCTCCTAACTATTATTTACAGTCTCAGCCTGCTAGTACTGCTGACATTAAGTCAGGAATTTACTAAAGCTGGAGCTCCAGAAACATCCTATTATCAAACCGCAGGTGTATTATTACTCGCAGCACGTGATTGGGCCTTTATAATTGGGCCTGGACTCGCTTTTACCCTATCTGCTCTGATCTTGAATTACCAATTGTTTCAGACAAGGCTCATCCCAAGATGGTTATCTGGATGGGGTTTCCTTGGAGCCGCGTTAATGTTTATACCCTTTTTGATCCAGTTTTTCGGCATCGAATCATTGGATTTGTTATTTCTTCCTATAGCCGTGCAAGAGATGGTTTTTGCGCTATGGCTTATCGGGAAGGGATTTGATTCATCTGCAATTGCTGCACTGTACGCAAATTAAGAACAAATATGAACACTCACTCCTAAATAGGGAAGGAAACCCGAATGCAAGCAATAGTGTGCACAAAATACGGACCACCAGAGGTCCTGCAGCTCACAGAGGTAGAAAAGCCTACTCCTAAGGAAAATGAAGTACTTATTAAAATATTTGCGACAACAGTACACGTGGGGGATGTGAGAATTCGAAGTTTCAATGTACCTCGCTGGCAATGGCTCATGGCTCGAATAGCTCTGGGTCTCACAAGACCAAAGAATCCTATACTCGGTATGGAGCTGGCGGGGGAAATAGAAGCAGCGGGTAATGATGTAAAGCTATTCAAGGAAGGTGATCAAGTTTTTGCATCTACGATGTGGTCGGGTTTTGGTGGCTATGCTGAGTACAAATGTATGGCTGAAGACGGGATGCTGGTACACAAACCGACCAACATGACCTTTGAAGAAGCCGCCGCTGGGGTTGGTACTGGGGCATATGTTGGATTGATCGTGCTTAGAAAGGCAAATATCCAGAGAGGACAAAAAGTTCTGGTCTATGGTGCTTCTGGAAGTGTAGGCACCTATGCAGTGCAACTTACCAAATCATTCGGAGCAGAAGTGACCGGGGTTTGCAGTACCACAAATTTAGAAATGGTGAAATCTCTGGGCGCTGATAAGGTCATTGATTACACTCAAGAAGACTTTACTCAAAGCGGTGAGACATATGATGCTATCTTTGACGCAGTAGATAAAATTTCGTCTTCACACGGTAAAAAGTCTCTAAAGAAGACTGGAGTATATCTTAACGTTGATAAGGATTCCGGATCCGGAGGTGACGCAAAGATTGAAGATCTAATCTTCCTCAAAGAGCTTGTCGAGGAGGGAGAACTAAAAGCGGTCATTGATAGACGCTATCCGATGGAACAGATTATCGAGGCTCACCGGTATGTTGAAAAAGGGCACAAAAAAGGACATGTCGTCGTCACTGTGGGGCATAACACCTAATCATGAAAGCGATCTTTTGGACAAACTACGGTCCGCCAGATGTTCTTCAGCTCCGAAATGTAGAAAAACCTGCTCCCGATGAGAATGAAGTCCTGATCAGGATATATTCGACTACAGTAACCGCGGGGGACTGTGAGCAGCGGAGCATGCAAATGCCATTCTGGTTCCGGTTCCCTCTGCAAGCATATGTGGGACTAAGAAGACCTGTACGAATTACTGTACTAGGGATGGATTTTGCCGGGGAAATAGAAGCGGCTGGCAAAGATGTTAAACGATTTAGAGCAGGCGATCAAGTTTTTGGAACCAGCGGCATCAGATTTAGTACAAATGCCGAGTACATATGTCTGCCCGAAGAACCGAATGAAGGTGCCCTGGGGATAAAACCAGCCAATATGACTTATGAGGAGGCCGCTGCAGTTCCTGTTGGGGGTATTGAAGCACTGCATTTTCTTAGACAGGGAGATGTCCAGAGCGGACAGAAGGTCTTGATCAATGGGGCAGGAGGTACGATAGGTCCTTTTGCGATCCAGCTTGCCAAGCACTTTGGTGCGAAAGTGACTGCTGTGGACGGCTCAGAGAAACTGGACATGCTGCGCTCGATTGGCGCGGACAGTGTTATTGATTACACTCATGAAGAATTCACCAAAAGCGACGAGACCTATGATTTTATCCTTGACGTGGTCAGCAAGAGTTCGTTCTCTGGTAGCCTAGGATCGCTTAATCAAAACGGACGCTATCTTATCGCTAATCCCAGACTTTCACAGATGGTTCGCGGGCGATGGAATTCTATTAGAAATAGTCTGCCGGGTCTCCATAATGGCAAGAAAGTGATATTCGGGGCAGCACGTCCGAATAATGAAGATTTGAATAACCTCAAGGAGCTGATTGAGGCGGGAAGTATTGTGTCAGTGATAGATAGAACCTATCCTCTGGAACAGATTCCTGAGGCTCATAAATACGTTGAGTCAGGTCAAAAAAAGGGGCAAGTCGTAATCACGGTAGCACACGCCAACAATAAATGATGTATTAATTCATCTCACCCATTGAAGAGAAGAGGAGAAAATGGATATAGGAATGAATACCATCAGGCTCTTAGGCGCGGCTCAACTGCTAGTTTTTGCTGCCAGCTTGCTGAGTGAACGCCTCCTAGCATCAGTGGTTGGAACCGGCAGTATATCCGATACCCTGGTGAACATTTCGAAAAACCTAACCCGTCTGCGGATCAGCACTCTGGTTGCACTGATTAACT
>JBFFIU010000069.1:0-13556 GCA_041556275.1 Anaerolineales bacterium | reverse complement strand
CGCCGCGTTCAGCGATTTCACCTGCCCGCGCATCGGTAAGCGGATGAGTTGATCACAGGATTTGCGCACCAAGGCGCGCATACCTTGCCCTTCGCTACCGACAACCAGGGCTAAGGGACCACTCAGATCAACCTCTTCCAAGGGCTGGGCATTAGGGTCACTTTCCAAGCCGATCACCCAAATTCCATGATCTTTGAGTTCCGTTATTGCCTGGGCCAGGTTAACTTGAGCAACCAGCATGTGTTCACTGGCCCCAGAAGATGCGTTCACTACAGCGGGTGTGACTGTCGCCGTACGCCGGTATGGCAGCAAAACACCATGTGCACCCACGATCTCTCCCGTACGCAGCAGAGTGCCGAGATTTTGGGGGTCCTGCAGGGTATCCAGAATGAGCAAAAGTGGGCTTTCATCACGCTCCTCAGCTAAGTGGAGCATATCGGGCAGCGCAGCATAAGGGTAATTGCTTGCTTCTAATGCAACACCCTGATGATGGGTGTGGATTCGATCGAGTTTGGAGCGAGGCACTTGCTCTACGGGAAGTCTTTCGCCTTTGACCAGCTTAAGAATATCTGCTACTCGATCCTTTATTTGAGTGCCTTGGGCTATCAGCAATTGGAAAGAACCCCGACGTCCTGCCTTCAAGACCTCGTAAACCGGATTTCGACCGTATATCCATTCGCGCATGTTCAAAAAAGGACTATTATCGAGAAATTGTGAAGTTAATCTGAGCCGTGACTTTCAGACCTATTTCCAACGCCATGACGTTCCATCTTTGGTATCTTCCACCAATATCCCCAACTCCAGAAGTCTATCGCGCACCATATCGGATAATGCCCACAGTTTCTGGTCACGCAGTTGATTTCGCATCTCAATAAGCAGGTCTATAAATGGCGCTGCTTGGGCATCTATTATTTCGGCACGCTCCAAACGCAAGCCGAAAACCTCTTCCGCCAGCTCACGTACCAATTCCTGCGCCGGTGACAGCTTCTCCTGATCAAGACCGTCGTCACGGACCTGGTTTATGGTCCTTACCAGGTCGAACAGGTGACCGAGAGCACCGGCTGTGTTGAAATCATCATCCATCGCCTCGATGAAACCTTGTTGGGTGATTTCCATTTGTCGGTCCAATGTCTGGGAAGCACTATCTGAGATTGATCCGCCAGCAGGTCTTGCAGGGCGCAGAGAAGAGCGCAAGCGTTCCAGGTTGCGTTCAGCCTGAGCGACAACCTCGTCGTTGAAGGTCAACGGGCTGCGATAGCTGGCATTGAGCACCATCATTCGCAGGGTATCAGGATCGTGTTGGTCTAAGAAATCTTCAATGGTGACGATGTTGCCAATTGATTTAGACATCTTGTCGCCCGAAAACTGAAGCATACCATTGTGCACCCAATAACGAGCGAAGGGCTTACCGGTCAAGCTCTCAGTTTGGGCGATCTCGTTTTCGTGATGCGGGAAAATCAGATCAGTACCCCCGCCGTGGATGTCGATCTGTTCCCCTAAGTGGTGCAAATTCATCGCAGAGCACTCGATGTGCCACCCCGGTCGCCCAGGTCCCCAGGGACTGTCCCAGGAAGGTTCTCCTGGTTTGGATGATTTCCACAGCACGAAATCCATCGGATTTTCTTTGCGCGCATCGATTTCAATGCGCGCCCCGGCCTGCATGTCATCTAGATTTCGGCCAGAAAGCTTTCCATAATCTTCTTTACTGTTGACGCGATAGTATACATCACCCTCAACTGCATAAGCGTGGTCACTTGCGATTAAGTCTTTGACCATGGAGATGATTTGATCGATCTCTTGTGTTGCGCGTGGGAAGACAGTTGCCGGGAGGATATTCAAAGCCTGGATGTGGTCTTCATATTCCTTGATATGCTCTTGAGCCAATTCCAAGGGATCTGCACCCAGTACTTTGGCACGCTCGATCACTTTGTCGTCTACGTCAGTGTAGTTCATCACGTGCCGGATCTCATAACCACGGTATTCCAAGTAGCGACGTAAAATGTCATATACGATGGTAGACATGCCATGCCCGACATGAGCCTTATCGTAAACAGTCGGCCCACAAACATACATCTTTACCACCCTATTTTGCAGGGTAACGAGAGGCTCTTTTTGGCGAGTAAGGGTATTGTAGATGCGCTGTCCCATTGAATTCTAGTCCTAATTTACCCGTTTGTACGTGCAAAGATCATGCGACCGGCAGCGGTTTGCAGAACTTTGGTGACCATGACGGTGACTTGCTCGTTAAGATGTTCACGTCCATCTTCGACGACAACCATTGTGCCATCGTCCAGGTAGCCCACACCTTGCCCCGATTCTTTTCCTTCTTGAATGATGTCCACCAATAAGGGTTCACCTGGAAGAAGTACGGATTTGACGGCGTTGGCCAGCTCATTTACGTTTAGCACTGGCACTCCCTGCAGCTCGGCCACACGATTGAGATTGTAGTCGTTAGTCAAGATCGGCGATTTCATTTGTCGAGCGAGAACTACCAGCTTTTCGTCCACTTCGCGCACACCTTCGACATCAATATCGCTGATCTGCACGGGAACTGTGGCATCTTTCTGCAATTGTGAGAGCACTTCCATGCCGCGTCTACCGCGTTGGCGGCGCATACTGTCTGCTGAATCAGCAATGTACTGCAGTTCGTTGAGCACGAATCGCGGGATCAGAAATGTACCAAATATGAATCCTGTGCGAGCAATGTCCGCAATGCGACCATCTATGATCACACTTGTATCCAGCAAGATCGACCTTCCGCTGTTTTCTTCTTCAGATTTTGCTTCGCTCGACCTACTAGGAAGGGTCATTCGGAAGACAGAAAAAATATCGTCTTTGCGCATGATGAACACGGTGATGCCAAGATAGCTAAACAAGATCACACCGATGAATGGCAAAATGTCTCCAAACAGCCCAGGGAGCGCTGAAATTGGAAAGGCTAGCAATGCAGCAACGATCAACCCAGACAGTAGCCCGAAAAAACCCGCTACCAGAGTTTGGGATGAAACCCGGCTCAGAAGGTTCCGAATAGCGCGCACCGGTCGGGTACTGATGTATGGCGTGATCACCAGACCGACCAATGCCCCGACCAAGGCAAAAAGTACTGCGTAAAGAGCCTGGTTGTCTCCGCTAGCTCCTAGATTGATCCCCCAATAGATACCCAGGCCGGCAAAAACGACCATGCCAACCAGGCGAGCGATGAAATCTGGACTCATAATAATTGCTCCCGAATAATAAAGAATAAATACAATGGTTATGACGATATGTCATACCCAGGATGTCTGCACTCATCTTGAGATTGCCTTTAGCGATTATCAAGAACCCCCAATCTGTGTCGATCTTTAAGGGACTAAATAATGAATAATAAGATGAAAGATAAGAGCAGCTCCACATTATCTGTACAGTAAAATCTCGAGGATAATCAATGTATTTGATGGAACGGAGATAAATTTTTACTGTACTGCGATTAATTATTATACTATAATGAAGTACTTTGTTGATCTAAGATAAAATCAACATAGCCAAGTGCAGATTCAGCAAATATCTCCCAATCATATCCCCAAAAGACATGGTTTTACTTCCCGAACAAGGTCAAGTGTTTACGCTACCAACACTTGGCGGGTGGAAAATATCCTGAGGAGGAACAATGACCACAACAGCATACCATGGGGTCAGCCAGAATGAATATCATCGGCGCATTCGGGCCTGGACAATGTACGATTGGGCGAATTCTGCCTTCGTCACCACCATCATGGCCGCGGTACTACCAATTTATTACAGCCAGGTCGCGGGAGCTAACCTGCCCAGTGCAGCTATTGCCACAGCCTTTTGGAGTCGGGGTCTCAGCATCAGTATTTTAATAGTGGCCATTATTTCCCCTGTCTTAGGAACGATATCAGACATTAAGCGCGGCAAGAAGCCGTTCCTGGCGATATTCGCTGGGCTCGGTATCCTGACTAGTGGATTACTTGTTTTGGTGGAATCAGGCGATTTAATGTTGGCTTCGATCTTGTTTATTCTTGGTAGGATAGGTTTCAGTGGAGCTAATGTCTTTTATGATGCTATGCTGCCCCATGTTGCCAAAGAAGAGGACCGGGATCAGGTTTCTACCCGAGGTTACGCGCTAGGGTACCTGGGTGGAGGCATCCTATTAGCGATCAATGTGGTCATGCTAATTTATCTGCCTGGTACCTGGGGGCCGCGCCTATCTTTTCTGAGCGTCGCGGTCTGGTGGGCTATTTTCTCTATACCGATATTTACTCGTGTACCGGAACCACCAGCTGCTACCGAGAAATTATCCCAAGGTCAAAATGTTATCTCTGCCAGCTTCAATCGGTTATGGACAACGTTGAAAGATATCCGTCAATACCGAGAACTGTTCAAATACCTGCTGGCATTCCTGTTGTATGTGGATGGAATCGGCACGATCATCGGTGTGGCTGCGATTTATGGGACTGAACTTGGATTTGATAGTGTTGATCTGGTCCTGGCGCTGCTGTTGGTGCAATTCGTCGGGATTCCATTCAGCTTGATATTTGGTCGTTTACCAAGCCGTAGTGAAAAGCGGCGTCCTTTTTACCTGGCATTCGTGATCTACAATTTAATTGCCTTACCTCTGGTTGGTATCACAGCCTCTCGTCTCCTACCGACGGAAGTATCCGGTTCTTCGCCACCGCCATACGAAAGCATCGGTGCTTATGTTGGAGAAGGTCTTTATCTCGCGGGAGACAGTAATATTCTCTACAGCGGGACATGGCAGAGCGAAGTTGTGAGCGCTGAAATGCTTGGGGCGGAAGAAAGCGCAACCTACTTCACCACAGATGAGCCCGGCGCGCGCTACGAACTGCCTTATAACGGACAGAATATGATTATTCTTTACAGCACTGGCCCCGATCACGGTATTTGGGCTGTTGAGCTGGATGGGAATCCCTTAATCGATGAAGAGGATGGTCAGCCAGTGATGATCGATGGCTATAACGCGACAATACGCTATGGGGTTGCTGAAACAATCCAAGTTGCGACACCTGGTGAACATGTATTGAGCCTGGTGAATTCTGGTGATAAAAACCCTTCCAGCCAGGGAATTGTGATGACTGTGGCTCAAGTCGAGGTGCAAACTCCCCCGCGCCAAAGCAATCTGGTTCCTATCCTGGGTCTCATTCTGATCGTTGAACTGCTTGGTCTCTTGCTCTCCTGGCTCTTAGGCAAGCCAATATTCAGCGGTCTGGCCGAGAAGATGGATACCAAGAACAGCATCTTGCTCTCTTTAGTAGTCTACTCAGCGATCGCTATATGGGGGTTCTTCCTTGATTCCGTGGTCGAATTCTGGTTCCTGGCCTGGATGGTGGCAGTTGTTCAGGGTGGCTCTCAGGCATTAAGTCGCAGCTTGTTCGCCAGCATGGCGCCAGCATCTAAAAGTGGTGAGTTCTTTGGTCTGTTTGGGGTTTTGGAGAAATTCTCCGCCATCTTGGGACCACTGGTCTTCGCATATGCTGCCATTACTTTTGGCAGCAGTCGACCAGCGATCCTGAGCATTATCGCCTTTTTTATTGTGGGAGGACTCCTGCTCACGCGCGTAAACGTTGCGGAAGGGCGCCGAGTCGCACAAGCGGAGGATGCTATCTACCTGGGGGCAGACGCTGCCGATTGAAATGACCGAGCACAACGGTGCTGACCGCGTCCAGGTGATGTTTAAGGGCATCGCCAGCCGGTATGATTTAATGAATCGCTTGATGACCGGCGGGCAGGATATCCGCTGGCGCCGAGAGGTGATCCGCAGAGCTGAACTGCCAGCCGATGGGCAGCTGCTTGACCTGGGGGCGGGTACAGGCGATCTGGCCCGCGAAGCACTGCTTCAAAAGCCATTGTGCCGACCCTTTGCAGCAGACTTTACGCTTGAGATGATGCAAGTTGGTAAAGGGAGGCATAATTCAACCATAATAGATTGGTCTGCCGCCGATGCTTTGGCGCTGCCGTTTCCATCAGGAATCTTTGATGCAGTCGTTTCGGGTTTTCTTTTGCGCAATGTAGCCAGTATTGACCAAGCATTAGATGAGCAATATCGGGTGCTCAAACCCGGTGGTTCAATCGTCGCCTTGGATACCACACGCCCTGAGAGAAACTTGCTCTGGCCGCTGATAAATCTGCATTTGAATTACCTAATCCCAAATCTGGGACAATTGATCACCGGTCAACGAGATGCTTATACCTACCTCCCTGAATCGACAGAGGCATTCCTGGTAGCTGAACAGCTGCGCACCCGGATGCAGGCGGCGGGTTTTAGGGAAGTTGGATTTCGGCGATTAATGTTTGGGACGGTAGCCATCCATTGGGCTAAGAAATAGTTCAGATGGATGAGAATCGGGTTTGATAATTCAGATTAGTGAGGAGAATCTCGATGAATGATCAGCAAGGTAGGCTAGTAGTAGGAATCTCTGGCGCTTCTGGGGTGATCCTGGGGATACGCCTGCTGGAGTTGATGCGCCAAACAGATATCGAGACCCATCTGATCGTATCTCAAGCTGCTCGGGCGACTATTGCAGAAGAGACTGAATGGAAAATAAGTGATGTGCTGGCTCTTGCAGATGTCACCTATACTCAGAGAGACATTGGTGCCACAATTGCCTCCGGATCCACCACCACGATGGGGATGGTCGTCATCCCTTGCTCGATCAAGACACTCTCGGCAGTGGCCAATTCTTACGCCGACGATCTTCTCTCGCGGGCTGCGGACGTGACCTTGAAAGAGGGACGCCCACTGGTTTTGGTTGTGCGCGAGACGCCATTGCATCAAGGCCATCTGCGCTTAATGAGTCTGGCTGCACAGGCAGGAGCAATAATCTATCCTCCTGTTCCGGCGTTCTACGTGCGTCCTGAAAGCGTCGCTGACCTGATTGATAATACAGTTGGTCGTGTCTTGTCAAGGTTGGGGATCGAAAATGAGTTTTATCAAAAATGGAAAGCAGATTAACCCCAGTCGAGCTGAGAGATAGATTGGTGGGATTGCTCAGCCTCACCACGATGACGATCGCCACTACCAGCGGTAATGAAGAACCGCACGCAGCTGCGGTATATTTTGCATGCGATAACCAGCTCAATCTCTTCTTTTTCTCTTCCCCAAAAAGCCAGCATTCCATAGATATCTCTTACCAACCTAGAGCCGCGGTGACCATTTACCCAGAGTGTTTTGGATGGCAAGATATCCACGGACTCCAGATGCGAGGAGAGATCATACACCTCAAAGAACAGGGCGAATGGCATCTCGCCTGGAAGCTTTATCAGATCAAATTTCCTTTTGTTTCAGATCTCGAAGAAATCCTGGCTCGTAACCAGCTTCATAAGTTCAGCCCGGATTGGATCCGCCTGGTGGATAACCGTCAAGGATTTGGTTATAAACGAGAATGGGCTACTGATCGACATGAGGGTATTACGGCGAACTGGTGGCGATTAACGAATGATACCGGATTGGTTGAGAACGGACATGGTTGATCGGGATTGGGATAAGGCAGCCCAGCGCGGCGAGCCATCTTATGTTTGGCGAGCAGGGCAGGAGCGCCGCCTGGAAATGATCGTGCGTGCAGCGGGGGAACGAATACACGGACAGGTTTTGGAGAACGGCTGCGGAGTGGGGATTTATCTGGAACGGATGACTCAGTATAGCCCGACGACGGTTGGATTGGAGTACGATCACCCGCGAGCGCGCGAAGCGCACCAGCGCGCTGATCATGTCGTAAATGCGGCCGGTGAAACGCTTCCTTTTCCAGGTGAATTATTTGACTTCATCTTAAGCCATGAGGTACTCGAACATGTGAAGGATGATCGCAGCGCAGTGGAGGAAATGGTGCGCACATTAACTCCCGGTGGACGGGCGGTGGTTTTTGTGCCTAACCGTGGATACCCGTTTGAAACGCACGGGATTTACTGGAGGGGGCAATATCACTTCGGTAATATCCCCTTCATAAATTATCTACCACGCAGTGTGCGAAACCGCCTGGCACCCCATGTACGGGTTTACTCCAGGACGGATTTGGAGCAGTTATTCAGCGGTTTGCCAGTTCGTATCATTCAACGCACGGTGATCTTCGGGGCTTATGATAATATCATCGCTCGTTGGCCGACACTTGGTAGATTTGTTAGAAGGATCACCTTGAGTCTGGAAAATTCACCGGCGAGAACCTTTGGATTGTCGCATTTCTGGGTGGTGGAGAAAGTATAAACTATCCCCCATAACCTGTAATCAAAATTATTTCTATATGTGATACAGCGCAAAAAATATTTGTTGGTTAACCAAGCCTTTTGCGAAGATTGGACTGCTATCTGGGGAGGGCGCGGAGCCCATTATCTTAGAAGTAACCCCTGCAAGGGGTTTAGACTACTCAACTGCTCTCGAACGGAAATCGTAAATACCATCCTGGAAAGGCCATTCGTGCCCACAACTGGGGCAGGTTAATGTCCTGCCTTGATGCTCAAGCGGGAAAAAACCGCATGATAGACAACGGAAAAGGGCGTCTGGTGGGGCGATCGGCGTATCCCCCTCGGCCTGGGCTAACACAAAGACGCTTGGGGTGAGCTGCCACCAATCTCCGGTAAATTGTGCGATCGCATCTAATCGTACAAGCACATCCAGGGGAACCAATCGCTTGAGCGTGTTCACTCGAAAATGCGAGACAGTGAGCTGACGTTCAATTCGAAATCCGCAATCTCCCAACCAGGTACGTATACTTTCAGGATGGAAATCGAAGTTCAGCTTTTCAAATTCAACTGATTCGTGGCTGAAAGGACTCCATGACTGTCGCCCCAGCAGGTATCGGATCATGGCTTTAAGGTTGTGTTTGTTGGCGTATTCAAGGATGAAAATTGCTTCTGGTTTGAGCACCTGCCGAACCTGCTCCAGGGCTAGTTGGGGTTCGGCCATGTGATGCAGGGTGCGGATCATGGTGCCACCATCAAAAGCTCCAGGTACAAATGGCAGCTGATAAACATCTGCAGCAACGTAAATATAGCGGTCGCTTTGTCCCAAACGTTCCTGGGCTTGAATCAATTGTGTGCGTGAATAATCCATAAGGACAACACGCTCATAAACATGATAGCGAGGTGTGTTTCGACCTGCTCCTGCACCTAATTCAAGCAGCATTTTGCCGGAGTCAGGCAGCAACCGGCGTAAGGCGATCGCTTCAACCTGATCTTCATAGGCTCGATCACCTTGATCCCAGAATGAAGACTGGTAATCGGAATCTTCGTAATCGCAAATCGGGGGCTGATCGCTGTTCATCAGGGTTAACCAAAAAGGACATGGAAAGAACGTAATGTTTCTCTTTCCGCGTCCTGTTATAGCACAATTTGGCGACGATCAGAGGTGAAAACCTACTGAAATCAATTCACCCCTAAGCCGGTGCGACGATCACATCCTGCTCAAGACGAGCGTTCACTAGCTGGCCATTGTAGCCTCTGCCGAAGCCAAGATAGTTAAAACCCAGGCTGCGCATTACCTCGGGTTCATATATATTTCGTCCATCAAATACGACAAGATTTTTCATCAGCTCTCGGATGCGAACGAAATCCAGATGTTTGAATTCATTCCAATCAGTCATCACCATCAATGCATCACAGCCTTCTGCCATCGTGTAAGGATCGGCGACCATTTCCACATCCGGCATAAGCGGTTCAGCTACTTCCATTGCAACTGGATCGTAAGCGCGAACACTGGCTCCTTGTTCCTGGAGGGCTTTCGCTACATCAATTGAAGGGGCATCGCGCATATCATCGGTATTTGGTTTGAAAGATAATCCCAGCAATCCAACTGTGCGCCCTTTCAGTTCGCCGATCATCTCTTTGAGACGGTTGACCGCCATCGGTCGCCGGTCGTCGTTGATCTCCATAACAGCATTTAACAACTGTGGGTGTCCACCCTTGTGCGCAGCCATATACGCAAGAGCTTTGACATCTTTTGGAAAGCATGAACCTCCATACCCAAGTCCTGCGTCCAGGAAGTAAGGTCCGATGCGTTTATCGTAACCCATGCCGACAGCTACTTCCTTGATATCTGCACCAAGCTCTTCACAGATGTTCGCGATTTCATTAATAAATGAAATCTTGGTGGCCAGAAAGGCGTTGGAGGCATACTTGATCATTTCTGCCGTGCGCAGGTCGGTAAGCACAATGGGGGCGCGCAAGGGAAAATGTAGCTGAGCCACTTTCTCAGCCGCATCTGGATCTAATGAGCCGAGAATCGTGCGGTGGGGGTGCATGAAATCACTGATCGCAGACCCCTCGCGCAAGAATTCGGGGCAGGATACAACTGAAAATGGTATTGGCTGCGGTTGGTGGCTGGCGACGATCTCTGCGACCCAGTCACCGGTGCCGACTGGCACGGTTGACTTGTTGATGATAATAACGGGAGCCTTCATTTTTTCTGCTATGGTGCGAGCAACAGCGGCGACATGCCGTAGATCGGCCTCACCATCCACTCCTGAAGGCGTTCCGACGGCAATGAAGGCGAATTCAGAGTTTTTGAGGGCTTCACGATAAGATGTGGTGAACGTCAGGCGCCCAGAACGCATATTGCGTTCCACAAGCTCTTCTAAACCGGGTTCATAAATTGGCATTTCTCCGCGCTTTAATCCGTCGATCCGCTCTTCACTGATATCTAGGGCGATCACCCGGTTTCCCAGGTCAGAAAAGCAGGCAGCGGTCACTAAACCGACGTAACCGACACCAATCACACAAATTTGCTTCATGAAACTTCCTCCGTTAATAAAAAAGTACTTTTGCTGGGGTAATAATGGTCCTTGTGACTACGAATCGTTTGAATCCACCCAGATTTGCGGCCAATTTCATTAGTATATAACGATCTTACCATGAATTTATTACACCTATTAGGACAAAATCACACGTAAAAGATCATCTTTGAGCAATGACCTCTGTCACTTGTAAATCGGTCGAAAATACTCTAAAATATCGCTGATATCAAAAAAAGACCTAAAAGGATGAAAAAACTATGCAAATAACTCGACAAGCTGATTATGCTATGCGGGCTGTTGCTTATCTGGCCAACCTTGGTCAAGAGCAGCGAGCCGCCACAAGTCAAATCGCAGATGATCAAAAAATCCCCCCTTCCTTCCTGGCTAAGATCGTATCCCAGCTCTCCGTAGCCGGATTGCTGCAGACTTCGCGCGGTGCTCGCGGGGGCGTCTCATTGGCCAGATCGCCGGAATCGATCTCATTCCTGGAAGTCGTCGAGGCGATTGATGGACCCATCTTGCTCAATGAGTGCGTCATCGACAGCGGCACATGCACATTCGGTGATGACTGCGCCTTGAGACCTGTCTTTTGCGCGGCCCAGGCAGACCTGGTTAACCGCTTGGACAGTACCTCTTTTGAAACCGTAGTCAAGGCGAATGGTAAAGAGGTTGCCTGAATCAGCTAACAAAATAAATAGGTTGCGCCCAGATCGGCCTTCCTGATCAAATTTTGCGGTATGATGGGGTCGAAGCGAGGTTTTACATGCCAAGTGGAGTTCCTATCGATCGCCAATGGGTTTTTGTTCTTGAAGACGGCAGGCCGGTCGTTGATTGGGGGGATGAACTGGTTCAGGACTTGCTGCGCGGCGAATTCTTTTCTAGTCAGGAGAGCAAAATCAGCCATCCGATCCGGGATGATGAACTCGATATTTTACAGCGTGCTGGTAGGGTTGAGCGATACAATTCTCGCCATATTTTTATTTACACATTACCAGAAAGACCAAGACCTACAATAGAATAAGATAAATCAACCAATTTGCTGAGATATTAAATTTGCAGGTTTTTCCCCTTCCAGCTTATAATCAGCCCGGGAGGGGAACTCTTTTATATGAGGAGGTTCAAATGACGAGAGGACGAGTTGTGAGTGCCCCTCGTGGCTTAAAATTAAATTGCAAATCTTGGTTGACTGAAGCACCTTATCGTATGATCCAAAATAATTTAGATGGCGAGGTTGCGGAGCGACCCGAAGATCTGGTCGTGTATGGTGGGCGTGGGCAAGCTGCTCGGGATTGGCAGGCTTTTGATGCGATCCTGGAGACATTGCGCCAGCTGGAAGAAGATGAAACCTTGCTGGTCCAATCTGGGAAACCTGTGGCTGTCTTCACTACTCATCCAGATGCCCCGCGCGTCCTGATCGCCAACTCAAATTTGGTACCTCATTGGGCAACGCAAGATCATTTTGACCAACTGGTTTCCAGGGGATTGATGATGTATGGCCAGATGACCGCCGGTTCTTGGATATATATCGGTACACAGGGGATCCTGCAAGGCACCTATGAGACCTTGGGATCGCTGGCTCGCCAGCATGGCTGGGATTCGCTGAAAGGTAAATTTGTCCTCACCGCTGGCTTGGGCGGGATGGGTGGGGCTCAACCGCTGGCCATAACGATGAATGAGGGAGTGGGTTTGATCGTTGAAGTCGATCCAGAACGGGCGAAACGCCGTCTCGAGATCGGTTATGTGGACCTGGTCGTAGACACTCTCGAGGAAGCTATGACGATGGTCGAAGAAGCCATTGAGGCGGAGACACCACAATCGATCGGCTTGATCGGCAACGCGGCAGATATTTACCCCGAGCTGGCGCTGCGTGGTGTGGTCCCCGATGTGGTCACCGACCAGACTCCCGCCCATGATGTGCTCATGTATATCCCCAGTGGTTTGAGTGTCGCTGAAGCGGATAGCTTACGGGAAAAGGATCTGGATGAGTACAAACGCCGCTCACTGGAATCGATGTCTCGTCACGTTGAGGCCATGCTTACTTTTCAACGTGCTGGCTCAGAAGTCTTTGATTATGGCAACAACCTGCGCCAACGAGCATACGACAATGGTGTCAAAAAAGCTTTCGACTTCCCCGGTTTTGTGCCAGCTTATATCCGCCCGCTCTTCTGTGAAGGGAAAGGACCTTTCCGTTGGGTAGCGCTTTCTGGTGAGGCAGATGACATATACACCACCGATGAGGTGGTCATGGAGCTGTTCCCCAAGGATGAGCATTTGCATCGCTGGCTGCGCATGGCCCGTGAGAGCGTCCCCTTCCAGGGCTTACCGGCGCGTATATGCTGGCTTGGTTATGGAGAACGCGCCAAAGCTGGACTGGCATTCAATGACTTGGTAGCGCAAGGAAAAGTACAGGCCCCAATTGTGATTGGCCGCGACCATCTAGACGCTGGGTCAGTAGCTTCCCCGAACAGGGAGACAGAAGGTATGTTGGATGGCACGGACGCGGTTAGTGATTGGGCCATCCTGAATGCCCTGATCAATGCTGTTGGCGGCGCGACCTGGGTTTCTTTCCATCATGGCGGCGGGGTCGGCATTGGCTACAGCCAGCATGCGGGACAGGTGATCGTTGCAGATGGCACTCCTCAAGCTGCTCGACGCCTGGAACGCGTCCTGACCACCGATCCGGGGATGGGTGTCGTGCGTCACGCCGATGCCGGTTACAAGCAGGCCATTGACGCCGCCCAACGATATGGCATAAAGATGCCGATGCTGGATAAGTCATGAGATCGCCCGTCTTGTGGTTTGCGCTCACACTTCTCG
>JBFFIU010000068.1:0-13739 GCA_041556275.1 Anaerolineales bacterium | reverse complement strand
GAAGCACAAACTCAAGATCGACTTCATCACGCAGCGAATCGCTGAACGACTCTATGGTTTTGACCGCATCGTATTTCGTACGATAAAAACGACGATCGACAAAATTTTGCACGTAACCACGGATGGGAACAAATAGCGCAACGATCACCAGCGTTGAAACGACCGCCGCCAGCTCTGAACTCTCGCCGGTCAAAGTCTGAAAGCTGCGCTGCAAGATAATTATCGTCGCAAAATAAAGCAGCGCCATGACGATAATCAATAAACCATAAACCAAAGTGCGATTGATGATGACATCAATATCCCATAAACGGTAACGCAAGATGGCAAGAGCAATGGCGACGGGGAAGATCAGCAGGAAGGGTAAGAATAAACCCGGATTCCAGGGGAGCGGAAAGCCGAGAAAAGGAGCCACCATCCAAACCGCCACGGGCAAAAAGGCGAACAGGCTCCCCCAAAGAACGATACGGGCCTGTTGACGAGTCTCGGCGGATGGATTGGTGAAACGGCGGTAGATCATCATGGCGATAAAGAAAAATATTCCCAACGCTGCAAATATATAGCTGAAGCGCCAAGGGTCGACATAGGCCCAGGGGTCACTTTGATCTGTCAGCGCGTAAACACCCCAAACAGCCAGCCCTAGTGAGACAACATAGGGGAGATAGAGCAGGTAATTGAATCGTTTCGAATCGGACCATTCTTCTGGGAATACTAAAGCCAGGACGATCAACGTTCCTCCCAGGAATGCTATCCCTACAGTCCAGATGGCAGAGAGAACATGGGTGGAGACGAGATCGAAATACAGACCTGTGGCAAGGGCAGCACTGATGCAGAAATAAGCGAAGGCATGGCTGGGCGTGATATCGCCGCGCATGCGGTAGGTCCAAAAACCAATCGTCAGGTAAGCAAGACCGACCAGGAATGGCAACCAGAAGAAGCGCAATAAGTCAACCGCGGGGAAAGCGGTCACTCTCACCGAGGGATAGACTCTTTGGGTTTCATCTGGGAATGTTGTGCGGATCGAAATTGGCTCTCCAACATAAAGTACGGCTGTGGTCTCTATGAATTCGCTTGAAGAACGCACCACGCGGTCTCCAACCTGGATCACTCGTTCGGGGTAGTTGAGCCCAATTTGCTGCGCGTTCCATGAAACACCGGCGACATTTGAAACCACCAGAGTGGGTTCGACAACAAAACCCAGGAAGGGCTCTTTACTCCAGGCCAATGCCAGAATGGCGGCGTTTAGGATAGCCAATAACGTGATGGCAAATATAGCCAACGTGATCAGATTCCAGAAGGTAAACCGTCGCTTAACGGCGGCATCCCCCGTAGATAGGCTAGAATTTGTGAGCAACCAAGAGCTCATCGATTAACCCTCAAGCACATTCGGATCTACGTTCAATTATTAATTCTACTACCTTCAAGACAGTTAATTGGCACTTCTCTCCCACTCAGCGGAGAATGGCTTCCCTAAGGATCGCCACTGAGGTGCGAGAGGGACGACTCCGAGCTGGTGGACAAGTTTACGAGCGACCAAACCGACTATTGCTGTATAAGTTGGATACGCCAGCTCCAATTCAGCCAGATGCTCGACCCACATATCCGCTGCCATCCCAGCTGCAACAATTTGGATGATCTCCAGAGCCTGCTCACCAACTACATGCGCTCCCAATATGCGATGAGAGTCTTGGGACACAATCATCTTGCAGAAACCCTCCTGGTGATCATCGATCACAGCGCGATCCAGGGCAGAATATGGCACCACTGCCACAGCACAGTCAGGCTCAAGGACACGTGCCCGGTTCTCTGTCAGACCAACGCTACCGTATTCCGGGTCGGTAAAGCCACCATGCGGCACAATCCTGTGAGAATATGGTTGCCCAGCGCCCATAATTGCATTTTCAACGGCGATACGCGCCTCATATCCTGCACTTTGCACAAGCATCATGCGACCGGTAATGTCTCCCGCCGCGAAGATATGCGCGGCGGATGAGCGCAGATATTCATCGACGAGCACATATCCGTTCTCACTCTGCACACCAGCGGCGGGAAGATTTAGCGTGTCTGCGTTGCCGGGCCATCCGGTGGCCATGATCACTTTCTCGACAGAGATCTGCTTCACCTGATCTTGAATTTTGTACCAGAGGATCGAATCCTCGCCATCGGATTCAACCCGTTCGACGCCCTGGATATCGGTAATCACTTCAATACCGCGTTGGACGAAGGTTTCGCCAATCGCCATTGAAACATGAACATCTTCCATGCCCAATAGATGCGGAGCGATCTCAAGCAGCCAAACTTTGGCTCCGAAAGCAGCCAGGATCGAAGCCAATTGACAGCCAGTCGCCGCGCCGCCCACGATGGCCACCGATTTGGGCAGCTTATCCAAGGACCAGATATCACTGTGTGTCAATGCGAGATCTGCCCCCGGGAAGGACAACCGTCGAGCATGCCCCCCGGCGCAAAGGATGAACTTTTCGGCTTCGAATTTCATTCCACCGGCTGTCTCAATCATAGTCGGTTCAAGGAATTGAGCTGCGCCAACATCAGTGAACACGTTCACCCCGAGCTCCTCGAGGTGGTTATTCAATTGTTTCTTTTCGTGGAGCTGATAGACCTTCCTTTGGGTATGACTCATCAATCGGGCATAATCGAGCTGCGGTAATTCGGCTACCAATCCATAATCAGCAAACTGTTCGGCTTCGCGCGCCAGACGAGCGGCATGCGCCAGCACACGGGTCGGCACACAGCCATCATTTGTACACGTTCCGCCCAAATTGCTGCGCTCAACCAAGGCAACATTAGCGCCCAACTCCCTGGCCCTAAGAGCTGCGGTCACGCCAGCTGGACCACCGCCGATCACGATGAGGTCATACACTATTCACCTCCGAGATTTCCAACTTCCACCTCTCATTACTCTTCAGGGGGAACAAACCAGGGTTATGCCCACCTGTGTTAAAAAGAGTATATACCCCTATTTTATCGTAATAGCTCGAAGATGGGATACAGATTTGAGGAAAATTATAGCAAATTGATGAGTGTTTGGTCAGGCACTGACCAATACAAATTGCGTGATCTCTGGAGGGCAATTGTAGCGAACTGGCACGCTGATCACACCAAGTCCCCGGTTTGTGTAAAGCCACATGTCATTGATGCGGTAAAGACCGATATCATATTTGCGTCCTAAATAGGGCAATATCAAGGCGCCGATACCTGGAATGCGAACCTGTCCTGAATGAGTATGCCCGGAGAGTTGTAGATCTACGCGGCCATCCAATGAATATTCATCAGCTAAATCCGGTTCGTGGCACAAGAGCACAACGGGTGCCTCATCTGGAGCGCCATCGAGAGTGGCATTCAAATCGGGATTACCGCTCCAGCCATCATCCAATCCTGCCAGATACAATGTCCCATTCCCTTGAGTGATCGGAACGCCCTGGTTCTTTAAAACCGGTAAACCAGCCTTTTCCATAGTGGCCTGGATCACATCGGCATCCTTCCAATAATCGTGGTTGCCCAATGTGCTATAGACACCATGTTTGGCGTTCAGGCCAGCCAAAATAGGCGCCAGTTCATCGATGGCATCCAGAAAATGCCAGACATAATCACCGGTCAAGGTAACCAGGTCTGCATCCAATTCATTGGCCATAGCAACTGATTTTTTGACCAGCTCCGGTTGAGTCATGGGATAAAGATGGATATCTGTCATCTGCAGGATGGTAAATCCCTCCAAACCAGGATGGAGACCCTTAATGGGAATCTGCACCCGATCAACAACCGGTTCCTGGGACTCATCATTGACAACCAAATAAGAGGTCGCGGTGACAACCCCGCCCCCTGCGGCTAACCCCGCAACCTTGAGAAATTCTCGTCTGTTCAAATTAATCACTCGCCATTGACATGCGCATCATTGAGATGATCCGCAAGCGCTTATCTACTTATCCGCTGTTTAAAACAAATTGGTTCATCTTACCACTAATTTTCATACGGCACCCATCAGGGAAGCAGATTCAAGGTGGAATTTATAAATTATTAACACTAACCTAATTACGAGAGAAGACCCGCAAGGTTTTTAGTGTGCTGATCGACCGGTTTTCAACCTGACATACGAGATGGCTCTAAATCTGGATTCAAAACAGGACGCACTTAAAAACACCTGACCAGCGCAGCCATTCGTTATGATGGCAGGCTGGTCAGGTAGTAGATATCTTTAGTTAGGTGCTGACGAAATCTACATCTGCGGCTGCTGCACCAGCGGGGGCCTTGCCCTTGAACTGGCTCATGTACAAGGCGTAATAGAAGCCCTTGGCGGCCATCAATTCATCATGCGAGGCGTACTCGACGATCTCGCCACCGTTGAGCACCATGATCTTGGCAGAATCGCGAATGGTTGCCAGGCGGTGGGCGATAGCGAAGCTGGTCTTGCCCTCCATCAGCTTGCGCAAGCCCTCTTGGATCAATTTCTCGGTACGGGTATCCACGTTGCTGGTGGCTTCGTCCAGGATCATGACCTTGGGTTGGGCAACCATCGCCCTGGCAATGGTGATCATCTGGCGCTGCCCCTGGCTGAGGTTAGCGCCGCGCTCGGTCAGCATGGTGTCATAACCTTGCGGCAAATTCATGATGAACTCGTGCGCATTGGCCTCCTTGGCCGCCTCGATGCACTCCTCGTCGGTGGCATCTGCGCGGGCGTATTTGAGATTGTTCATCACCGTATCAGAGAAGAGGAAGGCCTCTTGCAAAACAACACCAATCTGCTTACGCAGACTTTTCTGGGTCAATTTGGACAAGTCCTGACCGTCGACCAGAATGGTGCCGCTGTCGATATCATAGTAGCGGGTGAGGATGTTGATCAATGTACTCTTGCCAGCCCCGGTCGGGCCGCAGATTCCGATCGGCTCACCCGGCTGCACGACAAAAGTGTTGTGGCGCAGGATTTTGCGCCCTGGCACGTAACTGAAATCAACATCGACACATTCTACATGCCCACCCTTGAACTCATACTCCGCAGCATCTTCTGCATCTTTGACGGTCGCTTCTTCATCGATGATGCTGAACACCCGCCGCCCGCCAGCCACCGCATTTAAGGTGGTGCTGGTCAGGTTGGCGATCTCAGACAACGGTCGTGTCAAGAGTGCTGAATACCCGGCAAAAGCGATTACGGTGCCAAGCAGGATCTCACCACCTACCACCATCAGGGCACCAACAACCATGACCAGCGCAATTTGAATGCTGGCCAGAGACTGTGTCAGCGGGTACTGTAAAAGCGAAGTGAAGAAAGCTTTGCTGCCCACCTCATATAGATTAACCGCCAGGGCATCATTTTTCTCATCAGCCCAATCCTGCTGTCGCTTGCTGATGATCACCTTGTGACCCGACAGGGATTCTTCCTGGAAACCACTCAGGGTACCCAGCTCTTCCTGGAGCTTGGCGAATGCGGGGGTGGAGATGCGCTCGATAACGTTGGTCAGGATCAAGATCACCGGCACGATCAACAACGCCACGATGGTCAAACGCCAATCTATGAACAACATGACGATGAATGCCAAAATGATGGTGATCGAGGCACGGATGATCGGTCCTACCGCCTGCTCATAAAACAGTGAAACCACCTCGGTATCATTGGTTATACGACTAAGCAACTCCCCGATCGGTTGGCGATCGAAGAAGTTCAGTGAAAGCCCCTGCATATGGGAAAACAGATGCGTCTGCAGCTTCTGCAAACCCCTGGTAGCTAAGTCGGCAAACATGCGCTCTGCCAGGAAAGTCATGATCAAGAACACCGCTCCGGCGATCACAGCATAGAGTATCCATCGCTGGAGTTCAGTGAGGTTGCCACCAGGATCCTGGAGCACATTGATCACTTCACCAGTTAAGGCAGGTAGGGCGATCAATCCAAGCAGGGCGATGACGCGCACAACTACCGCCAGGATGAATCTAGCACGCTTTTCACCACCAGCCATATAATTCAACAGCTGGGAGATGATTTTGACGGTATCATCCGGCTTATCAATTCCTTTTACAGTTCTAGTTTCAACCCGATCGGCTGATTTTTTCTCTAGGGTTGCTGTGGTCATTTGGCCACCTCCACTTCCAATCCAGCGGTGATACCGCTTCCTAACTGCGATTCATATATATCCTGGTATAAAGGACTGCTTTCAAGCAGCTCTTCATGTGTGCCCATGGCAACGATTTCACCGTTTTGCAACAGGACGATCTTGTCCAGATCGATCACCGCACTGATACGTTGGGCGACGTACAATGTAGTGATGTTATCTGTAAAGCCAGGAATGGCTTCCTGGACACGCCCTTCAGTGGAAGCATCCAGGGCGCTGGTGCTGTCGTCAAGGATGATCACCTTGGGCCGGGCGGTCAAGGCACGCGACATCGAGAGTCGCTGCCGCTGCCCACCGGAGAAGTTATAGCCTCTGCGGGCGACGCGTGCATCCCATTTTTCAGGCAGGTTCATGATGAAGCCATAGGCATCGGCGGCTTGGGAGGCGCCGATCATGATGTCATCATCCGCATCGGGCTTGCCAAATTTCAGGTTGAAGTGCACATCACCCTGGAAAAGCAGCGCCTCCTGTAGAGCGATGCCGACGATCTGGCGCAGGTTGTCCTGGGGGATATCGCGCACATCCACGCCATCAATAGTGATGTTGCCCTCGGTGACATCATAAAAGCGCGGGATCAAGTTCACCAAGGCGGACTTTCCGGCTCCCGTAGCGCCCAGGAAACCAACCCGTTCGCCTGACTCGATGGTCAGATTGATATTCTTTAAAGCAGGCGGGTCGAGTTCGCCATCTGGGCGGCGGAAGGCGAAAGAGACATTATCGAATACCACTCGTCCACCAACTGCATCCATTTCCAACGGCTGGACGCCTTCCTTATCCTGAACCATCGGCTCATCATCGTAAACTTCGAAGATACGCTGGGCAGAAGCATCCCCGCGCAACATAAAGGGAAACACGATAGCCAGCATAGCCAATGGCGACACCACCAGGGAGAGATACTGGGTGAAGGTGACCAGCTCACCGACATTTAAACCTGCATCGGTCAACACCTGCTGCCCACCCACCCAGAGCGACACCACAATACCTAATTGAGTGATCCCGGTCAGCATGGGCGCCAGAAAACCCACCCTGACCGCGGCAGTATAGGCTGGATGGCGTAAGGCATCCGCACGCTTGGCGAAACGTTCTATTTCATAATCCTCCCGCACAAAAGCTTTTACCACCCGCACTCCGGCCAAATTTTCCTGCATGGTATTGTTGAGATCATCCAACCGGTGCTGGCGGTCATCGTATGCCCGGAAGACCTGCGGGATCAACAACGCCATGACGCCCAATACAACAACTGTCACCAAAATGAGCACCCAAATCAGAGAGGGTGTGTTGATGATGGTTAATATATAGGTCACCAGCAGCATGAAAGGCGCATAAAGAATAAGCAAGGTCATATAAAGCAGTGCGTTCTGGACATTGACCACGTCGGCATTAAGACGAACCAGCATATCACTGGTGCGGAAGCGGTCGAAATTTCCAAAGGAAAAAGTTTGGATCTTCTGATAGAGGCGCGAGCGGACATAATAACCCGTCCCTTGGGAGAAGAAAACTGCCAGGTAGGCAGTCCCAGCCAGGCATAAACCTGAGATCAGAGATAACACCAGCATCCATAAACCAGTGCTAAGAATTATTTCAACATTTTCCGCTTCGATACCTTCATTGATCAGGCGCTGGTTGAGTGTGGCCACTCCGATGATGGCAGTGGCCGAGATCAACACCAGCACCTGCGAGATGATTAATCTGGCACGATATCTCCTATACATGCCAAACATACGTCTAAGTGATTTGATCATTTATTACACCTCCAGGATCTCGCCTTTTGAATAAACTGAATAAGAATTAATCAGACATCATTACCTGTCGCCCGATCGAAAGCAGGCAGCCTCTAAGAATTTCTTCTCTTTGATTTTTGGATAAACGATAGGTCGAATCATACCATTGACTATTGGTAAGATCACCATCAAGATGTGAGCGCAGCTTCGTGTTCTGTGGGTTCGACTCTGTGGCCACCGATGCCATACAAGGTAGCTTTTTCCGGGGGTGCCTGGACGACTTCTTCCGGCTTGATACGCTTGATCTGGAAACCAATAACTGCGTAGATCAATGATATGGCCACATTGATCAAATTAAAAAAGCAGTATGGCAGGTAAGCAAACGTAGCAATGCCCAGGGTAGCTGACATATATGCTCCACAGCTGTTCCAAGGGATCAACGGCGAGGTGATGGTACCGGTATCCTCAATTTGCCGCGACAATGTTTCCGGGGCAATACCTTTTTCGTTGTATATATCCCGGTACATCCTGCCAGGCAACACAATGGCCATGTACTGGTCGCCAGCGACGATATTGATGCCTATAGATGTCAACCCGGTAGCCACAAGCAGCGAGCGGTCGGTTTTGGCTGCTTTCAGAACCGGCTGGATCAATCTTGCCAGCAGACCAGTAGCTTCCATTACGCCACCAAAAGCCATAGCACTGATGATCAGCCATACCGTCTCCAACATACTGGCCATCCCGCCGCGCGAGAAAAGTACATTTAGCCCTTCGTACGGGCTCTCCACCACAAATCCCGTCGCCATCGCTGACCAGATACCCTTCACCATCGCAACCGGTGTGCTCAAACCAGGATCATCGACAAACGCCAAAACCACCTCTGGCTGCAAGATGACTGCCATGAGCCCACCAACCAATGCGCCGACCAGGATGGTGGAAAAAGCCGCGATCCTGCGCAAGGACATGATCAGCACCACCAGCAGCGGGATCAGGGTCAGGAGACCGACGTTAAAGATGCTCTCGATGGCTTCAAGCACAACCGTCAGGTCAAGCGGGGCGCTGAACACCCCTCTCAAACCGATAACTGCAAAGATAACCAAGGCGATCAAAATCGACGGCAAGGTTGTCCAAAGCATGTTCTTGATATGGGTGAACAGGTCACTTCCGGCGACTGCCGGAGCCAGGTTGGTCGTTTCCGAGAGCGGCGACATCTTATCACCGAAGTAAGCACCCGAGATGACCGCACCGGCTGTGATTTCAGGGGATACTCCGAGCAAGTTGGCAATACCGATCAGGCCAACTCCTAATGTGCCAGCCACTGTCCAGGCGCTGCCGATGCTGAGGGCTAACACGCCGCAGATAACGGCACAGGCGAGATAGTACCAGTTTGGATCCAGGAATTGCACGCCGTAGTGCACGATGGTGGCGATGGTGCCTGCCATCGTCCAGGTGCCGATCAGAGCCCCGACTCCGAGCAGGATGAATATGGCCCCCATCGCCTGAGAGATTCCATCCACAGCAGCCTTGCCCATCTCCGCCCATTTGTGGCCATTCTTGAGCCCGATCAGCCCGGCAATCATCATTGACAGCATCAGGGCGACCTGGATCGGCCCGCCTATCCCGTCTGCACCGTACAGGTAAACAGCAGAAGCCAGCAAGACGATCAGGAAGATGATAGGTATCAAGGCATCCAGAAGCGTTGGCGGATTGATCCTATTTTGCACCTTTCCCTCTTCAGACATTATGCAGCCTCCTCATTTTTCGCTTTAGTTGAGCAGCAGCAATGGAAACCCTTAATCAGGGAGAAGCCGCGCAGAGAACACGGGATAAGCCTCAACTACTGCTGCTTTTGGACCTTATCTCGAACTTTTATCAAATAAGAATCAGGTTCACATATCGACTGGATCGCGCAATACCGGGCAGGTCATGCAGTGCCCACCGCCGCGGCCGCGGCCCAGCTCCGAGCCATCGATCTCCAAGACCGTGACGCCAGCCTGTCGCAGGCGAGCGTTGGTCCACTCGTTGCGGTTGTAAGCCACTACCAATCCCGGCGCCAAGGCGACTACATTGTTGCCATCATCCCACTGCTCGCGCTCCTGCTGGAACTCGTCGCCACCGGTGGGGATCACGCGCAGCTCTTTAAGTCCCATTGCCTCTTGTACAACATCCAGCCAACCCTTCTCTTCGACGACCACCTGCAATCCATCTTCATCATCAAAGGGGTAGTAGCTGATCGGCTGGATGCTGTTCACGACTGGTTCATAGATAGTCACCAGGTCCCGGTCGCAAAAAGTGAAGATCGTGTCCAGGTGCATACTGGCCCGATCGGGCGGCATCTTGGCTGCGATCACCCTTTCAGCAGCTTCGTGCATAAAAAGGGACTGCGCCACCTGGCCAACGGCTTGATAGGTGGTGCGCTCACCCATTCCGATCAAGACCACCCCATTACCAACGGGCATGACATCACCGCCCTCGAGCGTGGCGTTGCCATGGTCTACATCGGGGTCACCCCACCAGATGGTGAAGTCGCCATCTTTGAAATTGGGATGGTACTTGTAGATGGCGGTCAGGTGGAGTGTCTCTTTGCGGCGCGCCGGCCAAAACATTGGGTTTACGGTCACTCCGTTATAGATCCAGCAGGAGCTGTCGCGAGTGAAGAGCTGGTTAGGCAGCGGTGGCAGCACAAATTCTGTCCCGGCATAGACCTTCTCGGCCAATTTGCGAAAATCTGCGGGTAATTCAGCCACGGTAACACCACCGATTAAATGGGAAACCAATGTCTCCGAATCCATTTCATTCATCCAGGCACGCAGCTCGACTGCTCCACCTGGCCCGACCTCGTTCGGGACAAGCTTGCGATCCAGGATGTATGCCCGACCCTCGGGATCATCGACGACATCTTTGAGCAGCTCGTGAACGCGCCAGACCGTTATACCAAACTCGGCACGCATCAAGTCCACGAAGGCGTCGTGATCCTGACGCGCCTTGCGCGCCCAGATCACATCGTCAAAGAGCAATTCCTCGGCATTAGTTGGAGTCAGACGCCGCATCTCCAGACCTGGACGATGGACGATCACCTTGCGCAGATTGCCCACTTCGGAATGTACACCAAATTCAGACATATTAATTACTCCTTTTGATCATTATTTGCGAAATTTACAGGTAAGTTATCCAGACTTTGAATGATTAAAATCGAGGCGTTGATCTAACGGTACATAATCCCTTTTATAATCTTGCTCCTAAATCAGCTCATAAGGGACACTTCACCGCCCTTGGCGGTATAGAGTGTCACGAATAAGGCATTCATTTACACCAAAGACCTGACAGGTTTTTGAAACCTGTCAGGTCTAAAAAAATCTCAGTTGTCTCCGAGGACCCAGGCCCAGGCTTCCTGCAGCTGGTCGGGTTCAAAGATCTTCTCCTTCGTCCTCCTGGTAAAGGGGTCCATTATCTTTACGGTCCATTCCAGCCAGCGCTTATGACTGACGAAGGCGGCTTTTTCCACCTGCCGGTACTGGTGGGTGCCAAATTTGAAGTCATCTTTAGCTGCCTCAAACCCCTCGAATTTAAAATCTTCGATCAATACCAAAAGGTTGATTTTTCCATGAGCGGCGATCGCCTCATCCAGCTTAGGCAGCAAGGTGTCATAATCTTCGGCAGTCACTTCACCGCTGATCTTGAAACCGATGCATGTGTCTGTGCTCTCGGGTAGTAATTCAAACATCCCTCAATCTCCTAACGTGGCCACCATTACTGCCTTGATTGTGTGCATGCGGTTCTCTGCCTCATCGAAGACGAGCGAGGCCTGCGACTCAAAGACTTCCTCGGTCACCTCCATGCTCTCCAGGCCGAACTTCTGGTAGATATCCTCACCGATCTTCGTCTCGCGGTTGTGAAAAGCGGGCAAACAATGCAAGAATTTTACATCCGGGTTACCGGTCAATTCCATCGCTTCAGCGTTGACCTGGTAAGGTTTGAGCAGGTTGACTCGCTCTTCCCAGACCGAATCCGGTTCACCCATCGAAACCCACACGTCAGTGTACAGGTAATCGACGTCTTTGACTCCCTCGGCCACATCGTCGGTGATGGTCAGCCGAGCGCCGGTTTGGGCCGCAATCTCGCGGCAAGTATCAACCAGGCTTTCCTCTGGCCATTGTTGTTTGGGGCCGCACAGGCGTACATCCATTCCTAGCTTGCAGCCGCCCACCATGAGCGAGTTACCCATGTTGTTGCGGGCATCACCCATGAAGGTATAAGCGATTTCAGGCAAGTGCTTGTAGCTGTGCTCGGTCATAGTGAGCACATCAGCCAGGATCTGGGTGGGGTGGAACATGTCCGTCAGCCCGTTCCACACCGGCACGCCGGCATACTCAGCCAGCGTTTCGACCGTCTCCTGGGCAAAGCCGCGGTACTCGATGCCGTCATAAGTACGCCCCAGCACCCGGGCGGTGTCCTTCATGGTCTCCTTGTGGCCAATCTGCGAGCCGCTGGGACCCAAATAAGTGACGTGAGCACCTTGATCGTAGGCGGCCACCTCGAAGGAAGTACGGGTACGAGTGGAGGATTTTTCAAAGATCAGGGCGATATTCTTTCCGGTTAGGGTTGGCTGCTCGTAGCCGCCGTATTTAGCGGCTTTGAGGTCCGCAGAAAGCTTCAACAGAAACTTTATCTCTCCGGGGGTAAAGTCCAGCAGCTTGACAAAACTTCGATTACGTAAATTGAACGCCATTTCATTTCTCCTTTATTATTCAGTTTTGGAAGGTTATCACGGTGCCCGGCACTTTGCAATAAATGGATTGTTCATTGAAATCCCATTCGAAGAAATGCCTGGCACCTCGTTCTCTAAAAAATCTGTCCTGGCACAAAAACACCGACACTCAAAACGACGGCGTACAGCACCAGGAGGATGATCAACAAAGGCCAGGTGAATTTCCACCACTTGTCATATCCCACCCGACCGAGCGCCAAACCACCCATCACCACGGCGAAGGTGGGGTTGACCAGGTTGAGCAAGCCGCTGGCCGATTGAAAGGCGGTCACCACCAGGCTGCGGTCGATCTGGGCGAAGTCCGCCAGGGGGGCCATGATGGGCATGGTTACCGTGGCCAAGCCAGACGAGGAAGGGATCAGGAAGCCTAGCGGCAGGTAGAGCAGGTGAGTGAAGTTGATGAAGACCACCCCACCCACTCCGGAAAGGGCGCTTTCAGCCCAGAACAGCACTGTATCGACGATCAGGCCGTTGTTCATGATCACGCTCACCCCACGGGCAACGCCGATGATCAGAGCCACGCCGAGCATATCTCGGGCTCCGTTTACGAAGGTCTCGGCGATATTTGACTCTCCCATGCGGTCTACAAAGCCGATGATAATGGCAAAGAACAGGAACAAGGCTGAGAACTCGCCAAACCACCAATCTTGGGGCAGCCAATCCGGAATGGTGACCCCCAGATCTTCCCAAGGGATGACGCTGAAGATCATGACCAAGAAGGCCAGGGCAAAGAGCAACAAGATCCACTTGCGCCGTCTGGTGAGTTCCGGCAGCGTCTCCGCACCCAATTCCTTCAAAAAGTACTTTTCGTTCGCCTCTTTTTGATCAAAGACCAGCGATTTCGAAGGGTCTGCCTTTACTTTCTCCGCATAGCGAGAGACAAACCAGATGCCGATCAGGGTACCGACGACCAGGATGACCAATCTCGATATCAGGCCATCGGCGACCGTAATGCCAGCGAAAGCAGAAGCGACACCAGTAGCGAAGGGGTTGATAGTTGATGCCAGCGTGCCGATGCCAGCCCCCAGCATGACCACCGCCACGCCGGTCAGCGCATCATAGCCGGCGGCGATCATCACCGCCACGATCAAACCGTAGAAGGCCAGCGTCTCTTCCGCCATGCCGTAGGTTGTACCG
>JBFFIU010000067.1:0-13740 GCA_041556275.1 Anaerolineales bacterium | reverse complement strand
TTCAGGCCTTATGCCACCAGCACCAGCCTCTTTCAGATCGGACTGGCACTGATTTCTGCTCTGGTTGTAGCAATCTGCGGATGGATCTTGACCGATTTGGGCAATGACACCGCTGGGCCGACCTTGTTCGCCTTGTGGTTCTCGTTCCTGTGGTGGCAGATGCAGGAATACATGCGCCGTATGCTGTATACACGGGGCATGGTGCTCCACGCCCTGGCGATCAGCATAATATCCAATACAGTCAGGTTGGCGTTAATGGTTTATCTCGTTTCCCAGGGAAGGCTGACCGGCATCGCTGGATTGGATGCCATCGCCTGGGGTGCTTTGGCCGTCATGCTGCCAGGCTTATGGTTTACACGCCATTTCTGGACTCGCAAAATCTCTGTTTTGAGAGAAACCTGGGTACAAAATTGGGTATTTGGGCGCTGGATACTAGGCGGTACTATCACCAACTGGGTAGCGGTGGAATTCTATCCGATCCTCGCCGCGGGTCTGATCAGTTTCGCCGCAGCAGGTGCATACCGCGCATTACAGAATCTGGTTGGCCCGGTTCACATGCTCTTGCGCGCAATAGATACCTTTCTCACACCGCGGGCGGCAAACCTATATACGAAGGGCGGCATAAGCGCGCTTACCCGCACCTTACGCAGCATCTACCTGGCAGTGGGTATCCCGATCTTTGGCATATTAATCTTTGCCATTATATTCTCTGAACAGCTCTTGCAGTTGATCTATGGTGATACCTACACAGCCTACAAAGACGGGGTGGTGCTGATGGCAGTCTTTTACCTGCTCCTATTCGCATATTGGCCCCTGCAATCAATTTTTAAAGCCGCTCAGAATTCACGCCCAATTTTCATTGCCAACGTTCTCGCCATCATCAGTATGTTCACGGTAGGTGTCTTGGCGATCCTCAATTGGGGTGTCTATGGGACGATCGCCGGGCAGGCTTTAAACGCCCTGGTGATCAATATGGTGTTATGGGGAGTGTGGATATCGATGAGACGCGCTGATAACGTTTAACTTCTTCGCGCTGGTCTTGAACCTTATTCTATTGTCCATAGTTCGAAAAAAGACCCGCAAGGTTTTCCCGTGGTGACTGAACAATCCCCAGGCGGATCTTTCCAATCTCTCTATTTAAATTAGCCTATCAAATGAACCTTTCGAGCCTACCTTCAGGTATTTTTAGCCTGGGGAATACTAACTGATTCAAAAACGGCGAGCACCGACACGCAGCCAGCTTCGGGGTAGCCGCCCGTCCCAGTCCTTCTGCCAACGATACCAGAAGGTGATCAAGAACGCCAAAAGCAGCAGCTTGAGATCGAACCCCAGGCTCATGTGCTCGATATACAGGCGATCAAAACGCAGTTTTTGCCTGGGCGTCAGGTAATAATCCCCCGCCACTTGCGCCAATCCAGAGAGACCCGGCAGCACCCGGTGGCGCTGGGCGTACTGGGGTATCTCTCTCAAGTAATCTTGAACGAGAACAGTCCGTTGAGGTCGTGGACCGACAAAGCTCATCTCTCCTTGCAGAATATTGAGCAATTGTGGCAGCTCATCCAAAGCAGTTTTGCGCAGGAAATACCCGATCTTCAAAACACGTTCATCTTTTTCGCTGGCAAGGATAGGGCCAGTGGTCTCTTCGGCCCCACGCACCATCGTGCGCAGTTTAAACTGATGGAAGTTCATGCCACCTTTACCCACTGAGTTTTTCACAAAGAGAAGTGGACCAGGGTCCTCGATCCAGATCAAAAAAATACTCACCCCCCAAACCGGCAAAGAGACTAACAAGCTCCCCATTGCTACGATCAGATCGAAGGTGCGTTTGAGCACCGGTGTCGAATCAGGGAACCCGATTTCAGCAAGGTGTTGCTGATATACATCCAGCATGGTCTCCTGGCTGGGAGGTGAATTGTTCTCCCAGAGTCGCTCATTGAAGCTGGTGGCCAGGATGCCGCCCAAAAATCCCCCAAGGAGAGATGCAAACGCCCAACCGATGCCAAACTTATCAGGTAGGATGATCATTGTACCGATCCAGATGCCTAAAAACACGACCAATGGCCCGATAAAGGCCACCCGATAGCGCCAACTGATGGGTAAGGGAAGATAAACCAGACTGCGCTCGATAGCCAAAGCAAGCACAACGCTGAGTATCGCCACACCAGCGAAGGATACAAGCGATGACATCCCCGTCATCAAAGCGCGCGCCACGAACAGCCAGGCAATAAACACTAGCAGCAGCAACAGGATGAGGGAAACGAATCTGCCACCCGCAAGCTGCCAGATATCCGCTTGACTTTGACCGGTATTTGAAAATCGGATTGGTTGCTTGGACATATATTTGGGAAGATTATACCGCAGCCATGCACGCTCATAACGCATCCACTCCTTTATTCAAGTATAATTTCAAGCATGCTGAACTTGAAAATCCAGTCTATCCTTGCAGGGTTGGGGGTGGTTGGACTAGCGCTGATCCTGCTTACCACAAGCCTCCCGGCGTCTGCAGCCCCCAAAGCTCAGTTCACACCCTTCCCAACACCTACACCTGGGACAGATGGGCGCATCGTTTATATCGTACAGCCGAACGACTCCTGGTGGCGTATTGCCGCCATCTACGCGATTGATCTAAACGAATTGTTGAGAGTTAACGACGCCACCAGCGAGACAATCCTGATCGAGGGAGAGGAAGTGATACTCGGTTTTGGCGGTCCTGCTGAGGTCACGCCAACCTTTGGACCTAGCCCAACGCCGACCCCACGTCTACCAACACCCTCCCCTCAGCCCGGTTCAGGCACACTGTGCGTGATCCTATACGATGATGCCAACGGCGACTCACTCCGCCAGGAGGAAGAACCATCGATCCCAGGCGGGGCGATCAGCATCAGCGATTCTACCGGAGAGATATCGATAACCGAAACGACCACCAGCGGTCTGGAGCCTTTCTGCTTCGAGGATTTACCGCAAGGTGAATACAACATCAGTGTGGCAGTTCCAGATGGGTATAACCCTACCACCGTGCTCAACTACACGCTGATCCTGGACCCAGGCACAGAGACTTATTTGGATTTTGGAGCACAGATCAGCTCAACTGCTGTGGATGATGTAGCTGCACCCGGTGGAAGCAGCAGATCTTTGCTGTTCGGTATTGCCGGGGGTCTATTACTCTTAGGCGGAATTGGTCTCGGAGTATATGCAACCCTGATGGGTCGCTCAAAATCCTAAATGTAGTGGGAAATGATCGCGAGTCCAGCACTCAATCAGGCAAGAAACTTACGATACCCGGTGAGCAAATCTTGGCCAAACCCTGAATTCCGCCAATCCGCCGATCTTTGGCGGGCAGCCTGGGATAAGCCCTCTGCGACCAGTTCTTCAACGACGAGGGTTACCAGCCCGGCACCCAGGGCGCGAGTATCCCCCAAAGGGACGAGATAAGCTGCCGGTCCGACGATGGCGTCGATGTGCGCGGTCTCATAGGCGACCAGTGGTCTCCCGCAGGCCAGGGCAAGACGCACAGGTCCACTCCACGGAGAGGCCGGCGCTGGATGAACAACTGCTGCACTCCTCCAGTAAATGAGGGGCAGCATTTGCACAGAAACATCTGTAAGGATATCGAAGCTGCCCCAAAGATCGAATTCCTGAGCCAGTGGCTTGAGCCTGTTTTTTATTTCAGCATCCCCGCCGAGGATCAACAAAGGGTAGTTATCGCTTATTGGTCCAGAAGCCCATTTCCAGGTTTGCAGGAGAGCCCCTAGGTGAGCCATATCCAGCGGACCATGATAGAGGATGTAAGACTCCGGTAAAGCAATCCCTTCAATTTTTTGCGGATCCGAGATCGATCCATTATGGATCTGCTCAGAATCCCGTTCGCTCTCAGGCACAAATTGAGCAGGCACAAAGGGGGGCAGCGCATAGAGATCCCCGGAAAGATCGGGCGCGGGCAGATCCGCTGGCCAAAGGATGCCTTTTAAACGTGCTGCTCCTCCTCGTGAAAGCGATCCCCGCAAGCGGGTGAAAAAATCCCCATCATTCCTGCCCTTGGGGAGGTCGCCAAACCAATCTTTGCCCCCCATACCAAACCCAGTGGGACTGATCACGGTAGGCACTTCCCCCAACAATGGCGGGGTGGGCATCGTCAAATGCAGCAAACTGACCTTGGATCTTTGGGCCATCGCTGGTAGGGTGACCTGTTCCCAGCGCAGACGCCCATACGGGTTATTAGGCGTGTGGTGCAGCTTCACCAGGGTTCCATCTATCCATTCTGGCGGCTTCCCAGGGAGCGCTACAATGGGGCTGACCTCCTCCGGGAGGTATGCCAGAATGGCCATCAAGTGCAGTGCTGCGGGGCTTAATGGCTGGTAGACCAAAGGCCAGCCATCATAAAGGACACGAGTGGTGTCTATGACTTATTTCTTCCCTTCCAGCCGCTTCAAGAAACGAGCTTCATCGATCACGACTCGCTGGTGGATTCCCTGGCCGATCTTTTCAACCTGATCCCAGGCCTGAACTCTGTAAACGACACTGGAGCCTTGCAAATCTTCGATCTCAGCGCGCACGCGCACTGTACTGCCGATCGGGGTTGGAGCCATGTGGCGAACATCGACTAAAACCCCTACACTGGATCGTCCCTCCGGAAGTACGTCCTCCAGCATCTGGTAGGCAACTCTCTCCATGAAAGCGATCAACCACGGGGTTGCCAGCACTTGAGAGCCGCCACTTCCAACCTGGATGGCCGAATGCTCTTCCGCTACCTGGAATGAGTCTTCATGAACCAAACCTTTCTTAATAACCTTTTCCAAATCCATGTAAATCTCCGATCAAAGCCAACTTCCTCGTTCCAGCGCAGACATTGGAATTGGCAAGCAATTCCAATACTTGGCACTGGAGCGAGGTCAATAACTTACACATCCCGATATCTAGGCTACACTCCACCAATCTCGAGCTTCGCGCAATCCGAGCCGATTAAGATGCTGGCGAATTAATTGACGGGCACCACGGGCGCCCACCGCCGCCAGCACAACCGGATCTTCAGCCGCTTGCCACCAGGCAGGCAGCTCCTCAGGCGAGATGACCGGCAGTTTCCAGCGTGTGCGCCCGATTTTTGCTGGATCGATATCCACAAAAGCCGTCAGCGGTACTCCCTGCCGGAGAAGATGTTTGCTCAAACGCCGTCCCATCATACCAGCCCCCCAGACGAGGACCGCTCCCTTTCCATTTAACGGGCCGCGCGCCAGGTAATGGGCCTTGAGGCGCAGGAAATTTTCCAGGGAGTAGCGGCTATCCTGGCGCGTCAGTCTTTGAGGATGTTCACGCCAGTGGAGCAGGAATTCTGGCAGCTTGGCAAACCGTGCTCCAGCCAAGTATAGCCGCAGCCATAGATCGTAGTCCTCCGGCCAACCATGATCCTGATAACCGCCAACCCTGGAGAGCCATTCCCGGCGGATGACCACGCTGGGGTGGGCTAAAGGACTTTCCACGAACATCTCGCGGCGAATATCGACATCGGTGAGCAGCGAGTTCTGCCAATCCAGATAGACCATAAATCCCTGGCGCACTTCCTCCTGCGGATAGCCTTTCACCCGGCAGCCGACAACGCCTATCTCTGGATTCATATTCAAGAAAGCAACCTGGCGCTCCAACCTTTCTGGGTGGGCCAGATCATCAGCATCCATGCGGGCGATCAATGGGGATTGACAGGCCTGCCAGCCATTGTTCAAAGCAGCCACGATGCCTTGGTGAGGCTGGAAAATGGGACGAATACGAGCATCCATAACTGCCCATTGCTTTAGTATTGAAGCGGTCGCGTCGCTGGAACCATCATCGACCGCGATCAGCTCAAAATCTACCAAGGTCTGACTGGTCAAGCTTTCCAGCGCCTCAGACAAGGTATCCGCAGCATTGAAACAAGGCATAACCACCGAAACAAGCGTCATGCGTCGATTGTACCTGATAATAAATTTGCCATGGAATGCGGTATGATCAATTCTTGATCCCCTAGTCGTTATGAAGGAGGTAAGAAATCCATGACAGAACAAGCACAACCCTTATTAAGTGCCCTCGAGCAGCTCGTAGTAGATTTTCTAAACCTCTTGCCGAGTCTGATCGCCGCTCTGGTCGTTTTTATCATCGGGCTCTACGCGGCAAGCATCATCAGACGCGTTGTCCGCAAGCGGTTAGAACAGCGTACAAAAAACCCTCAACCCATTGAGCTGATCGCTCAAATCACCTACTGGTTAGTCGTCCTGGCAGTAGCGGTATTCTCTTTACAAATGGTGGGTTTCAACCTGACCGCTTTCTTGGCTGGCTTGGGAATCGCCGGTTTCACGATCGGATTCGCCCTGCAGGACGTCAGCAAAAATTTTATCGCTGGATTGCTACTGCTGATCCAGCAGCCCTTCAATGTCGGTGAGACGATCGAGGTGAGTGGATATACCGGCCAGGTACTGTCGATCGATATCCGCGCCACTCAACTCCGTACGCTGGATGGCCGCATTGTGTTGATCCCGAATGGGGATGTATTCGTCAACCCGATCACAAATTTCAGCCAGGCAGAATTTCGCCGGGTTGAGATCATTTCTGGAGTGGCCTATGAGAGCGACCCGGCGAATGTACGCCAGACAGCATTACAGGCCATCAGCGCGATTCCCGGATTACGTGAGGAGCCATCACCTGAAGTCATTTTTCAGAATTTTGGCAGCTCGACTTTTGATTTAACCATTTATTATTGGATCGATACCAGTCAGACCAGTGTCTCAGCTGCGAAAGATGCTGGATTGGAGGCCATAAAACACGCTTTCGAAAAAGCGGAAATCGATATGCCGCTTCCCATGCAAACGGTCTATCTAAAACAATAATTTCTCACAAAGATTCCGCTTTGGTAACCGCCATCTTCGATTTCGACCTGTTGGTGGGCCAAACAAAAAATCCGCCCAGGGTCACTGGGCGGAAATATACAAATCCAGATTGATAACTGTTGCATGGCGATCAATTGTCCTCAGTGCTATCCCCCTTGTTGGCACCTCCGATCAACCACCAGACGATGATGGATAGAAACGCCCAGATAACACCGGTTGGCAGGCTGTCCCGTACTACGGCAGAAATGCCCCAAACTATCAGCCAACCCAAACCAAGGACCCAAAACCCATAAACGATTATCCGTCGCACACCCATACCTCCCCGGAGGTCACCCCCAAGTGAGGAAATGTCTTCCTCAACAATGGAATTTAATGTTAATAACGCAAAATTTGCATTTTTATTACAGTTTTTGCAATAAATCATGACTTAAGTGAAAGCTCCCGCGGCCATAAAGCCGCGGGAGTGAATTAATCATCAAATTAGGGAAATTATCAGTCAGCAGGCTGCGGGGTCGCTTTTTCAATCACCGCCAGCATCTCATCGTTGGAGGCGAACTTATATTCCTCCAGCCCCAATCGCTCGGCTTCAGTTTTTTCGATCATCTCTAACTTCTGCCATTCTTCCTTGGTGACCAGATGTTTATGCAGTTGGTTTAATTGGGAACGAATAGCTGCCAGGTCCAAAGAGAGGTTCTCTTTTGGAGGTTGTGTTCCCAGGAACTGCAACACAGCCTGGGCGCCAAACTCGCCATCTTTGCGCGCCACACCCACCAAGCCACTGCTGGCCTCGCGCGACCATCCTGCAACGAACACCTTGTCAACCGGGCGTTCAACCTCAGGGTCGAAGGCTTCGTAAGAGGCGCCATCTACGGAAAAACTAGGCTGCGGATTTTTGACGAATTCATTCCAGCGCACCGGCAAACCGAAATTCTCGTCAACGCGATCGCCGATACAGAAAATCACCGTATCGAAGGATAAGACGCGCTTCGTGCCCAACCTCTGCGCTTTGGTATCCTCATTCTTGGGCACCAGGGTTGTGTCCTCTACTTCCAGGCCGCGCACCTCACCCCGCTCACTGCCCACGATGCGGCTGGGAGAGGCCAGAAATTCAAAACTAAAGCTCGTATCCGAGACCGGCTCTTGGGCTTTACCCAAACCAGCAAGGATGAATTCTTTGGCCGCTTCTGCGTCCTGTCCAATGGATTCCATCACTGGAGCAACACGAGATATCTCATCATCTAAAGCTTCTAGATCCAGGTTGCGTGCTACACTCTGCATTTCCTTCTTGGTGAACTTGACCTCTGCTGGACCGCGACGGGCGATCGCGGTTACCTGGTCAACTTTGACTTCGCGGATCAACCAGCGCGCGATATCGATCATCACATTGCCCACACCGATCAATGCCACCCGCTTCCCAATCGAAAACCTCTTCTGGCTGAACGGAGGCAGCTTATTGTAATGATAAACAATGTCTTTTGCGTGATATACCCCGGCCAGGTCTTCGCCGGGCAATCCCAGCCATTTCGTGCCCTGCGCTCCGACAGTGACCAAAATAGCCTGGAATCCCATCATGCGCAATTCCTTCAAGGATAAATCACCTTTGCGACCAATCGTGATATTGCCGTAATATTCGACGTTGGGTGCTTCGAGCACCCGGCGAAACTGCTTACGCAAGCCTTCCTTCATCTTGTGTTTGGCAGGATAAATACCATACTCAGCGAGTCCCCCGGGCTTGATATCGCGATTGAAGAGCACAACATGCGCACCCTGGCTGGCAAGTTCACGGGCGGCAAATATTCCTGCCGGACCAGCCCCAATCACTGCGACCAAGTATTTGTCCTGTGTACCATTGACCATTCGAACCCTCCATCTGATCTCAATAATAGTTAGCCTGAGCCGAACAAATAAAATGAATTATAGCCGGATGGGAAAATATTCACAAGTAAAAAATAAATGCTTGAGATAGTTGACTCTTGTGGGGAATTTCACTATACTGGTAGTGGATGGGAAGTAAATGGAGTTGAACTCGCTTGAAGTACATACTTCAACTGTCACCAGTTCCTTGAGCGCCAGTGTGATCTCATTTCGCTTATTTAATTTTCGTATTGACGAATTTATCATAGGTATCATTGCTGCCCGAAAGGAGTTCTCTGGGCTCTCTTCGAACAACCCTTCTTTGCTGGTTCTGCATGAGGCACTTCACGCTTGATCAATCCTTGATCCTGCAACGTATCCAAGATTAAGTAACACAATTATGAAAGGAGGTGCTGATAAGACACCTATTTGTATGTGAACGAAGGCACCAATAAAATCCACACAAAAGGAAGTATCTAATTTTAAGTGAGGGCAACCATGTCTAAGAAAATATTCAAGCTTACGGTCCTGGTCATCATTTTGGCCATGATCATTCCTTCGACAGCTTTAGGTGATTCACATCTCGTCGAGGCCACGCTATTACACACCAACGATTTCCATGGCCGACTGGAGACAGATTATCGAGGTCGCGGCGGCTCCGCATATCTTGCGGATAAGGTTAATGATATTCGCGCGGAAATGGGCGAGGAAAACGTGGTCCTGATGGACGCTGGGGATGTTTACTTCGCCGCGCCGGCTATCTCACAGCTGTTGATGGGCGAGAGCACCATCGATATCTACAACATGATCGGTTACGACCTGGCGGCGTTCGGCAACCATGAGTTCGACAAAGGCCAGGAAGAACTCGCCGCACGCGTGGCACAATCCGAGTTCCCCTGGCTGGGAGCCAATGTGGTGCTGGAGGGCACCGATTGGGATCTTCCCGACTGGGCCCAGGCCTATGAAATCCTCGAGATCGGCTCGGGGAAGTATAAAGCCAAGTTGGGTGTACTCGGCCTGGCTGGCGAGGAAACCCCAGAGGTCACCTTAATCGGCACTACTGATGGGCTAGTCTTCAAGGATCTGACTGAGACAATCCTGCACTATTATGACGAGATCAAGGACCAGGTCGACGCGTTGATTGTGGTCGTCCACATGGGCACCGATGACAGCGGTCCCTATAAGGGGCTGACAACCGTCGCCCAGGAGTTGATCGACGCCGGAAAGCCGGTGGACCTGATGATCGGCGGACACCAGCACCAGGCGCTGTTTGATCCGGTGTATGTTGGCGATACCGCTATTGTATCCGCCGGCTACTACGGGCGCTGGCTGGGACAGGTTGACATAACCATCGACAAAGATGCTAAGAAACTCTTCGTCGATAACTACCAACTGAATACAATCACAGGCTTAGTCACACTCGAAGGCCTGACGGCTGACCTGATAGGCTACTTCGAAGCGGGTGACATCAGCAACAAGGGTGTCTTTAACAGCCTGCTCACAAAGCTGGAAGGAGCCCAAGCAGCCTTGGGACGAGGCAACGTCACCGCCGCAGCCAACAAGCTGGAGGCCTTCATCAACGAGGTCATGGCGCAAAATGGGAAGCACGTCGCACCTGAGGCAGCTGAAGCGCTGGCCATGGATGCCGAGTGGTTCCTGGAAAATACCGACCTGGAAGTGGCGGCGCGGGTGGCCTACTGGGCGGAGGTTGTCGCCCCAATCGTTAATGAGCCCGTTGGCGCCACCAACATCGACCTGGTGCGCGACTATAACGACGAATCCATCATGGGTGACATCGTCACTGATTCGATGCTGTGGAGCGCGGACTTCTACGATGATGGCCAACTGAACGATACGGTGGACATCGCCTTCACCAACCCAGGTGGTTTGCGGGCCGATATCGTCATCCCCGACGGGGCTGCGCTGCCTTATACCGTCACCTGGGGAGCCACCTTCGATGTGCTGCCTTTCGGCAACACGCTCTACATGATGGACCTGACCGGGGCGCAAATCCAGGAATTGCTGGACCAAGCCGCCACCCTGTACAAAGGCATCCTGCAGACCTCGGGGGCGAGCTGGTACTGGTACAACGACTGCGGTTGCGACGCGCCCACTGCTTGGGGCGCTTATGGCATTACCGTGGATGGAGCGCCTCTCGATCGTGATCAAGTTTATCGCGTGGTGACCAACGACTTCCTGGCCGGCGGCCAGGATGGTTGGACCACCTTCGCGGAGGGCACCAACCGCTGGAATACCTACTACGACATGCAGGAAGGCTTCGTTGAGTATATCAAAATGCTGGAGGTGATCGACGCCGAAGATATTCCCATGGGGCGCATCACCCAGCTGGATAACGTGGTCACCATGCTGCACACCAACGACACCCACGGCAGATGGGAGGCTGACTCCTACGGTGGTGGGTTCGCATACCTGGCAGACCTCATCAAGAAAGAACGCGCTCACAACCCCAATGCGCTGCTGCTAGATGCAGGTGACACTTTCCAGGGCAACTCATTTGCCTATTTCTTCAAGGATCGCCCGGATAACCCCATCGCGGGTGGCATGAACTTCTTGGGTTACGATGCCATGACGATCGGCAACCACGAGTTCAACTTTGGCCCGGCGACCTTTGCCAACATGCTCGGGCAGTTGGACGCCCTCATCCTGGGCACGATCAACCTGGAAGACGATGGCAGCTACGGCTTCATAAACGAGAACGTGAATGATTACATCAACCTGGATGTGGACGGGCTCAAAGTAACTATCTTTGGCCTGACTAACCCGCGCGTCTACCGTTACGAGCTGCCCACCAATATCCCCGGGCTGACCTTCTATTCCGGTCTGGATACGGGATTTGCAGCTGTACCGCAGATCCTCGCTGACGAGACCCCGGACCTGCTGGTCGGCCTGACACATATGGGCTATTCGCCCTACGGTGACGAGGTGGACAGCGACGTGCTGCTGGCGGAGGGCGTGGCTGGCATCGATGTGCTGATAGGAGGGCACAGCCACACCACCCTAGATCCTGCGGTCTTAGTAACCTCGGATATCAACCCAGAGGGCACCTTGATCGCCCAAGCCCGGCGCTACGCCGGCTATCTAGGTCAGGTCAACGTGGGTTTCATCGGTGGTGAGGTTGTCTTGCGGGAAGGTTTTTTGATCCCTACCAGCGAAGCGACACCCAACGCTGAGCTGGAGGCCTACCTGGCGCCCTTCCTGGCGGAGATCGACGCCTACAACGCAACTGAGATCGGGCAGACCCAAGTGCCGATCGATGCCCTGGAAGCATACACCCAGGAGACGAATGGCGCCAACCTGCAGGCCGACGCGGCCGTCTGGGAGCTAGCCGATAAAGAAGGCGTCACCGTCGATATGCACCTTTCCGGTGCGATGTCGAACCGGCTGGTTGCCGCAGGCGCCACACCGACGAACCCAGTATACCTGACCAAGGGTGACATGTTCAACCTGATGCCTTACGAGAACTCGCTGGTGGTCTTATCGATGAATGGTCCCCAGATCAAGGAGATCCTGGAGCGCAGCTACCGCAACTATTGGTACTACAAGTACGATCCAGATTACGGCGGCTACTCACACTACACCACCTGCATGCTGACCACAGACGAGGGCAATGTGATCACTTACAGTGACCCCGGCGCCGGTACGCCACCGGATGGGAACAATGTGGTCTCGATGACCTTAGATGGCGTTCCTATCGACTTCACCGATAACGTCACGACGTATCTGGTTTCTTCTGTCAACTACCTGGCCGCCGGTTCGTGCAACTTCAACAACGCCGGCGAGACCATCTGGCCGCTGGACCAGATCGCCTATGACACGCAATTCTATGTGCGCGATTCGGTGATCAACTACGTCGAGGCGCAGGTAGGTCCGATCTCGCCTGCGATCGAAGGACGGCTGGTTTTTAACACCCCGTAAGGACTGTAAATCAAACCTCTTGAGCTATACCAAGAGGTAATTAGCATACTCGGGCGGTGGAGCACCGCCCGAGTATTATTATTTCCTTCCTACGTCAAGCTATTTATTCCAAATCACGCGATCAGGAACCGGGGATCTCCATCAGCAGCAGCTGACCAGCCTCCCGCTTGATGAATACACCGTTTTCATCGACCATGGAATCCACAAACGTTCCATGACCCTGAACGTTCAACAACCAGGTACCAGGACCGAACCATTCGGAAGCATCCACGATGCCGCTCGACTCCCAGTCCTCATCATTAACCTGGGCCACCACAGCCCAGGAGCCGGAGGCGAGGTCATACTGCCAGATCCTGGCATCATCGGCGTCCTCCTGCACCATCAGGCTGTTTACGCTGGTGCCCATGTTATCCGGGTTGACGAATCCCTCAAATGCACCTTGCTGAGGATCATCCCCTTGGGCCAGGACCGAGAAGCTGTCCACCTTGCGCGGGTTGTTCTCGTTGAAAACGAACTTGAACACGCTGCCGTTGTCGGCGAAACCCTGCGTGCCCGAAGGTCCGCGCGTCATGCGCCCGGTGTTAGGGTCGGGTACGACGCGCGTGCGGCCCGTGTCTGCAACATAAACCACACGGGGGTTGTTCTTGTCGTAAGCCAGGTCTTCCAGGCGGATGAACTGGAAGACGTTGTTCTCATTGGACCAATTCTCCAGCGCATCCTGCGGTGCCTCGCCGGTCAGGCCGCGAGCGATCTTCTTCGGCACGCGGATGAACTCACCCTGCCAGTCATCTCCTGGTCGCAGGTCGAGGTAGTCATTGGCGTCGTTGAAAGGATCGGTGGGAGTCACAGGGCCATCGTCTGTGCGGGTTACACGGAAAGCCCACAGGCTGCCCTTATCCTCCCAGACATGACTCTCGTGGTTGGCCAGGTACAGGTACAGTTGGGCTGAAGGACCGCTGAAGGTGTCATCGGTGGTCAACATGGCCAGCTGGTTCCAACCGGGCAGGGCGATGGTGTTCTCATGGTTGAGGCGTCCCATCCCGGCTACTTCGGTGAACTCACCTGTCTCCGCATTCAAGACCACTACATACCCGGCCTG
>JBFFIU010000066.1:0-13783 GCA_041556275.1 Anaerolineales bacterium | reverse complement strand
CAGAGAAGCCTATAATGATGGTATCCATGATGCTGATGAACTGAGAGCGATCATGTCGAAAAAGATCCAAAGTGAGCCAGCAGCGAGCTTAGATTATGTTTCTTGTGCCGATCCAGAAACTCTTAATGAGCTATCTGGATCAGTCAAACGATCATTGTTGTCCATGGCTGTGAGATTCGGCGATACTCGCTTGATCGATAATATTTTGATCGGGGATTGAGACATGTTACTTGCGATCGATGTAGGAAATACTAATATTACTCTGGGCCTTTATCTTGGCGACGAGCTTGGTCCACGCTGGCGGCTAGCAACTGAACATGAAAGGATGCCGGATGAAATTGGGTTACAAATTGTAGGTTTATTAGATCATGAAAGACAGGTGGTTAAGAACATAAGCGGCATTTGTCTGGCATCTGTCGTGCCACCTTTAACGAGTAAAATGGTACAGGCCTGTGAGAAATATTTAGATAAAGCTCCGTTGGTTGTGGATGCTGGCGTAAAAACTGGAGTGCGCATTCTTTACGAAGATCCGAAAGCAGTTGGCGCTGACAGGATTGCAGATGCGGCAGCGGTTCAACGCCTGTATGGTGGACCAGCCTGTGTGGTAGATTTTGGGACGGCGACAACATTCGATGCGATATCACCGGAGGGAGACTATCTTGGCGGGGCGATTTCACCCGGGATTGGGATCGCGGCCGAGGCTTTGTTCATGCGTGCAGCAAAGCTCCCACGGGTTGATTTGCAGCGACCGCCGACCGCGATCGGTCGCAACACAACGGATGCAATGCAGTCCGGATTGCTTTTTGGATATGTCGCCTTGGTGGAGGGGATGGTAGATCGGTTTAGGCAAGAGCTCGGTTCTGAAATGAAAGTTATTGCCACCGGGGGGCTGGCTGAAATCATTTCTGCGGAAACAGATACCATTCAGGTTGTTGCACCCTGGCTAACCTTGGAAGGATTGCGCATAATCTGGAATCTGAATCGCTAGAATCAGATATGATGTTAAACGCATTCTGTAACTTGATTCAAACATCGGGGTGAAGATTTTATATATCTAGCTGCTGAGTATTGAAGGCGGGGAGATCGATCAACATCAGCATCAAGTTATATTCATATATAATAATTGTGATATTCAACAGCGAAAAATCTTTCATTTCGGAATATTGATCAATGAATACCGAAATAATTAAGTCTGATCATCCGGTTGCCTTACCTCATGCAGTGGATGTTCTCAAACACGGCGGCTTGGTGGTATTTCCAACGGATACGGTATATGGATTGGCTGCTTTGCCGGTAAAAGATGAGTACATCGAGAGGTTATACGTTGTGAAAGGTAGGGAGAGCACTCGGGCGATCGCGATCTTGATCAGCTCTCCAGATGAATTGGGCAAAATTTCAGAATTGCCAAATGATATGGCAATTAGATTGGCAAAAAAATTTTGGCCAGGTCCGTTAACTTTGATCGTTCCACGTCATCCTAAGCTACCAAATTCAATGTCTCCAAATTTAACGATTGGTGTACGTGTCCCTGATCATGATTTGGCATTAAAGCTCTTGAGGATGACCGGTCCATTGGGGGTGACATCGGCGAATATCTCTGGGCGCGAAAATACAAATACCGCCGTGGAGGTAATGAATCAACTCAAAGGACGGGTTCACCTTGTCATCGATGGAGGTCAGACTCCCGGTGGAATCCCATCGACTGTTGTAGATTGCACTACAACAGAACCCAAAATTTTGCGAATGGGTCCGATCGATATTGAGCAAATCAAGCTAGCGATACAGAAATGAAACCCCCCCGTATGGAGAGAAGATTCTCACCAATTTTTTAAGTTCTCTTCATCAAAAATTCAGGTGAATGTGTAAAATAGTAGTTGCATTCTCCTCACTCGAAGCCGCCCTAGGGGAACATGAGCCCCCCCGAAGGGCGGTTTAGTTTTAACAGCGCAGAATCAAGTTAACTCAGAGATCGGCCAAGTTGCCATAGCATCTATATCTAAAGCATCGCGTTGACCGATCCTATAGCGGTAAAATCCTGCGGCAGCAATCATTGCTGCATTGTCAGTGCACAAGGAAATGGGCGGAATATGGACGGGGATTTCGGATTTTTGCTGGAATGTATGACGTAATGGTTGATTCGCTGAGACACCACCGGCAACCAGGATTTCCTGCGCATCAAATTCCCTAGCTGCGGAAATTGTCTTATCTACAAGCACATCTATGACCGCGGCCTGAAAACTTGCCGCAATATCTTTGACCGGCATCGGTAGATTACTATCTTGAAATCGTTGTACCTGGCGTAATACTGCGGTTTTCAACCCGCTAAATGAAAAGTTCCAAGTATCATCCAGCCAGGAACGTGGAAAATCAAACAAAAGGGGATTACCACCTTCTGCCGCTTGCTGAATCGCTGGCCCACCAGGATAGCTCAAATTCAGCAGGCGTGCTACCTTATCAAATGCTTCTCCAGCTGCATCATCTAATGTACCTCCCAAGCGTTGATATTTAAGGTGGTCTGTCATCAGTATGAGTTCAGTATGCCCACCGGAGACGATTAAGGCTAAGAGGGGGAATTGGGGTTCTGCATTTTGTGAATGATCAGTTGTATCCATCCAGGCAGAATAAATGTGAGCCTCAATGTGGTTAACGCCGATGAGCGGTAAACCAGTTGCTAGAGCTAATCCCTTGGCAGTGTTTAGCCCCACAACGAGTGAACCAGCAAGTCCGGGACCGCGAGTGACAGCGATGGCATCCAGGTCTTCTAGGGTCAGATGAGCCTGTTGCAGCGCGCCTTCAATGATCGGATAAATGGTTATTACATGTTGGCGGGAAGCAACCTCGGGAAAAACACCACCGTATTGTGCGTGAAGGTCGACCTGGGAAGCAACAAGACTTGAGAGAATATTTTTTCCGCTTTCGACAACTGCTGCAGCAGTCTCGTCACAGGAAGTTTCGATTCCTAAGATGCGTATGGGTTCTTCATCTGAAATAGGGTCTATCTGGGAATTTTTTGGCATACAGGATTTCCAAAATTTAGAATTGTTCGATTATTTTACCTGGTAGAGCTACTTGATGGGCAAGACTAGATCATGGGGATATTCTGCCAGGATTTCCATTTCTCCATCTGGGCGTACCCAGACCGTGTCCTCTAATCGCACACCAAATCCTCGTTCGGGATAATATAATCCAGGTTCGATGGTCACAACCGAACCCGCTGTCAAGCGATCTTCTTTTATAATTGAACTGATGCGAGGATACTCATGGATATATAGCCCAACTCCATGACCAAGACTGTGAACGTATCCTTCTTGAGTTTGCTGGTTGCTTCTAATTGTTTGATGACCCTGAGCTTCGAAAAGGTCACAGGTTCGTTCTTGATAAATATAGGTAGGAGAATCGATCTCTAATTCACTTATGATTTGAGTATAGACATCCGAAACAGTATTGTAGATTTCATGGACTTCGTCAGGTGCATATCCGAGGCACCAAGTGCGAGTAAAGTCATAAAAATATCCACCGCCGGCTTCACAAGGGAAAATATCGAATATTATCGACTGACCCAGGCGTAAAATATCATCAGCATTGCCAGTGCTGTGGGGAACACCTGCATCACGACCGATGGCGAAAATCGTGCCTTCGGGGTTCTCCGCACCCAATTCAGCCAGCCACAGATTAATTTGCCTCTTGACATCTCCAATTACCAGCGGTTCACCATCGGGTTTGATCAGATAATCATCTTTACTCTTGTGGGAAGTCAAGTAATCTGCAACTTTCCCAACCACATTAGTGGTGACGTTTCCCATGTGGCGAATTCTTTCTATCTCATCTGTATCCTTTGTTGCCATCGCCTTTAAAATAATCGAGTCTCCTAACTGGCTAACGAACTCAAGATTAGGTAATTTCTCCTGTAATCCGGAGAAGATACTATATGCAGCCCCAGCATCCATTTTTCCGTATATGTCGATCCTTCCAGAGGAGACATCGTGTTCATCGAGCATTTTTTGGTAGCGTAAAATTGTTGCTTGAAGCATATCCCCATCAGTTTTTTTCAATAAATCGTTAAGCCGGTAATCGGCCAGATTCTTGGTGGGAAATCCGCTCTTGGCAGCTTCATCACGTTCCATCGGATTATAGAATAATATCGGCTCAGCTCCTCGTTTCTTCAGCAGGTCAGCATTTGTTAGGTGAACTGGTCCAGTGAGATATGCCATGGGGGGATTATGCTGAGCAGGACCAGTGATAAGCATAGCTTCCAAATTGTTTTCTTGCATCAATCGATCGAGGTCTGATTTCATTTAATTTCCTCTTTCCACGATGGGATTTATGGGATAAGAATAGTATTCAAATATGTGAGCAGATGTTGTTCTTGTTCTGCCAAGACTGTACGGGGATCGAACATGATCTTGTCATCATCGAGGCGAGCGATAATTGGTGGAGAGCTTTGCCGTAACTTAGATAATAGCCGATTAGGGTGACGAGCATTGATCGCAAGAAGCCAGGTTGGCAGCGTTTCCCCAGGCAAGCTTCCACCACCGATTGTTGATTCTCCCTGGAGAACCGTTCCACGATCAAGATGTGCTGCCCATTGAGTAGCGCGTGCTTTTATTTGTTCGGCTGGTTCACTTATCATGCGCCAAACAGGTATCTTTGATAAGGCTTCTTCCTTCAGATAATGAAGTAAAGTAGCTGATAAGGCCCCAAGGCAAAGCTTATCCGGACGAATGGCTCGCGCCAAGGGGTGTTTCTTTAGTTTAGAAATGAGGTCACCCTTCCCGAGGATGATCCCGGCTTGCGGACCTCCGAGGAGTTTATCGCCAGAGAAGCATACCAAATCAACCCCAGCAGCCAGAGACTCTTGAATCATTGGCTCATGGCCCAATCCGAATTGGTTTGTTTCTATAAGTGATCCCGATCCGAGATCATCGATTACAGGAATCTCTGCCTGGTGAGCTACTTTTACAATATCGCGTAAAGAGGGTTCGCTGGTAAACCCCAGAATTTGGAAATTCGAACGGTGGGCACGCATAATTAATCGAATAGATTCTTCTTGAATGGCACGCTCGTAATCATACAGATGTACACGATTGGTCGTCCCGATCTCGAATAGCTTTGCGCCGGATTGTTTCATCACATCCGGTATACGGAAACCGCCACCGATCTCCACCAGTTGGGAGCGGGCAATACAAACTTTTCTGCGTCTTGCCAGAGTGGAGAGGATTAATAGAACTGCAGAGGCGTTATTATTAACCACAATGGCTCCCTCAGCGCTTGTAATGCGTTTGAGCAGATCCTCCGCATGTATCGCACGGGAACCACGTCGGCCTTTTTCTAACTCGTATTCCAAAGTACTATAGCTAGAAGCGGTTTCTTGGATTGCTATCAGGGCAGCTTGACTTAGAGGTGCGCGTCCAAGATTGGTATGCAATATGACACCGGTAGCGTTGATCACTTGCTGCAGCGTTGGTTCAGTCCAGGAGATCAATTTGTCCTGAATTTCATCCAGGAGTTCATCCTGGGGAAGAATCGGCTCACCATTAACGTAGGTGTTACGCACTTCATCCAATACGCTGCGTATAGCCTTTACGGTAAGAGGACGCCCGTAAACGGATATGTAATCCAAAATTGACGGAGTTTGCAATAGTTGATCGACAGATGGGAGCAGCCTGAGGTCATTCATTTTGATTTATTTGATTACGGCTTCCATTGACTGCGTTCGCGCAAACGCAATAGAACTTCGATGGCTACAAATCCGATCGCCAGGAGCAAGACCAGTGCTGGGGTTAAGACTCGACCGAGTTGGAGCCAGGCCAGCGTGGGAAAGTATATCCCGACCCAGAGAGCTTCGCGCATGATCACTCCAGAACTAGCAGGGGGATGGGTTTGAAATCTCTGATTTAGGAAGGCAACCACGGGTAGAGCTGTTCCGGTTATTGCCAAAACACCAAGGAAGAAGAACAACCATCTTGGTCCTACGGTAGGAATGGTGAAATTAACCAGGGCATACAGACCGCCCCAACCTATGATGGCTAAGATAAGTGCGGTAGGAATAAAAAAACTTACCGGTGGAGACGATTCAGATTTCATTTATACTCCAATTATATCTAAAAAAAACCTGGTATCTTCCGAGTGATTTGCGGAAGATACCAGGTGGATTATTGGACGGAAGAAATTTTACACTTCTCTGAATTCACCTTCGACGACTTCACCTTCGTCCTCGCTTTGATTGTCTTGAGGTTCGTGACCATTGCTTCCCGGTTGGGCTTGCTGTTGAGCATATACTTGCTGGCTGAGTGCGTGGAAGGCATTCTGCAATTCTTCTGTTAGCTGGCGAATAGTTTCAATCGACTCACCATTAATCGCCTCGCGTAGTTCATTAATCTTGGTTTCAATGTTCTGCCGTTCGTTGGCAGGCACTTTTTCCCCAAGTTCTCCCAAGGTCTTCTCGGTTTGATAAGCGAGACTATCCGCGTTATTCCGAGCCTCGATCAACTCTCTATGTTTACGATCATCACTTTCGTGGTCGCGAGCGTCTTTCACCATTCTGTCGATCTCATTCTGACTGAGATTGGTTGAGGCTGTGATTGTCACATTCTGCTCCTTACCAGTTGCTTTATCGAGGGCTGTAACATTTATGATACCATTCGAGTCGATATCAAATGTCACTTCAACTTGTGGCACTCCACGCGGGGCAGGAGGGATACCCTCCAACCTAAACCGACCTAAACTCATGTTGTCGCTGGCCATCGGTCGTTCACCTTGCAGCACATGGATATCGACAGCGGTTTGATTATCCTCAGCAGTCGAAAAAGTCTCCGATTTCTTGACTGGGATGGTTGTATTCCGTTCGATAAGGGTTGTCATCACACTTCCCAGTGTTTCTAAGCCCAGGGATAGGGGGGTGACATCCAGAAGGAGAACATCTTTGACCTCTCCTCCAAGTACACCAGCCTGAATTGCTGCACCCACAGCTACAACTTCATCAGGGTTCACACCTTTGTGCGGATCCTTATCCGTCATTGAACGAACTAAATCTTGAACCATAGGCATACGGGTTGCGCCACCAACAAGAACAACCTCATCAATCTGTGCTGTATTTAGAGCAGCGTCTTTGAGGGCAGCATTGAACGGCTTTTTCAAACGCCCAACCAAGTCCTCGGTGAGTTGCTCAAACTTTGCCCGAGATAATTTCATCTGAAGATGCTTAGGTCCGGAGGTATCAGCTGTGATATAAGGCAGATTGATCTCAGTCTCCATTACACTGGATAATTCGACCTTCGCTTTTTCAGCAGATTCACGCAACCTCTGAAGAGCTTGACGGTCCTTGCGCAAATCAATTCCCTGGTCTTTCTTGAATTCGTCCGCCACCCAATTAACAATCCGTTCATCCCAATCGTCACCACCTAAATGTGTATCACCATTGGTCGCTTTAACTTCGATCACACCTTCTCCGACCTCCAGGATGGAAACATCGAAAGTACCACCGCCAAGGTCAAATACCAGAATTGTCTCATTTTCTTTCTTATCCAGCCCATATGCCAGCGCAGCTGCCGTGGGTTCATTTATTATGCGTAGAACTTCTAATCCAGCGATCTTTCCAGCATCTTTGGTCGCCTGACGCTGGCTGTCGTTGAAATATGCAGGCACGGTGATCACAGCTTTGGATACAGTTTCACCGAGATATGCTTCCGCATCTGTTTTTAATTTCGCCAGGATCATCGCTGAAATCTCCTGAGGACTGTATTCTTTTCCAGTCAGAGAGATTTTTACTCGTGCATCACCAGCCGGTCCTTGTATAACTTCGAATGGAACCATTTTACGTTCGCTATCAACTTCTTCGAAGCGACGCCCGATGAAGCGCTTGATCGAATAAATCGTATTTTCAGGATTGACAACAGCCTGCCGCTTGGCCGTTTGCCCGACCAGGCGTTCGTTATTCTTATTGAAAGCGACCACGGAGGACAAGAGTCGTGAGCCCTCGGCAGTTGGAATAACTGTGGGGTCTCCACCTTCCATGATCGCGACAACACTATTGGTTGTGCCTAAATCTATACCTATAATCTTTGCCATAAGATTTCTCCTATCGATTTCTCTAGTCTTTATAGAAATGTTAACATTTAATTGCAAGAATATTGTTAACATATTCTTGGATTGATATCAGAAAACTGAGTTTTTTTGACCCGCATGGTTAGAACGATCAATTTTGTGAATATCGATGACACAAAGTAGATTTGGTTGGTCAACGAAAGACTAGAAATGGAGGGTATATTTAAATTGAACAGGCACTAGTTCTTAATCTGGTTTTAACATTTGGATGGAGATCAAAAAAGAAATCCGAAAAGATAAAATTCTATGCCACATTTTGGGGTAGTAACTGGAACTACTCCCAGTGATGGGGATATGATTTTTTGGTTTCGACCTATCGAGATTTTAGTTGAGCATGAATTCCTTTAACATTCCAAATCTTAAATTAATTGTTTTTTTTAAGCAAAATCACTTGATTTTAAGGGCTATCATCTGCTAGAATGGAAGTCGCAAGGGATGCACTATCGTCAAATATAATTGATCAATCCTGGGGGAGTGAACTAAGCTGACGGTAGTTTTTCTTGGGTACACACATAAGAAAAGTAAACCTCTCACTGAGGAGAGCAGTGATTGGCACGGTTTCCCTTTGCTTGTGATCTGAACTAGAAAAATTATTTTGAATGCGGGAGGTTGGTCAGTATGAAACCTGAGCAATCCTGGAAGGCAGCCCAAGGTCAGCTCCAATTGGAAATGCCCAAGGCAGCTTACGATACCTGGGTTCGTGATGCAAGATATTTTTCCTTTGAAGACGGTACATACATTATCAGCGTTAACAACGCATACGCCCGCGATTGGCTGGAAAGTCGCTTATCCAGCACCATCGTACGAATCCTGACTGGCATCATGAATCGCACAGTTGAAGTGCGATTCATTGTCTGGCAAGAAGAAGATGCTCAAGAATTGATCGAAAACAGACCTGAGATTGAGCGTGGCGAAGAATCTCTTCAACTAAATAACCAGACATTAAATTCTAGATATACCTTTCACAATTTTGTTGTTGGCGCCAGCAATCGTCTGGCTCACGCTGCTTCCATGGCAGTGGCCGAAAACCCTGCTCAGGCGTATAATCCGCTATTCATCTATGGTGGAGTTGGTCTAGGGAAGACACATTTACTTCACGCTATTGGGAATTTTAGCGCAGCAGGTGGGCTGCAGGTACTTTATGTATCTTCTGAGGAGTTCACCAACGATTTGATCACCGCGATTCGAACTCATACCACTCAAGCTTTCAGGGAAAAATATCGGCGCATTGATATTCTTATGATCGATGATATCCAATTCATCGCAGGAAAAGAATCGACTCAAGAAGAATTTTTTCACACCTTTAATACACTACATGGGCAGGATAAACAAATCGTGATATCATCTGATCGACCTCCGAAAGCATTGATCACTCTCGAAGAGCGATTGCTTTCAAGGTTTGAATGGGGTTTGACAGCGGACTTGCAGCCACCGGATTTCGAAACTCGTATAGCTATCTTAAGATCAAAAGCTGATCGAGCAGGGAGAAAAGTTCCTGATGAAGTCATCGAAGTTATCGCTCGTCGAGTTCAATCTAACATACGCGAACTGGAAGGAGCTCTGACCCGGGTTGTTGCATTTGTTGATCTGAGTGAATTGCCATTAACTCCAAAGATCGTTGAGATCGCTTTAGCAGACTTGTTACCGCGCCGTTCTGATGTAGAACCTGATGAAGTCCTAAAATCCGTTGCTGATGCTTTTGATGTCGAGGTTGATCGTATGCTGAGTCGCGATCGCTCTCGAGCTGTTGCTCTTCCGAGGCAAATAGTAATGTACCTCCTGCGTGAAGAATCAAATATTTCTCTGCCCATGATTGGCGAAACTTTAGGAGGGCGCGATCACACCACGGTGATGTATGGTTGTGACAAAATCGCAGATTTACTGGAGCGTGATGACCGGCTCAGAAGGCAGGTTATAGAAATTCGCGAAAATTTATACGGGGGGACGGCGATATAAGGTAACATATTCTTCAGGATAGAAATCAAGAAGCTTTGTGGATCAAATAGCCCGATTCAGTTCGGGCTTTTTGTTTAATGTAGTATTGTATATGTGCGTAAATTGAAAAAAATCGGTTTAGCAATTTCGCAATCTTGATTACTGGATGAAAGGTAGGGCAAATATGAAGCACAAGGAGTATCCTCTTCTTGAGTACGATGCATCAGTTCCAGCAGTGATCGAACCCTCCAGGGTTGTCGATGATATTGGCGCGCCGGAACATTGTGTGCTGTGTTTCTTTGGGGAAGTGATCCAAGATCTGAAGCAAAAAGAGAAGCTGCGGAAGATCGCTCACCAGAAGTGGGAAGATGCAGATCGGCCTGTTTATGATATGGATTTCAATGGATATCCACTTGTGGTCTTTCATTCCCCTGTAGGTGCCTCCATAGCTGCTGCAATGCTTGAAGAACTCATCGCCCGGGGTTGTCGAAAGTTCATAGCCTGTGGTAGTGCAGGTGTACTTGATCAAAACATAGTGGTGGGAAGAATAATAATCCCGTCCATTGCAGTCCGTGACGAAGGTACATCTTACCACTATATGCCACCTGGCCGAGAGATTGCTATGGAAAGTAAAGTTGTGGGTATGATTGAAGAAGTCCTCAATGAGCTGGGGGTTGATTACCTAAAAGGAAAAACTTGGACTACTGATGCGCCATATCGCGAGACACGCGAAAAGATTGACTTGAGAAGAGCAGAAGGATGTTTGACGGTAGAAATGGAGACTGCTGCTTTTCTATCGGTTGCGAAGTTTCGTGGCATTGAGTTTGGCCAATTACTTTATGCTGGGGATGATATCAGCGGATGCGTCTGGGATGCGCGTGAATGGCATTCAAAGAAATCTGTTAGGAGCAGATTATTTGAGCTGGCAGCTGAAATCTGTCTACGATTATAGGAAAATGGTCTGGGTCAAACCAATTAACCAGATGGGGGTTTTAGTCAGGCGTATCGATTTCCTGTTTCCCTCTCAATAGACGATTAATAAATTCAATCCAGGGAGTATGATTTTCCCTGGTTTCATCATCTGATGGGGGCCATGGCTCTTGATCTAACATCTTGCGGATAAAATACCGGGAGAGCAAGACCATAGATGCGAGCACCGGAGCAGCCAAGACCAGGCCGACAAATCCGATCAGCCTGGCTGCGACAAGTGCTGCAACTAAGACCGCGGCTGGATGTAGACCAAGGGTATCACCATGAAATCTAGGCACGACGATATTATCGAGTACAGCATCGAGCAATAAACATAATGCTACGACAATGATGGCGAACTGCCATGATTCGAGACCAAAATAATTTTGTCCCTGAAATAGTGCCACCAAGAATGTGATTATCCAAACGATGAAGGGCCCGACATAGGGGATGAACCTGGCGATACCAGCCAGAATTGCCAGTCCCAATGTGTAACGGACGCCTAATGTGCCTAATAATAGCGAATAAAGCACAATTGCCAGAAGGAAAATTACCATCTGGCCACGCAGGAAAACATTCCAAATTCGGCGTAATTCCACACTCAATCGATCAATGTCAGTGTTATAACCGGGAATATCTAGCGGGATAAGTTCATCAGTTACTTCCCCAGTACGGGCGAGCAGGAAGTAAGAGATCACCAACACAAAGAAACCCCAGCCTAAGGTTGTTAATGCAGTTGTAGCAAACGAACTTAGTAGAGAGCCAAATCGACCCAGGGCAGGTTGCAGTACATCGATTATCTGATTTGCAACAGATTGTAAATCCGCCTGGCTTAGACCAAATTGATAGGGTCCGATGGTATATATCTGAGAGGAGAATTGCTCAACCAATTCTGGCAGCGTGCGGGTGAAGATCGTGATAACTCCAATCAGACTCTGCATTTGCTGAATGATTGCAAATCCTGATACGGTCAATATGGCTAATAAGATGAGAACAAAGATTAAGAAAACTATGTTCACAGACCAGTGCCAATTTAGACGTGTCGTGCGACTAAGAGCTGCAGCTATTGGATGTAATACGTATGCCAGGATAACTGCCAAAAGCAAAGGCCCGATAATCGATCTAAAGTAGATCAATAGAGCCACTAAAATGGCTACAAAGGTCAATCCGACAACTAACTTGGTTGCCGAGCTCCATCCGGGAGATGGGGGAAGCGAGGTTGTATCATTCATATCGAACGAATTTCACTGTGGTCAACCCCGAAAGGATTACATTTTTTCAACGTAAAAATAAGGATAGGATTACTAAGATGGTTATGAATATGCCAGCTAAAATACCGATATGTCGCAAGTCTTTTATCACGTAGGTGTAATCTGGATTGAAGTTATCCGTAAAGGATCTCGAACTACCAGATCGAGAGCTTGTCTCTGGAGTTGGAGTTGGGCGAGACTTTCGTTTCCGCTTTTTGCTCATTGAGGTGCTTGTATCTCCTATTTTCAGTTACTTTCTGATTGAATTCGTCCAGTAACGGCTATGCGTTTATCATCCACTAAGTAAGGATAACATGAAATCAGGGTGATTGTAGGTTTTGATGTGCTTTCCATGACTTCAACCTGAGTTGGTTCGATCACTTCGCTTCCACTGACAACGTAATTGTATGCGCGTTGATTAGTGTATAAGGTGATCGTATCCCCGGGTTTTAATCGATCTAGTTCACGGAAAATTTCACCAAAAATATCGTTGTGTGCTGAAAGTACAACATTCCCTTTTTCCCCGGGATTGGATGAGCCAATATGCTGTCCAACACCTTTCTTCAATTGCTCCCACCCATCGCCCTGGACAATCGGTGCATCTACACCAATCGATGGAATTTGAATGCGGATGGCGTGCTCGGGACCCGGAGTTGGGATAGGGATATTGGCTAGAGATTGGACGAGAGGTCTCAAATGCTGCGGGATCTCGGCCTCGTTTGGCCTGGCACCCTCCGGAGATGTTGGTGGAGTATGACCGGATGGTAAGACCACAGATACTATCAATGGCGTGGGAGAAAGGGTCGGTTGCTCTAATGCTGTAGCTACTTCATTGTTCAATTCGCGCATCATGTTGATGCCATTGAAGATCAATAGCAGTAACCCAACAACTGCCAGTACTTCCACGAATAATAGCAGTCCATCTAATACCCTTTTGCGGCGAAGGCGAGGCTGGGTTTGTACCTGATCTTCAATGGATTCATCAAGCTCCCCGGTACGCATATCCTCAAGGGAAGATCCATCAATGTCTGGCGCGACGAGTACCACCCGCCCGGTCCGCCGGTATCTTTCGAGGCGTTCCTCGCGAGAAGCGCGCCGTTTTTCGACTAATAAACGACGCAGTTCCTCAACGGATAAATCTTCTGGAGTGCCTTTTTTTCGCACGGAGAGGATTATACCTTATTAGCGCTTGGTCAGATTTTCGATAACCTGGGCCAGTTTTTCAGCCTGGGCAGGCCGATCGAAATGGGTTTTTACGTATTCGTGTCCCATTTTCCCCATCACAACTCCCGATCCAGGGTTATTTACTAAGGTCGTAATTGCCTCCGCCAGAGACCTGGGATCGCCTGGGGGGACAGGTATCCCTGCTTGAGCCGTTTCAATAACCTGGCGAATCACTCCTTCCATAGCTAGAATCACCGGCCTTCCAGCGGCCATATAATCGAATACTTTATTTGGATATACAGTTCCATAAAGTGGGATGGGTTTTAAGATGGCGATGCAGGCGTCGGCAGCTGCCAGTGCTT
>JBFFIU010000065.1:0-13784 GCA_041556275.1 Anaerolineales bacterium | reverse complement strand
CCGATGGCCATGAAACCGACCAGCACATAAAGCAGATGGCGGCGGGTAACCTGAGAGGATTCACGCTTGATTTGCCCGTACAGAAGCCAGCAAGCGACCAAGAAATTAAGAATCCACAAGGGAATAGCCAACCAAGTAGTGATTACAAAAATTTGATCGCCTTTCCAAATATTCCCCCAGCTGTAATGATATACATCATTGATCTTCCCCCCAATGCCAAAGATCCATAACACAACCGTGATGGTGGTCAATGACCAGAGGATTGCGGTCGTTTTTGGGTATGGTCTATTAATATAGGAGCAGGTGAAATGAAATATGAGCGGTAACAAGAATATGCAGACAATGTTAAGGATTTTTCCGAGCAGAATCAAATCCCCTGGATGTTCATTCCGTAACATGGTAATGGTAATTGACAGATCCCAAACCGCGCAGATCAGCAGGATGCCTGCAAACAAATAATGGTATTTACGTTTCCCCCGGGAAAGGACGAGATATAGGATGGCAGAATTGAGTACAAAGCCAATGAACGAGGATATGGCAGTTAAAGTCACGGTTGTGGACATGATCAATCAAACCCGCTTCACCTTAATATCTAAAATTTACTACCCCTTAACCAATACAAACCGACGCTGATGTTTCGCCGGCTTGTAAGAAGGCAGAAAGTTGAACAGCTATATGGGCTGTCTTCCCGCGGGTAGTGAAATCCTCAAATATATTCGATTGGCTTCTTAATTATATAGAAATGAACATTCAAAGTCAATTTTTGCTACCCATATGATAAAAGATCATCCAAATTGTCAAATGCGCAAGTCTTCCTTAATCTTGAGATCCTTCCAGGTAAGCTTTCAGGCCGCGCATATCTTTATCCATTGTTTTTTCTAACTGTTTGCCAACCAGGCCCTCAGCCATATTGAAAAAGCCACCGATCTCTGCCCATCCGCTAAAAGTGACCTGGGTGCCACCTTCCTTTGATTCAAATTTCTGACTGGCCTCGTAAGGAATGGGCCCACCAAGTGCTTTCCAGCCAAACTCGTTCGGTGGATCCCAGACTGTGACTTCTGATATAGACTCCATTTCGCGCCCTAACATCTTGCCAACAGACTTTTGTGTTGAGCCAACACCAATAGGGCCATCCGATGTCCACTCGCCGGAGTTGGCTGAATCTCGCCATTTAGGTGCCAGGGCAGGATCGGTCATTACGTCAAAGACTTCCTGTGGGGGCCGGTTGATATGAATGGTTTTCTCAAATTTAAACATAATATTTTCTCCTTGGTTTAGAAAAAGCTGAGTATAAAAACACGATTTTTATTTATTATAAAGCTTTTAGACCAAAATTGTCTACATTACAATCCCGGTGTGTCTTTAATTTTCGTGGATACCGGGTTCCTCACCGCAATCCAAAATGACCGTTGCCTTAGGGGATTGCTTCACTTTGGTTGGGGCGGCCAGGTTTGAACCGGCAAACTCTGAACGAGCGAAGCCCGAGTCCTGAGTATGCGAACAGCGTATCTCGCTTCTTGCGGGAGGAGCGAAGAATCCCTTCGGCTCAGGTTGGCAATGCTTCCAGGGATACTTAGTCGAAGTGGAACGGAGACAAAGTATGACATTTTAATGAGAATTGTAAACTTGCACCTGGCGATAATTGTTTGACAATGACTAAGAGTACAGCGAAGCCGGATCACCCTCTTCGTTATACAGGCGCGAGCATGCTGCGCGCACATCAATAAATTGCCAGATGTTGCGCATGTGTCTTGGATCGATTTCGTTTATGAGTTTAAAGAAGTTGATCGAGTTCTGTAATAGTGTGGAGCGGTGCTTATTCTTCCTGCATGACCTCGTGGACTTTCTTCACGACCTCGGCTGGCACCTCATCCATACCATGAACCTCTTTCGCATGTTGGGCAACCAGCTGCAGGACTTCCTCTGTACTCTCAGCTTGAATTACGCCATCACAGTCAAATCCTAGATCCTTACAATTCACGACTTTTGTCATTTTAAGCCTCCTAAGGCTATATTGGCTCACAAGGATAATTGTAGCGTTAATTCTTGAGCCTGTCGACAGGTTCGATATTTCATCCTGAATGGAGTGCTGACAGCTAACCCGGCACGGTCCGATCCTGCAAGCGAATGCTACAGGCTTTGTTCATGTTAGGCTATGAAGATCATTTACCTTCTACTAAGTGACCTGTCTCACAGAAACTATGATCAATGTTATTGCGAAACTCGGATGTTTTTCCCGAGTTGTGGCAATCTCCAACTAGAATAATTCTATAGTCAATTATGAGACAGAGCACTAAGTAGACCGCCCTCAACAGAGAATGTCATTCCCTCGCTCTGTCCGACCAATCTTTAGTCCCGCAATTGTTGCGGGGGACAGGGGTTTACTCCAGCGTTCTTTGCCCCGAAGCCATCCCCACATTCTCATATAGAGGATCCTTGTAGGGAGATCGCCACGCTCGCTATGACAATTTTCTGGAGACTTTCGACCATCCACATATTTAAGTAGACTCTGGAAAGTTCCTTAATAACCTGTCATTGCGAACCCCGAAGGGGTGAAGCAATCTCCCCCTAATCAGGAGACTGCCATGCTTCGCTCGTAGGTACACAAATTTCAGATACTTTCCGACAATTACTTAATACGAGTTACCATACTTACAAACCAGGGTTCAAGCCCTGGTAGGACAAAAATTGCTTATTTCTGCGCGCCTGCAGTTTCTCTTCGTCGCCTATCCCCTTCACAGCAATCTATATATTACATAATGCAATATATACTTGACATTATGCCAAATATATGTTATATTCTCAATATGAACCAATCTGTGCGCATGAAACTCAAACTGGCCCGCGTTGAAAAAAACCTCACCCAACAGGAACTCGCTGACCAGGTGGAGGTCACCCGGCAAACCATCGGCCTGATCGAGAAAGGGGACTACAACCCCACCCTGAACCTGTGCATCAAGATTGCCAGGACTTTAGACAGGACCCTGGACCAGCTTTTTTGGGAGGATGGAGCACATGAATAAGAAATTCTTCAATTTTGACGAACGCGAATACAACACCTTTCGCTCTCTATGTACCGTGATGTACCTTCTCACCATCTTTTCTCTGGTAGTCATCCAGCTCTACCGGCAATTTGTGCTGCACCAGCCCCAGGAAGCCTGGAATGACATTGCCATGCTCTTGACCGCCAACATCCTTTTCTTGTTTGGTCTCACCCTTTACCTTACCGGCGCGATCAACCCCCGCGAGATCAAGCTGCGCCACCTCCTGCTCGGCTATGCTCTCTTCGTTTTGGTCGGCTTCCTCTTCACCATCTTCAAATACGCCGTCCTGCTGGGTCAGGAGATCAACCTGCTCCAGGTATGGGATTCCCTCTCCACTGTGGTGATCATCAGCGGGGTCCTCATGCTTGCTCTGGGTCTCCTGGCCTACCTGGGCAACCGCAGGATCGACAAACAGATATCCTGAGCACCACTCTATAAATCATCTCCCCCTGCTCATCGCAAATCGAGCGGTAAATATTGAAGATACAGGCGTGGACAACATGCACATTTGCCTATATTGCTATTAAATTCAATATTTGCTACAGTATTTTTACAATTGAATTGGGGAATATTGAATGCGGTTTGTGAGGGCTTTCGATGTCATAAACTTTTGAACAAGTTAAGCACCATGCATCCAAAGGAGATGTTTGTCATGATGCTGAACAATCGGCATTTTAGGTCAAATCTGACATATTGTTAAGTGCTGTAAGCTAGCTCTTTAGCGATTCAATAAATCCCGGGCAACCTCAGCAGGAACCTGGTAATCAATCGGACTGCATGGCATTTGACTTAACCTGAATTCTGCATTTGAAATACTTAAATCCACTTTACTCGTAGCCTCTTCTGCTAGGCTTTGATAATGCCAGGCGAAGTCATTCATCGACCCCAGCACGCTGCGACTAGCCGTTTTTCCATATTGGACCTGATCAAAGTGACTTATTTCCCGATCAATTATATACTCGCGAAGCCCAATCATCCTCAATAGGTTGGCGACTCTAAGACGGAAAAGTTCGAGTAAGTGTTCGGACTCCCATACTGGAATCGCCACGGTTAGCAGAGTGCGCTCATTGACAAAAATGATGAGATCCCCGGCAACTGTGGGAATCAGGTTGGCATACCAATTACCTAAAACGGCTGAAGGAGGATCCGGTTGATTAACCGGATTAATACCTAAATACGTTCTTAGTTTTTTTGTACAACGAAGCGTGATCATCTTTGTAACCCGATTATTGCATTATCCGAGCATTAACTCTCAGATACCAAAATATTTATTGAATAATTCTCCCGCAACTTCTTCGCCTTTTTCGGTCATGATCACAGATTTGGCTTTACTTTTCGGATCGCTGATAAAACCTTTCGCGTGTAGGCGATCCATTGCATCCCAGTCAAAGGTTTTCCAGGCCCGAAAAATGCCACCGTGATTGAACAGGTTGAGATAAAGCAATGCCAGGACGACCTCGTCTAATTTGTCTTCGTCATAATCCATATTTCACTCCTAATATCTTGGTAAAAACTGTAAATATCCAACGACATGGACGATAAGCAAAAAATCCTGGTGAGTATTTTCCCTTTTAGCACATTATACAATCACATCTTGAGCAATATTTGGCTGCAATCAAACATCTGGATTTTATTAACCCCAAAGATCCACATTTCTCGACCTTCGGGATATTATCCCCGAGAATGATTGATAAACGATTGTACACATAGAAACAACAAAGTGATTCTAAACGAAAATACAGCGGCGGGGGAATACAAGGCTAATTCAATGCAAGATTAATTGGCAGTACCTTAGTATTGGTTTTCACAATGTTGACTTTGTTTATCCAAATTGGATATAATAGGTGTGGGTTTTAACGTCAGGGTTAGTTGACTTACAATCCCACCAGTTATTTTCGAACGAATAGGAAAGGAGCATTAAAATATGAGATTTGGTTTATGAGCGACAGTCATGGGATTGACCTGATCTTGCTGGCCTGCCCTGTTGAGATCAGCGCCTGGTTCGTAGACTTATCTTAATCATATGGCTTTCATTGGAGACCTTAATGGTTCGTGATAAGCCTTGAGCCGCTATTCCCACCAATTGGAAAAAATGATTATCAATCGAATTTCGAATTAATTAATGGATACAGGATTGCAGAGTATCAATAGGAGGCTCAAAAATGCGTAAGAAATTAACCTTAATCACCTTTGTGGTGCTACTTATTGCCTTGTTGGCTTTCGCCGGGGTCGCCAATGCCGACCCCCCCAGTCCCCAGGACGCGGACCCTCACAGTCAAAACGTGCACGAGATGGGGCATGATTTACGGGCGGCGACTTTCTCAGTACCGGATGGCCAGCGGAAGATCAGCAGCGATATCGCTTTCCAGGGTAAATATGCCTACCAGGGGACCTACGATGGCTTCCGCGTCGTTGACATATCAGCTCCTGGCAACCCAAAGCTGATTGCCGAAGCGGAATGCAATGGCGATCAGGGCGATATCGTAGTTTGGGATAATATCCTCGTCCGTTCATGGAACACCAAGCGAAGTGAAGACCGGGCCTGCGGGGGCACCACCGTACCCGCCGGATTTGAAGGCGTGCATGTATGGGACATCAGCGACCCAGCCAATCCTACCTTGCTTGGTGCACTCGAACTACCCTGCGGTTCCCATACCGCCACTGCGGCAGGAGTCGACGATGGCGACCTGATAATTTACAGCAATAACTCCAGCAGCAGCGGCTGCGGGTTTGGATTGGATCGCGCTGGCCAGGATGCTCTCGGAGACTTCATGGACGTCATCGCCGTCCCGCTGGACGACCCTGCTAGTATCAGCTTGATCCACCGTGAACCCCTGGCGGGGCCAGCCGATCCGGCTGTGCGAACCGGCTGCCATGATGCCGGCGTAGTCTTGGGCGATATAAACAAAGCAGCCTGCGCCAGTGCCGACACGCTCAACGTGTGGGACATCAGCGATCCCCGGGACCCAGAACCGCTGTTCACTATCGTTGAACCGGGCGTGGGCGACTCTGCCTCCAATGGGCGCTGGCATTCAGCTGCCTTCACCCTGGATGGCAATGTGCTCATCGGTGGTTGGGAGCCAGGCGGCGGGGGCGCGGCCGAATGCGAAGCTACTGATCCAGACCTTGACAAGAGCTTGTTCTTCTATGATGGCAACACCGGCGCGAAGTTCAGCCAATGGGTCTTGCCACGTGCCCAGGGTAGTGACGAAAACTGCACCATCCACAACTACAACATCGTGCCCCTGCGCAGCGGGCGCTACGTTGCCGTGAGCGGCAATTATCAGGGTGGAACCTGGGTCACCGACTTTACCGATCCGGCAAACCCGGAAACTGTTGGTTGGACCGACCCCGAATCGCTGGGACCCGGCCCCTTCTGTGGAGGGGAGTGCCAGATTGGAGGCTCCTGGTCCTCTTACTGGTATAACAATTTCATCTATGAAAGCGATATCACCGCTGGTCTCAATATCTTCGGACTGAGCGACAAGGCGCGGGCCGGTGCAATCCGTCTGCCGCGACTGAACCCACAGACGCACGAGTTCTCCCAGCCCTAGCACCGAAATCAGGCTGCAGGTCGAAGGACAACACTGCCACTTATGGCATGCGTTTTCCAAGCTAGTAAGATGGCAAAGTGAAGTACCTGTGGTGCAAACCACAACGGGCGCAACATGAACGTTGCGCCCGTTACGATTCAGATGAGCTGATCAGGCTGCGGTTTGGATCCGCTTTGCTCACCACCCATATCTCTTTGACAAAAAGTGGGCCCGGAGGGATTCGAACTACATCCCTCCCGTTCTTATGGGGAGGGACCCCGACCAAACGGTTATGAGCTCACCTCCCCATTTTCCCTACCGCGCTCCGGACGGCTACCCAAAATCGCCTGACCGTCCTGCCTGCGGTAAAACGAACCGTCCGGTGTCCGGTTGTGGTTCTACCCTGCTGCCTCTGGACCAACTTAATGTATTGTCTATACGATTCTATCACAACCGATAATATAAATTCGTTCCAGCAATTATTCTTTTTCAGATTCATTTTTTATCAGTTGCCTCCCACAGCTTTACTTTACATGGGGATATTAGAACCCTTGACCTAACTGACTCGAATTGTGTATTCATTTTTATTAATTTTTTACGCCATCTTTCATTTTTGTTAATTAACTTCGACAAAGCCTAATTTATACTCATTATCCCTGCGAGGTAATTTAATTTGAGAAGTATTTAATTAGAAAATCTGGAGAATGCATAAATGAAAAAAAGACTACTTTTAATTGTTGTATTTGGAATGCTTCTAGTCACCTTCAGTAGTGTCAATGCTGGTGGCCGTTCAAAAGATTCACATAATGAAGTTGCCTGGGAAAAAACCAAAGCTGGATGCACTACAATCCAGGATGGTACTCTTCTAACCTCAGCTGGGGATGTAATCACCACGGGCTTTGATCAATGGGGCTATAACTACCAGGCCCACATGTTCAATGGTGGCTACTGCGATGCCTATCGTGATGCAGCATGGTGCCAAGCATACAAGGATGTTGAACTGCTCATGAAATGGAACGATGCCTGGTTGGCCAACGTGGATTGTGATGGTGATGGTCTATTAGATCGCCATAATGGGTTCAGCGGCTATATTGGTTCTGGTGCCTGGGAAACCAATCATCAAAGTGGAGAATACTTTGATGCAGAAGGCAATGTTTGCAAATGGACCTATTTCGTAAAAATTATCGCTGTCCCTGATGATGCAACTTTATCCGATGGTTTTTGGTATGCTGCAGATGGAGCTGAGATTGGTCCGGTAATATGGGGTGAATTTGCCATAATCCAACAGGTTAATAATGATCCCTGCGGTGGATTTCATGGCATTGAATATCTCAGCAATGACCATGCTGGATTTGGTGGCTGGTAATTCCTGATTACTAGTAACCCTAACAACCCCCAGAGCACACCAACTCTGGGGGTTATTCGTTCCTCCCTTGGCCTAATTCCTTCACCCAATAGTGAAAAATACCTCAATTGGGGGTTGATCTTGTCTGTACAATACTATATACTGATAAAGCAGTTGGCGTCTCAACCGCGCTATTTCCAGGAGGGCATTATTTGGAAACTAGGTGGGATTTCGCTTCAACTGATTGCCATTCATCAATGATTCAATAAATCCATAAATGTAGAACCATCCGGACCAAAGATCGAATCTGGTCGCTAGCCCCTCGTAGCGATATCACCATACCGGTGGAAGATCTGAAGCGAGACAGTTGTTTTGCCGGCTACTGAAGCCGATTTGATTATTTCTGGCCATGAAAGTAAGGGAGGTGATTTTTTGCGACTCATTTTGTTTTATTGCAAAGTTTCTAGATGGTCGATAGATATCCTATAGGAGAATAAAAATGAAGAAAACACTTTTAATTTCTCTGATCGTTTTTGCAGCATTACTAATAACCACAACGGTGGTCTTCGCTGATAAACCTGTCCAATTCGACTCCGAAGGAAATGAAATTGGATGGAAAGCTACCGGTTGTACGAAAATCCAATCAGGAACCATAGAATACTCAGTTGATCATTACCTTGCAGGTCAACCACTCGTGGTAGGTTATGACCCGTATGGCTACAATTACCAAGCACACATGTTTATTGGCTCCTACGCAAACGTTTATTTGGGTGGAGCAGGTTTTCCACCATATGAAGGTGATGATGACACTTATTTAAATGAAAATCCTGATGCGCAATATCATTGGGCATGGCCATATCGAGATGTTGATTTGCTTATGAAGTGGAATGACGCTTGGCTTGCCAATGTTGACTGTTATGGTGATGGAAAATTAGACCGCCATTATGGATTCAGCAGCTATGTTGGATCAGGTGCCTGGGAAACAAATCACATGTGGGGTTCATATGAATATGAAGGCCAAACCTGTACTTGGGATTACTTTACCAAAATTATTGCTGTTTCAGCTGACGCTACAAAAGCTAACGGTGTTTGGTATAACGCTGATGGAATAGAGATTGGTCCAGATATTTGGGGTGCATTTGCGACAATCCAGACAGTCGAAAACGATCATTGTGCTGGGATAAATGGGCTCCAATACAGCAGCCCAGATCATCCAGGATTCGGTGGTTGGTAAATCCTGATTCCGAGTAACCCCGACTACCTCCAGAGTATGGCTCTGGAGGTTTTCATCTTAATTCACCTACCTCCCACATCATCAGCTTTGACTCAGTTCCTGATAAAAAAATCCCTGACTCATCAGCAGGGTATTCCACTTGTAATAAGTGGGCGCGGGGGGACTCGAATAGCATCCCGCCAGACCGGCGGGACCCTCGACCTCACGGATTGGGGGTCAAGTCCTGGTGGGATATAAATAGTATTGTTTTACTGCAAGTCTTCTTCCAACCTATCAATTAGACAAATTGGATGCAGGCCTATGATCAAAAAGAAATAAATGGTATTCCAATACGGATACAATCACAGGCCATTGATAATAACATTTCTTAACGGCTTGCGTTACACCCTGGTAGGCGGGATTGGAAAACGTCATTATAGCGGTAGACCCAAAAGTTAGAACCAACCCAATTTAGCGGGACGACTCCCATCAGTCAAGTGCACGCTTTGTTCGGTGGCATTCATAGTTACTTTGTATACGCTCCCCAGACCAGATCGTCATGCTGAGAGATGAAATCTTCTGAGAAGTACTTTGAATAATCGTCTTGCATTTGGAGGTAATAACCAAAAAAGGCTGTTGCAAAATGTTTCATATACGCGACTTGATCGACATCATAGATCATCATATGCCCTTTGCCAACAAATGAGATCATAGTCCGATTAGACGCACTAATATGCTCAAAGATGTAAACAGCTTCGTTGTTGTAGGTGCAAATATCATCCTCAGTACCCCCGATGATCAGTGTTGGGCGATCTACTGAAGACAGTCCGCGTTCGCCGAACAATATTGCGCCATCTGGCGCCATAGGCATGACAGCTCGAATACGTTCATCCGTCATCGGTTGCCACAGGCCGTCGTTACTGGTCGTGATCGCGCTGCCCGCATGATCGGAAAACTCCTCCCATGTGTTTGCCGGTTCGCAGTATCCCCAGTCGATCCAATGTTCCTCCAGTGAGGGATTGGCACAAAATTCCAGATAATATTCAGGGTCCACACGCGCGCCGCTCAATGCCAGGGAGTTGTAACCATCGAACGAATATCCTAGGACTCCGGCATGTTCTCCATCAATCATCCCTTCCAACCCTTCAAGCGGATTCGATGCCACCTGATGCAATGCAAAAAGAATATCCAGGGGTTGGTCAATCAGGTTTTCATTCCAAAGGTAGGTATCCAACCCATTGATGCCCACATAGATGAACCCGTATGATACGAGATGTGAAGCAAATATGGAACCTACTTTACTTGACGAAAGGATTAATGGATAGGGGGCGTTGTTTAAATCAGGCATTGCATCAATGATATGATCAGTGCTGGTTGAGTCTTGAGGTTCCACACCTGGGTACCAGATGGTTATAGTGACTTTGCGTCCATCCCGGCTGGAGTCTTCATATGCAATATTGCGTCTTATGCCCACATGGTATGATCCTGATTCTGACAGTTGGAAACCAATTGACTCCAGAGTCGCTGTAGGTTCTGGTGTTGGACTTTGAGTGATGGTTGGCTTTTTTGTGGGGGATACGGAAGTCAGTGTTAAAGTTGATGTACCACACGCAGATAACAGAATTATGCAAACAGCTATACAAATTGTGCTTGTGTATTTCATACTTAGCCCTCCCGGCAAATGGAACGCATGGGGTTGAACTCAAGACCTTGCCGCCTAATGGGTTGATAAGCAAAACTCTTTATGGATATTATTCCTTTTGGAATATTATTTATTAATATCTAACCTAATTTGGATAAGAGTGGTTATCGAAACCTCACGGACTGGGGGTCAAGTCCTGGTGGGATATAAATTGTACTTATTTGTTTGCTAGTGTGCTACCAGATTATCCTTTTTTCCCATTCACCATGGTATATCATTCCCTTTCCAATCAAGAAATCTCCCAGTATCCTTCATCTCGAGAGAGTCGATAACCTGCATCATTCCTCCTATAGATTCAAATGGCTCTAATGGGGCATTTTCATTCTTTGTCATTGGTGTCTTAACCCATCCCGGATGGAGAGCAACTACGATGATCTCGTTTCTTATTAGTTCATTTGACAATATCTTCGTGATCATGTTTAAAGCAGCTTTGCTGGCACAGTAGCCATATTTTCCCCCACTATTCCTCCTTGAAATACTTCCATTATCAGAGGTTATGTTCACAACAATGGGTTGCGTACTTTCTGATAATAACGGAAATACTTTTTCCGTTATCATCAGTGGGGCGACGCTATTGACAAGAAGTGTTCTTAATATATCTTCCTGTTTCAGATTTCCAAATCTATAATCATATTCTTCGTTGCCTGCAATGATGCCAGCGTTGTTGATTAGAACATCCAGCTTCTCTGTTTGCGTCAATAGGGCTTGATAGAAATTATGTCTAGATTCCTCATCACTAACATCTAATTGATGAATTACCAGATGATCATTATATTGAGACTTTAAATGCTGCAATTCTAAAGAGTTTTCCGGTTTCCGGCTAGCTGCAAACACACGATAACCTTGATGCAAATATTGCCGGCTAAACTCTAATCCTATTCCCTTACTGGCACCGGTTACTAAGATACTCTTCATCACTTCACCCATTTGAAAAACAATTGGTTAATTCAGCGGCCCAACGGGGTCAAGCTGCGCGGTCCGGCCAAGACATGCTCAGATTATCGCGCCGAGCTGGCCGGGTCCGCTCCAGCGCGTTTGGCGGTGATCTCCAGGCACAGAAGAGCCCTAGCGCCCCAAATCACGCTTGCTGCCTATTGGAATCTAGCGCTCACCTTGTCTTAACATTTCACATCTTGTGGATGCTCTTATTGAGAAGCTCCCCATATAGCCACTGGGTTACCGTCGTCACCAGTGAACAAAAGCGAACCATCCGGCGAAAAACCCAGGGCAGTCATGTCATTTCTCCCTCGGAGAACTTGTAGCTCCAGCCCGCTCCCGGCATCCCATATTCTGACGGTTCGATCCGAACTGCCAGACGCCAGCCAAGCACCATCCGGTGAGAAAATCACACTATAAATTCTATCCCCATGTCCTCTGAATGTGTGAACCTCTTCCCCGCTTTCCACATCCCACAGTTTAACAGTGCGGTCACCGCTCGCCGAAGCCAGATATTTGCCATCCGGAGAAAAAGACAGGCTGTAAACATTCTCTCTATGACCAACCAGACCTTTAATCTCTTGCCCGCTGGGGACATCCCAAAGCTTGATCGTGTAGCCGGTGTTTACCTCTCCAGATGCCAACAGAGACCCATCAGGCGAAAAAGCGACGCTATCAACAGCACCGGTATGCCCCTGGAGTGCGTGGATGATTTCGCCTGTTTCCACATCCCATAATCTGACGTTGTGATCGCTATGACCGGATGCCAGGATTGAACCATCTGGCGAGAATGAAAAACTCATCGGGTTTATCCCTGGGCTACCAAATGTAGAGACCAGAAGCCCATTCTCCAAGTCCCAAAGCTTGATCACAAAATCGTTGTCGAATAAAACCAGAAGGGAAGCATCTGGTGAGAAAACGATTACATATGCTTTGCCATTGAGCCCGCTGAGTACTTGCTCTTCGTTTCCGCTTTCGGCAGACCAGACTCTTACCAAGGTGCCATCTCCAACCGCCAGAAACTTACCATCGGACGACAAGGCTGCGCCTCCATCTTTGGGATTTCCCAAAGTTTCCAATACGGTCAGGCCGCTTGCAGGAGTCGTCGATACAGGTGCAGTAGTGGGCGTAACCGGGGAAACAGTTTGTGGCGCAGTTGGAATCACAGTAGGCAGCATGATGGAAGTTGGAATTATTGTAGAGGAAGTTGTTGCAACAGCGCCTGGTTGAGGTTGACAACTCAAAATCAACACTACCATGACCAAGAGTATCAACTTGATTCTTGAGAATCTCATACCTCCTCCTGCAAATCCTATGTTTGAGAAATAAGGCGCCCAACGCATTAAGAATTGATGTGGGGCAAAACCGGATAAAGGGACGGTGAACCAAATAGCAACCGCTACATAATCCACGAACGGGTTGATAAGCAAAATTCTTTATGCATATATTCCCTTTTAGCACATTATACAATCAAAAATTGAACCTATTTTGGTTGAAGTCAAAAACGAAAAACAGCGACTCGATCAGTCGCTGCAAAATAAAAAGTGGGCGCGGGGGGACTCGAACCCTCGACCTCACGGATGTGAACCGTTTAGCCATTTCCCCCTACCTAAGGCCTCACGGCTACCCTTCTGGTGCTATCCGTGTTACCTTCGGTAGATCGAACCGTGTACCCTTTGGTTAGCTTTTTTCCTATACCATCCGTATCAATTTAATATATTGTCTATATGATTCTATCACAACTGATAATATTTCTAAGTTGCCTTCATTCTTTCAATAAATTCTGCAAACTTTAGCTCCTCCCTTATCAAATCAAAATCTGTATCCTCTTCAGCCATATCCAAATACTTCTCATCAATTTCAATAGCTTTTCCCAACCATTCAATAGTTAATTCTACGTTCTTCATTAAGGCATAGGCACAAGCTTTATTGAAGTAGGCCTGTTCTAATTCCGGGTTCAGTGCAATGGCCTGGTCATAGTCTGCGATGGCCCGCTCGTGCTGCCCCAGGG
>JBFFIU010000064.1:0-13883 GCA_041556275.1 Anaerolineales bacterium | reverse complement strand
GTATGGATCATCCTTCTGATCGACGTGCATATCAATATCGGCGTCATATTTCTTGGCGATCTCGAACGCGATCTCGATCTGCCTGGCCGCGTCATCCATGTCTCGTTCAAAATGCGGGATACCGCCCACAATATCAGCGCCATTTTCCATCGCAGCATGAATTAGTTCAACGGCTTCGGGATCGCGCGCCATCCCATTCTGCGGAAAGGCGACAATCTGAACGTCAACGATCCCGGCGAACAACTCCCTGACGGCTTTGACGCCCTCAAGCAATTTCAGCTGGGCATCGTGTTCAATGTCCACATGCGAGCGAAGCCAGAAAACGCCGTTCGCAAGGCACATGCGCAATGTTTCGGTGGATCTGCGAACGATGTCAGCTGTATCCATATCTACTTTGGCTCTTGAAAACGCCTCAATGGCTTCACTTAGATCGTGCGTTTTGTAATCACCCCAGATGAGCGTATTGTCCAGGTGAAAATGGGACTCAAAGAACGGCGGGATTACCAGCCTTCCCAGTGCATCGATGGATTGCTCTCCTGAGGATAGGGCATCTGTCGTTATTTTGACGATCTGGCCATTCTCAATGCCAATATTCACCAGTTCAGGTGTCTTGTCCAACAATGCGTTATGAATTGTGACATCCATGTTTTTATCCTTTCTTTCCTGACAGACGATATTTTACGTCAATACGGGATAAGGGGCTCCGAGTGAATTAAACTTGGGTATTTGCGCGCTCAAGTAAACACTGAGCAGGTCCTTTATGGATTGAAACGCTTGATCCTTTTTGATGCCATTGGTGCTCCTTTGAAGCTACCTTATCGCCAGTTCGTGAAGCGGAAAAAATAGGCTCTTCTCTAGCATAGCAGCATCCACCAGTTTTTTGCCTCCCTAGACATTTTAGCAAACTTTGTTCCTATTTTCACTGGGAAACGGTAAGCAAAAAATAGATAAGCCCTTGTATGGAAATCAGACCGCAGGTAAGGTTGACACTCAATCAACAACTCAGGTCGACTCAATTCTTTCGTCGTTCATTTGAAAACCTGTTGTGATGAAAATAAAAATGCTCTATACTAGAAATGAAGAAGCAGGCATAAATCCACCAGAGAGAATTTACAAAAAAACACATCTATCTTCACATTGCGTGATTAGCTTGCAAATAAGAATATGATCCGTCTGTGTAATGAATAATATTGTAGCTTAGCCGCTTATCGAGGTTTCTAAGGTGCAATAGGCCCTAAACTACAAAACAGGGCATACCGAGAACTTAAGAGATGGATCACTGTAGACATATTAGCTGATTATCAGAGAGAGGAGATTCAAATGGAGCACTATGAAATAGACGCATATGTTCCAGCTCAGATGGCTGAGCGCGTTGAGAAGGCAGGGGTCGCCAAGGGAAACAGAGATTTCTTCTCTACATTTACCCTTGCCGTGATGGCTGGTTTTTTCATTGGCCTGGGAGGCGCCTTTTTTACGTATGTTATCCATGACTCTACGTTGAGTACTGGATTAACAAAACTTATCGGGGGATTTGTCTTCAGCTTAGGTTTAATCCTGGTGATTATCACTGGCGCTGAGTTATTCACTGGAAATAACCTGATTGTTATGGCTTTTATCAGCCGGAAGATAACTTTGGAGCAGCTTTCGCGTAATTGGAGCATTGTTTTTGTCGGCAACATGGTGGGTGCGTTGTTCCTGGTTTTCTTGATCTTCCTGAGCGGGCAGTGGACTGCTGGCGGAGCCTCGGTTGGCGCGACCGCGCTGATGATTGCCAATGGAAAGGTCAATCTGACATTTCTAGAGGCATTAACAAGAGGAATCCTTTGTAATATCCTGGTATGTCTGGCAGTGTATCTCTGCTTCAGCGGGCGATCCGTAACAGATAAGATCCTGGCGATCCTATTCCCGATCACGGCTTTTGTCGCCCTGGGATTCGAACATTCGATTGCCAATATGTACTTCATTCCAGCGGGTCTTCTGCTTAAGAACGACCCTCAAGTGTTGGCTGCGGCTCAAGACATCCTTGGGGGAATCCTAGACTTGTCTAACTTAACCATCTCGGGCTTCATCCTGGATAATTTGCTGCCTGTCACCATCGGGAACATCATTGGGGGTGCTGTTTTCGTCGGGATTGTGCACTGGTTCCTTTTCCTAAGACCTGCGGCGGTTGAACCCATTCGTAGGATGATGACGAGCGGTCCGCCTGTCATTGCCCCTAATGCAACGGTTGCTGAAGCTGTAAAGATTATGAAACAGCAAGGAACAGATTGTGTTCTGGTTGGAGAACCAGGGAGCGTACAAGGTATCGTCAGTGAGGCTGATATCTCTCACAAGTTTGTGGCTCTTGAGAAGGATTCAGCTGAAGTGCGGGTGGATCAGATCATGACATCTCCTTTGATATCGGTCGATGTTGCCACCCCGGTTTATGAAATATATCGGCAGATGACAGAACAACATATCCGTCATCTGCCCATCACTGAAGATGGGAAACAAGTTGGATTTGTATCTGTGAAGGATTTGATCGCAAAACCGGTGTTCTGACCTCATCGGTAGGATATAGATCCCGCAATAAAATTATCTTAATTGCTTGGTATGCTGTCTTTCTTGATATTACGAGCGAAGAGCCTGAATACGGTTATCCACAATTAGAAGCAATGAAGGCTATTGTTGATCATCTCAATGAGCAACAGTGCATATACCAAAACTTTAGACTAATGGACTAATTGAACTTGTAACCGTTGTACAAGAATTAGGTAATGCAAATATCCCTTATCAATTCGAGGGCATGTAACTAAGATTCTTGAAAATGTAACACTTCTGTGATTTGTTTCTCCTTGATTTCAGGGAAGGGTGCGGTTCGGAGCTTATCCGCGAAAGGTTGCAACAAGAGAATTTTTGATTTAGAACAATCTATCCTTACCATTGTCGAGCTGAAAGTCGCCTTTCCTTCTTTTTGTATGGTGCATTTGTGTGCAGTTAATGTGCAGTTTGGATAGAAATTGTAGAAATAATTGACACAAGCGACATTTTTCCCCCGGTAGATGAGACTCTATAGACAGGATAGACATAGATTTAAGGGATAGACACAAACATAGGAGTCTTAAAATCCCCCTGTGGGAACACCTTGTGGGTTCGACCCCCACCCGCTCTAACTGGTTCACATTTCGCGGGGGAATGTCGAGTAAAACCCTTAACTATTTGAGCATTCGGTACACGAAAAGGAGTGTGCCGCCTAGTTTGATTAAATCAAGACTCAGGGGATCGTGTCAAATTCATTGGTTAATGGCTTCTTTCTCACCAGGTTCGAGTCCAATACCGTCCACTCAGACCACTTGATATGCCTATCGAGCGATTTTTCGCATCATTGCACTTTGAGCAAAGGGGGGGCTGGACCAATTAGGTATCGAAATTGGATCTTTTGACTGAAAATCGGCTAATTTTGGTTCGTCCCAACACACAAGTGTTGGGATTGCTGGATGGGCGTATGGATATCGCCCTCCCGCATAAGTCCAATACACTGTTTTAGCTGTCAATATTCATGTATGGTTTCCAATCCATGATGGTTTAAATGCCAGTATATTGATGGTAAGGATAAATTATGTGCGTTTATCAGCTTTAAACAGCGAGAAAAACTAGCGGAATTGACATTATACAGTTATTTTGTCACAAAATGGACCGTGAATATTTTATACACAAGATATAATACAAAATATTAGACGATTCAATTATCAAAAGAGAACGGGACAATGACTGAAGGCATGATTCAGGGGTACCGGCGCATTTCCGGCCCCTCCGAGACACCAGCTGGCTTTCCACTGCCATTAACTGGACGACCGCTCACCCAAACCCCCGTCGTCGTGAAAAAAGAAGGGGTAGACCTCAAACAATATCCTGAAACATTTATCTCCGGCCAGGAAGCGCTGGCCGAAGATGAGATCCGCCTTACCTGCATCGGCTCAGGCAATCCTTTTGTCCGACGAGCCCAGGCAGCCACAGGATGACTGTGCGAGTTGGGGAACGGCGACCTTTTGCGAAATGATGGAAAAGGCGGCCTGGGCAGAACGACGGCAAAGGGCGCGGTGAGCCCCGCGGTGAGGCCGTGGTCGAAGGCGAGTATCAGGAAATGTAGAGTATTTTAACCAGGAGAAAGAAAATGGATATTTTGACTAAAGCCGAGTTAGAACAGTTAATGCGTAAAGAACAGCAATGGTGTGTTTCAATCTATATGCCGACCCATCGTACTGGGAGGGAGGCTCAGCAGGATCCGGTACGGCTGAAAAACCTGCTCGGAGAGGCTGAGAAGCGCTTATCTGACCAGGACGTCGGCAGGCGCGATGTACAAAAAATGCTCGAGCCGGCCAGCAAGCTCTTACAGAGTCCTCATTTCTGGCAGCATCAGAGTGATGGTCTGGCGATTTTTATCTCTCCCAACAGAGTTCGTCGCTTTCGCCTCCCATTGAATTTTGCAGAATTGATGGTTGTCACTGACCACTTCCACATTAATCCGCTATTGCCGCTCTTCACTGGCGACGGCCAATTCTACATCTTGGCGTTGAGCCAGAACGAAGTCAGGTTGCTGAACGGTACGCGCTATAGCGTCAGCGAGGTTGATATCGGGCAGGTAGTTAGTAGTCTGGCTGAAGTAATACCATCCGACGATCTTCAAGCGAGTCTTCATCTCCACACTTCTGGTTCCGATAGCGGAAAGACCGGGGACGGTTCAGTAACATTCCATGGGCAAGGGGGTGGCGATGAAAGCGCCAAGAATGATCTCCTGCGCTACTTTCGACTTATCGCGGATGGCTTGACGGAATTTCTTCAGGGAGACCAGGTGCCGCTTGTGTTGGCGGGAGTCGAATATTTGCTTCCGATTTATAAAGAGGCCAACACGTATCCGAACCTGATCGATATGGTCATCAAGGGGAATCCTGATTTGCTGAGCGCGGACGATTTGCACAAAAGCGCCTGGGATATTCTTGGACCTCTCTTCCAGGCAGCGCAAGAAGAGGCTATCACCCATTACCAACAACTAGCCGGCCAGGCAAGCGAACGAGTCGCAGACACATTGGAAAAGATCCTCCCAGCCGCTTATCACGGCCAGGTTGAAACGTTGTTCGTCTCCGCCGGAATGCAGCAATGGGGTGTCTTTAATCCAGTTACAAATGAGATTGAATTACATGATCAAATGGAGTCTGGCGACGAGCCCCTGCTGGACTTGGCGGCTGTTCAGAGCTACTTGAAAGGTGGAATAGTCTACTCCGTGGAACCAGAAAAAGTGCCAGGTGGGACAAATGCCGCTGCTGTGCTTCGTTATTGATCAAGCGTCATTACTCATCCTGGGAACTGCACGCTTTACCACGGCGAATCACATGCGCTTCTGCGCGGCGGTGGTTGAAACCCGAGGAACCAAATTACATTGCGATACGATAAGCGATCCTTGTTCTAAATAGCCAGAGGAGTGAAAGAATTGGACAAAACAAATTTTCCTATTGAGTTTATTAATGAAATTGATGAAGTGAAGATAAGTGAGGACTAATTCTACACCCTAGCTGTAGATCGGCTTAGTAAATTGGCAGAAGGTCACAACGATATTTCGGGCGGGGTCGTTAATTTGAAGCAGCCTGCCCAAGGACATCAGACATCGTATATATACGAAACAACAATTGCTGAAATTGCACGCAGACTGGCTGCCAAAGATAGGTCAGCCTTGGCTGTGCGAGAAATACTGCAAAGTCAAGCAGAGAAGAATGTACTTGAGGACTTTAGAAACGTTTAGCAACGCATGAGGCAGCGCAATCATTCGATGCACCCGACCACAAGGAGCGGCGGGTGGTCTCGTGCTTAGAATGCAACTGAGAGCCATCTAAATAAACATATTAATCATTCAAGTAACCTTTTGAGGTATTCTTTGTACAGTCTGTTACACTTACGACTTGGATCCAAGTGTAATTTTCGGCTTCTGCATCGCCAAAAGTAGAGATAAATCCATAACTTATTTACCACATAAGTGTTCTATCATAGTGAAACCCATCATCGTCTTTAAGACCGTTTCTCCGATATTCGTCTGTCATTTCATTTAGTGAAAGGAGATTAAAATGAAACTTGACATAATTGGTAAATGGGCTTTTATTATTGGTCTGGTTATTGCCGTGCTCGCCGGGCTTTTCTATCAACCCGCCTGGGCGATCTGGGTGCTGGCGATCCTGGGCGTGATTGTCGGCCTTCTCAATGTCACCGGCGAAGATACGCGAGGCTTTTTGTTGGCTGCGATTGCGTTAACTCTTTCCGCGACGGCGCTAAATACTATACCCGGCTTGGGGACGGCTTTTTCATTAGTTCTGCCGTTTGTGGTAGCCTTTGTCGCTGGTGCGACGATCGTGATCGCATTGAAAGAACTGTTCGTGACCGCCCGGTAATAATCCTCACTAACAACCCAAAAATGCAAAAGCAGGCAGATAGCTGCCTGCTTTTGTTGTAAGGTCATCAGGGAGGATACACCCCCCTTTGGGGTTGACAAAATTTACAGAAAAAACGATGCAATAACATCCATATGATGCCCAATAATTGTTTGTATAATATGTCAAAGTGGAGATATTAATTTAGAATTTTACTGATCAACCCGTTGCGTAGACGAAAAAACTAGCAGGAATTAGACATGACCGAACCCCGAACCCGAAAGGAACGGAGAGAGTTCCTAACCGAAAGAGCCATTAGATTCTTTGATTGCTTCGGCGAGGAACTGGAATCGATAAGCCAGCTTCTCAAAATCAGGCTCGATCAATTGGCTTCGGCTTACACAGTAGAAAACAAGCTCCCTCGTAAAGCTGTTGTCGTGCAATCCAGGGTCAAGTCATTGGCGAGTTTTCTAAGGAAGCTGGAGAAGACTGATTGGCCCATGTTTGGCTATCCAACCGAAGTTATCACGGACCTGATTGGCGCTAGAGTGATTTGCTGGTTTGTTGATGATTGCTACGGAATACTCGACTACATCCAGGCTACCACACAGTTCCGCATCCAGCCGCGGTCTCTGGAAGACTTCATCATAGATCCGAAGCGCACCGGATATAGAGCGATACACCTTCTAGCAGATGTTTCTTATGATCGTGTGAAGACCTACAGAGAGCGACGCACTGTCGTCGAGGATAGAATGATCTGTGAAATCCAGATTCGAACGAAACTTCAAAACGCCTGGGCGGAATTCACGCACGAAGTGCACTGCAAAATTCCAAGTGAGTTTCAAGCAGACTATGAGACAACAATTGCTGAAATTGCACACAGACTGGCCGCCGAAGATAGGTCAGCCTTGGCTGTGCGAGAAATACTGCAAAGTCAAGCAGAGAAGAATGAACTTGAGGACTTTAGAAACGATTAGCAACGCATGAGGCAGCGCAACCATTCGATGCACCCGACCACAAGGAGCGAGGGGTGGTCTCGTGCTTAGAATGCAAGTGGGAGCCATCTAAATAAACATAATAACCATTACATTAAGTAGTCGCTAAACGAGTAGAGAAAAATAACCTAAGCGAGCTGTTGCAATAAACTAAAGCAACGGCTTACGGAGGTGATTTTATGTTTCCACAAAAGCATATTGAAGGCTTTGAGAAATATTGGCGGCGCAGAAAACCAGGCACCAGTCCCGCAGTGCATCACTCCAGTGACGTACGTATTTTTTTCAAGTGGGCAATTGACATTTCGCCAGAGACAATAACAATTCATGATGTTGATTGCTTCATTGAGTGGCAACAAAGTATAGGACGTACACCCGCAACAATCCGACGCAGGTTGATTGCCCTGCGCATGTTCTACGATTACCTGGCCTACACTTGTGATCAGGAAGTACCGAATCCTGTCGCACCCTGGCGTTACTACGTTAGTTGAGGGCGCCAATTGCCTCGGAGCATTCCTTAGAATGAACTAGAGTTACTCTTCGCAGCTATCGGTAAACATTTGCGAGACCGCACCATTTTCACGCTTATGTTGCATGCTGGGTTACGGGTAGGCGAAGTGATAAACTTGCGATTAGGGGATGTATACCTGTCCGAAAATCGTTCTCCGCACCTGCGGGTTAATGGCAAAGGGCAACGCGAGCGAATTGTGTATCTTTCTGCAATGGCATCGAAATTATTGGAAAAATATCTGGCCTTCCGGTCCAACAACGATGAAGAGCGAATTTTCTTGAACCGGAGAGGTAAACCTATCACGACAACTGGAATTCAACTGCAATTGGCCAAGTACTGTCACCAAGCTGGGATCTGGGTGACCTGTCACCAACTAAGACATACCTTTGCATGTTACATGATTGCGGCGGAAGTGCCAGTTACTTCTGTTCAAAAAATGCTAGGTCATGTCAGCTTGCGGACTTCCCAGTTGTATGTTGAAGTGGCTGACAGACAAGTGAAACGGGATTACCATGCTGGAATCCAGAAGGTGATTGAGAACAGCTCAATCTTGCTGGACGCAGCCCATGGATGATGTTTTTCTTTCAACTCAGAGCAAGATCATTTATTCCCTGCAACCAGGTCCGAGCGCAGCCACTTGGATTGATAGCCAGGTAACCAACCTAAATCGGCAGGTATTTCCTTATTCCATTAGGAGATTCAATTTGTCCTATGGACATAGGTCATCCATTTGATATTTCCAAACTGACCTGGTCATACCACCAGATTTTTTGAAAAAATGTACGCCAACCATCCAGTTGGTTTCTTCCCGTATGATGAATAATTTCATTGATGGATCTCTGACCATCAATTGCATCAACCAATTCTTTTTCTTCCTGGTTGACCAGCAAATAAATGTCCGGGTATGTGTGACTTTGATTGATCAGTACCGCAGCTGCACCGGGGGGTAATTTTTCCTGAACGGAGATCGTTCGCGGCAAACAATGGGGAATATAAGATTGCCAATCCTCGTCATCAAACTGGATTGACTGCGTTTGGAAAGGGTTATCATCACGATAGATAATGGCACTATGACGCAATATGGTGCCGCGAAAAAGTTCCACAACCGCATACTGTTCTTCAATCGGGAGCTGAGCCAGCCGGGCAGCATGCGGAGTGTTGGCCATATCGCCGCAGTGGGGTAAGTAAGGCGCCTGGCAAAGCCAACGCCCAAATCTCAAGCCAGCACCTTGAATGAAGTCAAACAATTGGGGCACGGTGTAGGAGCGGTCCTGCGGATTTAACAACGCATCCGCCAAGGCAGCCTTGCGCCGAAAATCCGGCGTTTCACCCAGCAGGCGAGCCAATGGGTGCCCCAGGGGTAAAGCTAAAAGCGCCTCAGCCAGCTCGGTGATCTCTTCATCGGAGGCGCCGATGCCCAGGCGGCGGCAGTACTCCTGGATCATGTATATACCTGCCCGCCCATAGGTGGCGTAAACCATCAAGTGCATAGCACCATCCGGTTTGAGGACCTGACGTAAAGCTCGTAAGCCCAAATCCGGGTCTGGTAGGTGATGCAGCACACCGGTACAGATGATCTGGTCGAATCCCCGTTCCAGTTCCCCAACCCGTTCTATTGGCAGCTGCATGAGATGAAGATTGGTCAGCTCATACTGGCGTTTCAGTTTCTCTGTTTCCTGAATGCTGGTGCTGCTGAGGTCAATACCCATGACCCGGGCGGAAGGGTGTCGCAAGGCATATCTAGCCGCCTGTGAGGTGCCACAGCCGGCAACCAAAATACTCATCTCTTCATTGAAAGGCTTTGCTGGCCAAAAAAGATGAAAATCGGAGCGGCGACGACCCTCATTTTGCCACAGCTGGCGATAGCCATTTAGTTCTGTGACCGGTGGCGGGTAAGGGTGCCGATTATAGAAGTCGCGCACCCGATCCGCGACGGTAGCCTTCTCGGAGTCTTCAAGTTTCATAACTTTTCGAGTTGAGGCAGATGGGTCTGATTCTAGAAAGGAACCAGACCCATCTTAGACAGGATTAAGCCACGATGCGTAATCCTGTCAATTTTCAGCAAAAGCTAACCTGCACCACCGATATTTTCGTTCATTTTCTCCACGATCTGTTCCACGGAGAAGCTGGCCGGTTTCATGCGCGGCGGGAATTCGTTAAAGGTTTCCATGAAGCGCGCCACAAGAGCCTGTCCGGCATACAACAGGTAGACATGATCGATCATCCAATCGTAGTATGTGTTAGAAGTTATATTGGCTCGTTCGTATGGATCGGTGCGCAGGTTGAAAAAATAGGGCACACGCAAGGAGGTAAAGGGTTCTTGCCAGATCTTCAACGTACCGGTCGCTCTTTGTTCGGCAAAGACCAGTTTCCAATTGTCGTAGCGGATGGCGGTTAACTCTCCATCATCGGAGAAGTAGATGAAGCCAGGTCGCGGCGCTTTTTCACCTTCAACGGTGAGATAGGGCAGGAAGTTGTAACCGTCGATATGCACCTTGAACGTCTTTTCGCCGGCCTTGTTACCCTTCTTGAGCTTTTCCACGATGTCTGGCTCACCAGCTGCTGCCAGGAAGGTCGGCAGCCAGTCCTGGTGGGCGATGATCTCGTTGGAGACGAAACCCGCAGGGATTTTGCCTGGCCAGCGCACCATGGCCGGCACGCGGAAGGCTCCTTCCCAGTTGGAGTTCTTCTCGTTGCGGAAGGGGGTCATGGCTGCATCCGGCCAGGAGTTCATATGCGGGCCATTGTCGGTGCTGTAGAAGACGATCGTGTCTTCAGCGATGCCCAACTCATCCAGCAGCTCCAGCATTTCACCCACATGCTTGTCGTGCTCGATCATGGCATCATGATAGTACGACTGCCAGCGTCCGGCTTGCCCCAGGATCTCCTCCGGCGGATGCACACGGAAGTGCATCCAGGTGGTGTTGAGCCAGACGAAGAAGGGCTGATCATTCTCATGCGCGTCTTTGATAAATCTTTTGGCCTCAGGTAGAAGCTCAGCATCAAACGTTTCCATGCGCTTCTTGGTCAGAGGGCCGGTGTCTTCGATCTTCTGCTTGCCAACCCGACCCCAGCGCGGCTGCTCAGTAGGGTCATCTTCATCAGTCGCCCAGGAATGCATCACACCGCGCGGCTTAAAACGGGCGTGGAATTCTGGAAAATCTTCTTCCGGAGGATAGTCTACGTTTTCCGGTTCCTCTTCAGCATTGAGGTGGTAGAGATTGCCGAAGAACTCGTCAAAGCCATGGTTGGTGGGCAGGTACTTGTTCATATCACCGAAGTGATTCTTGCCAAATTGTCCGGTGGCATAGCCCAACGGCTTGAGCAGCTCGGCGATGGTGGGATCCTCGGCCTGCAGCCCGATATCGACACCGGGCATGCCGACCTTGGTGAGGCCGGTGCGGTAAGGGCTCTGGCCAGTGATGAAGGCAGCCCGACCGGCGGTACAGCTTTGCTGGCCGTACGAATCGGTGAAACGCATGCCTTCATTGGCAATGCGATCGATGTTGGGGGTACGATAGCCCATCAGGCCATCTGAGTAAGCGCTGATATTGCTGATGCCGATATCATCACCCCAGATGACCAGGATATTTGGTTTTCCATTTGGCATAATAAAAATCTCCTTTTTGATTTATTCTGTAATTCTGCGAGAGTGGAGCGACCGATTAATCGAGGTCCTTCCCCTGGGTATGTCCGACCAAGGGCAGGGCTTCACTCAGGATAACTCGCTTGAATGGTTCACTGAGTAGGTCGGATTTCCACACCCGAGATATACGGCAGGATTAGAATCACCCTGATCGGGTACACGCCTGCCCTACACGATTTTCACGCGCACTGGCGGGCGCGGCTGAGCGGCGTAATTGCGCCGCCTTCGTCGCTTGCGGCTGGGAATCACCCAACCGTGACATTCTTTAAAGGGCAGCTGGCTGCCGCAGGGGCAGGGTTTCTCCGGATGTGCGTTATGAAATGCTTTATCCATCACCTCCTTTTGCTCCTTTAAAATACCCATCACATCCGCTGCCGGCCGGTTGCTCCGCAGCAACGCCGCCATGATCTTCATGGGCTCATCCACACGCTGGAAGAAGGCCTTGTATCCAGCACACAGGTAATTAAGACCCGCTTCCCCCTCAGGGGTTTCGATGAAGCGATTTTTGGGGCATTCACCGTTGCAGGCGAACAGCACCGGGCACTCCAGGCAGTATTTAGGCAGGGAGTCATACTTGTCCTGCCCAAACTTGGTCTGCTCATCCGAGCCCACCATCTGCAGCATGTGCTCCTCTTTAATATTGCCCAGCAGGTAGTCCGTCTCAACGAAGTGATCGCAGGAGTACAGGTCGCCGTTGTGTTCCAGCGCCAGGCCATAACCGCAGGTCTTGTCAAAGACGCACATGCCGGAGGTATCCATCTGCAGCCAGCTGCGCAGGGCGGCTTCGAAGGTTTGCACGTAGATCTTCCCTACATCGTTTTGCACCCACTCATCGAAGACCTGGATCAGGAAGCGCCCGAACTGCTCCGGTCGTACCGAACGATGGGAAACCTGATCCCCAACCTGCATCAGATTGAGACCATCCGGGTTCATGCGTTCGATGACCGGGATGAATTGGATCCAGCTGGTGCCGACTTCATCCCGCAAGAAGCGATAAATCTCCTTGGGATAATCGCCGGTGATCCGGTTGACGGTGACCAGGATGTTGTACTCCACGCCGTGCTTCTGCAGCAGCCGCAGCCCACGCATGACCTTGTCGAAGGTCGGCGCGCCGCCCTTGTCGACCCGGTGGGCGTCGTGCAGGTGGCGCGGGCCATCCAGGCTCAAGCCGATCAGGTAGTTGTTTTCCTTGAAGAACTGGCACCACTCATCATCCAGCAACGTTCCGTTGGTCTGCATGGTGTTCTCGAAGGTCATCCCCGGGCGACGGAATTTCTCCTGATAAGCGATGGCCTTGCGGTAGAAATCGACTCCCATCAGGGTCGGCTCGCCACCCTGCCAGGCCACGGTGACCTGGTTCGAGCGGTGGGTTTCGATCAGCTGCTGGATGTAATTCTCCAATACATCGTCAGACATACGGAAATTGCTGTTTGGGTAGAGAAGCTCCTTATCCAGGAAGAAGCAGTAGGAGCAGGCCAGGTTGCAGGTTGCGCCGCTGGGCTTGGCCAGCACATGGATGCGGGGTGGGATATTATTGTTCAATGACTAGACCTCACTTTCTGAAAAAGACTCAAAGTTGATTTTACTAACTGAGTATTCTTCAACCATCTACCTTCGCAGGATATCCTGTCCAGCACTACGGAAACGAGCAGGATCAAGACATTATTTTGGCCTGGATTGTTCTCAAGGGTTTAATGAAAAGGATGGGCTATTGGATCCGCCTAACCTTTCAAGGATGGAAAAACATATCAGTTTTGCGTCCGACTAAATCAGGAAGACTACCTTTGCGTTCGAAATTATACCAACGAACTCGGATAGACATTGGGTAGATTGAACCATTTGGAAAAAGATCCCAAACACAAAATGACTGCCAGGGGAGATGATAAATGATTTCAGAATGAATTTTCATAACGCTTGAGGCCGTCATCGAATAAACATGAGGAATGTCTTTCAATATACCTCCAGAGGCAATTTATTTCAGCAAAACTCCATTTTATGCCACTTTTTGTGGCACGAATATTCAGCGTGTAAAAAAATGGTCCTAAATGGGACTATTCCAGAACATGAAATTGATGACAAACCATTTCAGTGGGGAAAGCCAATTTCTGCGGACAGAGTCATAGCCTGCATGCATATGGGAAAACATACAACATATCAAATAATGATGATTTCACGCACTGCAAGTGCTCTTGAAACTGACTTTATCCAAACCAGTTAACTGCTTGATTTCAAAATAATCATTGGAGTTTGATTCTGATAAGTAATTGCGCATATAATATCCTCCAGCAGCAAACATTCCTGACAATCGCGAACTAGGCGATATCACACATTTCATGGAT
>JBFFIU010000063.1:0-14055 GCA_041556275.1 Anaerolineales bacterium | reverse complement strand
GGCGGTGGACCGCTACCAGTACGATGTGACCGGGATACCCACAGATGAAGTTACCCTGTCCGAGATCCTGCAAAGAGGCGGCTACCGGACTGGATTGGTCGGCAAGTGGCACCTGGGTGACCAGCCCGGGCACCTGCCGAACGACAATGGCTTTGATGACTTCTACGGGGTGCTGTATTCGAATGATGTGCCCAAATTCGCTATATGGCGGAATAATACAATTGAAATCCCGGAGCCCGTGGATCAAAGCAGGCTTACTCGTGACTACACGCAGGAAGCGCTTGATTTCATCGAGACCCATAAAGATAAACCCTTCTTCCTGTATCTCTCGCACACTGCGGTGCACGAACCTCTTTTCGCCGGCGCTGAATTCCAGGGCACATCGGGGGCGGGTTTATACGGGGATTCGGTGCAGGAATTGGATTGGAGCGCCGGGCAGATCCTTGATAGGCTGGCTGAGTTAGGGCTGGATGAAAACACACTGGTCATGTTCACAAGCGACAATGGACCCTGGTGGCAGGGGAATCCGGGAGGTTTGCGCGGTCGCAAGAACAACATCGCCGAAGGCGGGCTGCGGGTACCATTCATTGCGCGCTGGCCGGGTCAGCTTCCCGCAGGGGTCACCAGCGATGAAATGAACATCAACTTCGACATCTTGCCAACCTGTCTAGCCTGTGCAAGAATCCCACCTCCCACTGACAGAATCATAGACGGGGAGAATATGCTGCCCGTGCTCCGGGGCGAAACACCCAGCCCCCACGAGCGGTTTTTCTACTACGATGGCCCGATCCTGGTGGCTGTGCGCTACCAAGACTGGAAATACCAGCGCCGGCATATGTCAGATAATGGCGGATACCCACTTTTTTCACAAGGTCCGTTCTTGTTCGACCTGGGTAAAGACCCAAACGAGTCCTACAACTTGATCGAGACGTACCCGGAAGTGGCGCAGAGGTTAGCCAAAATGCTTGACGAATGGGAAGCGGAAATGGACGCCAACCTGCGAGGCTGGCTGTAAAATCAATGGTGGAGCGATGATGTGACAGCGAGCGCCGCATACCAGCGGACGCCATAAGAAATCGTGCAACCCTAGCTAAGGTCTATGCCTTGCGTAGATCTATACTTCACTCCTTAATGCGGATGATCTCACCCAATTCATCAGTGCGCACCTCATAAGTTTCACCCTCACCGACTACCAGTATGACCTGCCAACCGGGGTGTATCGCCGCCAAGCAACTTTCAGCAGGTCCTCCGAGCCCCAGGCAGGAGTCAGACCACTCCTGGGGCTCATAGGATTCTATGGTAATCGTCTCAATACCGACATTGAGTTCAGTGGCTAAAGCTGCACGTGCCTTTACTACCGCCACTGGGGGCAAATCTTCTGTATCACCTTCATCCCCCGGCAAGATCGAATCCGCACCGCATGCCACCAAGATGGCGCTTATCAGTACTGCCATAATAATCCACAACATCTTTTTCTTACTCATGTTTATTTCTCCCTGTGCAAGGTAATTAGAATTTCATCTGGTTGGAAAAGTAATTGCTAAGTGTTCGATCTTCATGCAAACTTAAACGCCATCATATGACGGAATGTTCCCGGAATCCGCCAGCAGGTTATTCCTCCTGCTAAATTTCAACCACGGGATTTCAAATCCCTCGGGAGCAATGAGCAATACCGTGCCAGCTCTCAACTATCGGGGGATGCAAATCTCTCGTGAGTGATGATCATCATGCTCAGGCCGGTTTTGATCTATTCCAAATTTCAACCTCGGGATTTCAAATCCCCGGGGAGCAATGAGCAACAACGCGCCAGATCTCAACCAACGGGGATGCAAATCTCTCGTGAGTGATGATCATCATACTCAGACCGATTTTGATCTATTCCAAATTTCAACCTCGGGATTTCAAATCCCTCGTGAGCAATGAGTAACACCGCGCCAGTTCTCAACTAACGGGGATTGGGTATCCCCTGCGAGCGGAAATTCAGGCGCGTTAAATGACCTGACCGGGAGCTCATTGAAAGAAGTGTAAAGGTTGACTAAAATGCTCGATGATTGGGAAACTGAGATGAATATCAACCTGCGAAGTTTGTGATAAGGTTTACGGTGAACCGGTGAGGTGAATCATCATTCTACTTCCCCAGCGGCATAAGTACCGGTTTCATCTGAATCTTCCAGCATACCTTCCTCAGGTTTCGTGGTTTCTGCTGCACTTTTTTCAATTTTCTTAGATTGCCCTCCGTTCTCGCCAGTCCTGCTGAGTCTCTTGATCAGATTATCCATCACAGAGAAGATAAGCTCGATGTTGTAACCTACCAGGAACGCTATTGCAAATGGAGAAATGGAGGCGAGAAACGTCTGGCCTGGTAATAGGAAGATAAACCAGCCTACAATCAAGCCTGCAAGCGTTCCTAAAGCTAGGCGCAATACATAACCGCGATTCGCATTTACTGAATATTTCACTTCCTCAATTTCAAGTGACATTGTTCGGAGAACATATGCAGAAGCTCCCAGCAATCCATAGAGAAGAGGCAATATATATGACTTTAGGATGTCCAGCACAAAACCCGCAGACAGCCTAGCCCTACGGGATAATTCTGTGGTCTTTTCGCGCTGATTTTGTCTTTGCAATGAGGCAACTTTTGAGTTCAAATCCTCTAAATTGGTTTTCCTTTGATTAATGATCTGTTGTCCTAGGTCTGGTTTTGCCAAGCTTTGTGTCAACTCAGCAATGTCATTTTGCAATTGAGCTCTTAAAGCTACAGCCTCATTCAGGTCTTCTGGCAAACCATCCACTTCATTGGTCAGGTTATCGAGTTTGATCTTCATCCCCTGGATTTCTTCCAACCCATCCGGATCATCATCAATCAATTTCTGGGTTAATTGAATTTGCTCTTTTAAAGCAGCAATTTGTGAAGTTAGTGCTTCGTTGTCATCGATCCTTGAAAGGATGTTCCTCCAAAAAATCGCCCAAACTAGCAAAAGGTTATTATTCCGATCAAGTTGCGACCTGATAGAATTCAGTTCATCTTCCAACCTATCGATACTATCACTGATATGCAACGTCTCTCGCTCCCAATCGGGAGTATAGTAAAAGTTATAGCTACTATTTCCGGTAAGACCAAAGGATTCTGCCTCTGTGATTTTGAATCGTAATTCAACCTCATCATAATCCTGTTGCAATTCGCTTATTGTGATCGCCAGTTGTACCTCATTTTCTAAGAGTTCTGACAACCTTGAATCGAGACTACTTCCGATCACCCAGTAAACCTGAAAAAACAACAACACCAACAAGACACCAAGTGTAAAGATCGTATAGGTGTTCGTCATCCTGAGTGCAGGGCTCTTGCCGATAAAATATGTAATAGAACCCCGGATACCAGGTTTCTTTGGTTCGACAGTGATAGCTCTGACACTATCTACCGTAGCAGGCTTGATCACTTCACTGGCTTTTGCGAAAGCCTTCCAGAACTCGAGTGCAAATTCAGGTGTCCACTCACCCGCATCCCATTTTTCAGCTGCGTCTATGAGAGTCTTCAGGGTTTCATCATCGAGTTCCTTTCCTGACTTGGCTAAGTATGCAACCAAATTTTGGGCATCTCTCACCGCCCTCTCTTCATGCTGCTTATTACTTTTACCATTCATAGATCACATCTCCTTATTCTTTTGCCCAATTTACTATATTTTTACCAATGAAAGAAGTCACATTAGTTAATTTATGTGCTGATCACAGAGATATCCACCAAGTTTTCTGCGATGCCATCAAGAATGCTTTCACCTAACCCCCTATTTGCACCTGAAAGTATTATAGTTTGGTTTTTATTAGAGTCAACTTCTTTCACCAGGGGGAAATGTAACACCAGTGGATAGCAAATATCAAAAAATGGTCAAGTGAAGGTAAATTGTGAATTGTTGATAACTGCCTTCATTCTTAATAGAGATCGAGAAATTTCATCCTGCCCTGATAATAATGTAAAAGGAATCCATTATAGTTTAGAGATTTCTGGCCGGATCCGCATTTTTTGAGGTTTCTTGTATACCTACTGAATGGTTGACCAGCCAGACCCCAAGTAGGATGATTGCTCCTCCAATGAGCGATGCCAACAGGAGCGGTTCAGCCAGAATGATGGCGGCGACGATCACGGCAACGATCGGCTCGACATACAAGAAGGAACCCACCTGGGCAGTAGGGAGAACGTTCAGGGCATCGAACCAGAAGATATAAGCAAAACCCGAGCAAAAAATGCCAAGGAAACTTAGGGATAACCATCCCATCATAGATAAATCAGAAATTTCAGTAAGCCCTGCGTTGGCAAATAACAGCAGCGAACTGAACAGCCAGCCGAAGCCCATGACGTAGAAGAGCATCCTCATGGCGGGATGGGTCTGCAGGCCGCGCCGCGAGAGGACCGAAAAGACGGCCCAATTGACAGCGCTGATCAGGATCAGGATATCCCCAGGTGTGCCGAATTCCCCAAACCTGAGTGAGGAGAGGTTGCCATCTGTTACAACCAGCAGCACACCGAAGGTAGCCAGGGCGATACCTACAACCCCCCACTTGCCGAGGCGCTCTTTAAGGAACAACCAGCTCAACAAGGCGATGAAGATGGGCGTGGTGGCGACAATCCAGGCGGTGGTCGAGGCCTGGGCAGTGACCAGACCGGTGGATTGGAGCCATTGGTGGAAGGTGATGCCGATGAAGCCAAGCACGGCGAAGTAGGCCAGATCCCTGGGAGACGGCAGGGCAAATTCACGGCGGGCAAACATGGCCACACCTAGGATTAACATCCCCATCAAGAAGCGCAACCAGACAACTGTCTCGGGAGAGACCTCGCGCAAGGCGACTTTGGTGGCAATAAATGAAGCCCCCCAGAACACTACGGCTAAGGTGACTTCGACGATTGCAAGCGTTCTGCGGTTGGCCATTTAATTTTGGATGGGCAAGGAGGAGATTGCTTCACCCCTGGAAAGCACCGGGGTTCGCAATGACATCTTAGTTATTTGCTATAAATTTAGAGTTTGATATTTGTATCACCCGAGGCCGGGGAGCAGAGGACGGAACCAGGGCATGCCCAACAAGAGGGTGATGAAGGAGAGAGTGATCCAGATGGCTGTTCGGCGATATTTGGCGACATCTTCTTCGGCGCGGCGGGCGGTGATCACGCCCACATGAGCCAGGATCACAGCCAGGATCATGAAGAAGACATGCTCGAGGGCAAAAAAGCGCAAGTCGGGGTTCGACATGACCCCGCCGAAATTGCTCAGTGCAGCTCTGGTGATCGGGCTGAACACAAAGTACAGGAGCAATCCCAACAAAATTTGAACATCTAGTGAGATGGAGTAAAATGAGCCCACTCTTCTATCGGTGGAGGTCCATTCTCGTCCCCCAAACCAACCCCAGTAGGCCCGAACAAGAACGATAATTGCGAGAATAAGGGCGATCCAGCGCAAGATGTTGTGAACAGCCAGGAAAAAGGTGTACATTTTATTCTCCTCGGAGGTAAGATTCGCAATAACGAGGAGATTGTAATCAGGGGGAGCTATTCTGTCAAACTTGTGATACGATTATTGGAAGAAGTAATAAGCGGTTTTCTTTCAATGCCAATTATCAACCCTCACCCCTTTTTCCCCTCCCCCAATCATGGGGGAGGGAAAGAGGCGAAAAAACTGGGTTTCGCCTTGGCATTCAGCCTCGGCTCTCCCAGTTTTTCCGTTCGAATCACAATTGGAATCTACTAAGATTATCACTGAAAACCACGAGGTGGAAATGATTGAACTCCCTGATTCCGAGATCTTGCCCCTTTCTCTTGAACACGGCTTCTGGTCCTGGTCGGCACAGGGCAGCGTCTCACCGATCCCGGTGAAACGCGCCAAGGGCGTCTATTTCTGGGATGTTGACGACAAGCGCTACCTGGATTTCAACTCCATGCTTATGTGCGTCAATATCGGTCATGGCGACGAGCGAGTCATCCAGGCTATCGCAGAGCAAGCTCGCCAGCTGCCTTATGCCAGCCCATCGATGACCAGCAAACCGAGAGCGGTCCTAGGAAAGATGCTGGCTGAGATCACGCCCGGAAACTTGAACCATTTCTTTTACACTTTAGGCGGGGCGGAGTCCAATGAGAACGCCATTAAATTGGCGCGCGCCTACACGGGGAAACACAAGATCCTGGCACGATATCGCTCTTATCACGGTGCGACGGCTGGAGCGATGTCGCTGACTGGCGATCCGCGCCGTCTGGCGTGGGAACCCACCCTCATGTCCGGAGTGGTTCATTTCCTGGACCCCTACCGCTACCGCTCGACCTTCCATGACAAGAACCGGGATATTTCCGAAGCTCAGTTCACACTGGATTATCTCAACCACCTGGAAGAGATCATTATTTATGAAGGCCCGCAGACGATCGCGGCGGTGATGCTGGAGACGGTGACCGGCACGAACGGAATCATCATCCCTCCACAAGGGTACCTGCAAGGCGTGCGCGATCTTTGCGACAAGCACGGCATTCTTCTCATCTGCGACGAGGTGATGAGCGGATTCGGGCGCACGGGGAATTGGTTTGCGGTGGATAACTGGGGAGTAGTCCCAGACTTGATGACGATGGCCAAGGGTTTAACTTCCGCTTACGCTCCGCTTGGTGCAGTTGCGATGCGCGACGAGATCGCGGAGTTCTTCACCGACAAAGTATATTACGGCGGACTGACGTATAACGCGCACCCGATCTCTCTGGCCGCTGCGATCGCCAACATCAATGTTATAAAAGACGATCAACTGGTTGAAAACGCACAACAGATGGGCGTAAGACTGCGCCAGCACCTTAATGATTTGGGTGAGCAGCACGCCTCGGTTGGCGAGGTGCGCTCGATAGGTCTGTTCAGCGCCATCGAAATAGTCCGGGATCGAGAGACTCGGGAGCCGATGGCACCTTTCAACAGCAGCAGCGCAGAGATGGATAGCGTGCGCCAATACCTGCTGGATCACGGCCTTTATACGTTCATCCATTGGAATGTGATCCTGGTAAATCCGCCATTGATCATCAATGAGGATCAGCTGGCGGAAGGATTTGAGATCCTGGATAAGGCGCTGGATATCACGGATGCGGCGATGAGCAACTAATGGGAGGTTGTCTTTACCACTAACCCAAAAGCGCACCAGAACTGACTGGTCTGCGAATCATCCATCACGGATGGTGGTTGGGCAGATGTTCGCAGTATTTCAGAGGAAAACCGCTGAATTACTCCGGCAAATTGAATCCGGATTGCTCTTGGACAATGGTGAGGCTGGGTGAATACCCTATCGGTTGGGGGAGAAGTACCGGCCAGGTGATCAAAAATCACTACCCGCGCAGCATACGCTGGTGTTGAAGGCGCTGCCGCTCCAGAGCAAATATCCTCTGTAAAATGGCGATCGATACGCCATACGTGGCGTCCATACCAAAATAGGATAGGCTGCCCGCACCTAAATTCCTACCTTTGCTGAGAGGGGTATCAGAAGCATAATGCAGGATACCCAGATCAAATGGGATGCCGTATAAATTGACCACTTCATTCACTGGATGGCGCTGGGGTCGATACATCTCATAAATGGCGGATAAATACGGCCCGGCTTCCATCTCGATATCCGTATACCCCTCCCGATAGAAAATATCCATGTATTTATCATTTTGCAGAAATGTACCCCTGACGGTCACAGCTTTCTGGTTATCTAAGGCGGCCCCATAAACCACATAAGGGGAGACATCCGCGGCAGTAAATGAGTTCGGGAACATATATGTGTTTCCGGATTGTTCGTCGTGGACGACTGTGGGGATCATCACGTCGCCGATAATGCCGTTTAATGTGGCAGCTTTACCCGTTACATACACTCCGAGTACTTCACCGACATGTTCAGAAACCTTAGCCAAAATATTGTATGCAGCCATTCCCAGCGGATAGTCGATATTTAAGATCAGGGCATCACTCTGCTCCAAGAAAGTCAAATCCTGGCCTAAGCGCGGATCCATGTTGCCGGTTTGTAAACGCGATAGATCAATTACCTGCGCCTCGACATCAAAGCTATGCAAACTGGGGACGCGCTGAATACCCAAATTGGCCTCGTGTTCGATCTTCGATTTTCTCAATTCCTTACCATCAGCGGTGGTTTGATATTTCTTAAAGGCGTAATAGAAAAAGTTTTCCCGGTTTGAAGGCACCCTTTCTTCTTTGATCTTATTCCACTCGATCGATAACAGATCCCCATTTCCCGATTGATCGATATATTCCAATAACCTCTGTTCTTGCTCCAATACAAACCCAGAAATTATGTTCACCACGCTGTGGGTGTTGCTGGAAATGAAATAAACCGGTCTATCGATCAACTGGGGACAATCCTGATAGATGTTATCCCACCAAATGCGAGTGGCTCGCCAATAATCGCTCAATGATCCGCTCAACAAATCCACCCGGAAGCGGCATTTCCGAGAGGCGATCTCTCCCAGGATTTGACTGAAATCCGAACCAAAGAGAGTGCGCAGCTGGTTCAAATCTTCAATGCTGATCTTGAGCGCCTCAGCTACTTGCGAAAAAATTCCCACATCCTGCTCAATTCTTGATAAGGAAATCGAGTCGGGGATCATTTGCAGTAAAGCATGCATCTTATTCCATTCGATCTGGTAAGCCGTGAGAAGAGGAATGACATCATCAATATCGGTGCGACTGGCGATATAACAGGCCATGATCTCTTCGCCATCGAAGAAACATCGTCTGCGCCTGCCTGGAGCAAAAACTTGCTGCCAGTCCTCCACGTTCCCATACCCACGCCTGATAAAAATTTCGGGACTTTGACCCAGCACAACCAGTTTCACCTGGGGCATGACAGGCGGTAGACGCAGAATGGAATAAACGAAGGCAGACAAATCCGGAGATGGCTCACGAGCTTGAGGGTGAAGCAAGGAGTTCATCTGCGTATGCGCTTCCTCAAGCGTGCGAATTTGTACTTCTGCAGTTGATCGCAATAATGAGTAATACGTCCTTTGGTAGAGTTCGATCTCTTCAGAAGCAGTGCTGGGCACGGTCCGTTCCATGAGTTCAATTTCCTATAATCGTATTTAGTGTCTATCCGTAAATTCCTGGCGGATATGGAAATCCGCCCTACGTAGGTCAGGTTTCTTACCTGATGGATTAATTTACGGATAGGTTCTAGGTGAATCGCTCTATGTTTATCCCGGCGGGGATTCTAATGGCCCATGATAAGGAGGACCGAATAACCTATATATTATGGCGTATATAATGGTCCCCAATGCAAAGAGGATTACGATCAAGATCGCCATGACAGCAAGATCAGCAAATAACACCCTGCCTACCATCGGCACAGAGAAGGAAGCAACCATCTCTTGAGGGACATCGATCCAGCGCTGTCTAAAATTGGCCTGGACTAATAATCGCGCCCCGGCAAAGGCCATGATTGGGAGCACGATCAACAACAAACAACCAATCCCTCGCCATACGGGATGTACGCTAAGCTCGCGTATTCCGCGCCTTGAGCGAGCGTATGGCGGCTCATATTTCGTCATCACCCACCTCCAATTTGGCTGGCATCTTCAATTGCTGATATTATTTTATAGTAACCGGTACAGCGGCAAAGATTACCGGTGATTGAAATCTGGATATCTTCCCGGGAAGGATGAGAGCGTTCTTCTAAAAGTTTGGCTGCGGACATGATAAAACCCGGCGTACAATAGCCACATTGAACAGCGCCATGTTCAATGAATGCCTGCTGCACTGGATGTAAATCACCATTGTGGGACAATCCCTCAATGGTGACGATCTCAGCCCCGTGGGCGCGAGCGGCTGGGACCATACAAGCCATGACCGCGGCTCCATCCAGGAAGACAGTGCACGCACCGCACTCTCCCTCAGCACAGCCTTCTTTGGTGCCAACAAGACCAACATCCTCGCGGATAAAGCGCAGCAGATTTTTTTGATAGCCCCCACTCAAAGTGTAATGTTTACCGTTAATGCGAGTTCTGATCTCCGTTGAATCGCCGTTATGGCGCGAGGAGCTATCGATCAACGGGGCAATACCTGCGTATGTGTCACCCCACAACAAGACCGGATCGGGTGGGATTTTGTCAGTCGATTTGTCTTCAGCCAGATTCCGCAGGGCTCGTAAAGCGCAAACCCGAACCATCTCGCGGCGATAATCCGCCGATCCACGCACGTCATCGATCGGGCTGGAGGCCGCTTCAGCTAGTCTGGCTGCTTCCTCGATCACCTCTGAAGATAATATCCGGCCGGTGAGGAAATTTTCAGCCCCCTCGGCGTGAATGATGGTTGGTGCCACAGCCCCTAATGTGATGCTCGCCTTCTCGATCTCCTGCTCAGCTGGACCTTTAACCAATTCTCCTTTGTACTTCAAAACCACAGCCAGGTTAACCAGAGAGATGGCCTGAGCACGACGCAATGCCAGCTTGATGAAGCTGCCAGATTCGTTTGGACTCATGGCTGGAAAAGCGATGTCGACCATGATCTCATCTGGTTCCATCACGGTTTGGCGTACACCCAAATAGAACCTCTCTAATGGGATGACCCTCTCATTGGACTTTGAGCGCAAGGTCACGACCGCGCCCAGAGCCATCAAGGGGGTGATGGTGTCATTGGCTGGCGAGGCGGTGATCAAGTTGCCAGCAATCGTGCCGCGGTTGCGAATCTGCGGTGATCCGACCTCCCATGCAGCTTGAGCTAAAGGAAGGGCTCTCTCCCTGATCAACTTGGAAGCGACACAGTGATTATGGGTCACCAAGGGACCAAGATGGATGATCCCATCTTCATCCAGGTTGATCTGGTCTAAACCCGGAATGCGGGTGATATCTACAAGCGTATCGATCCCACGGCGCACGCCACGTTCAATTTCGATCATTAAATCCGTCGCTCCAGCGATGACACGGGCTTTATCGCCCTGCCCTGTCAAAATATCCAAGGCCTCATCAACTGTGTTCACATTGAAGTAATCATGCCACATGATGGTCTCCAAAAATTTTCAATCTTGTAAGGTGAAGTTTTCTTTTGATCTAAAGCTAATCACTGTGTGATTCTTCTTGTGTTTTAACTGCACGCAGCTGAATGATCTCCGCCATAATGCTGACAGCGATCTCTTCAGGTGTCTCGGCTGCGATATCCAAACCCATTGGTGAGCGAACACGATTTATTCTGTCCTCAGGCAGACCTTTATCTTTGAGCTGCTCGCGGGTTGTCTCCCACCGCCGCCTGGAACCGATGACACCGATATAAGCTGCGGGAGAATCCAGGAGACGAGGTAACCCTGGCACGTCAATATCTACACTGCGAGTGGTCAGCACCAGATATGTCCAATCTGTGATCTGAACATGAGCCGGTAAATCCGCTAAAGGACCCGTGTGAAACTCCTCAGCCTCTGGAATCAACTCTGGATCACAATATTCAGGACGATCATCGCTCACTACGACTTTAAACCCCAGCCAGTGAGCCAGATGAGCGACCGACCTACCTACATGCCCAGCTCCAACAACAATCAAAGTCGGTTTCGGTAAGATTGGTTCCATGTAAATCTCCACCTGCCCACCGCAAACTCCGGGATCACCGCGCTCGGGATCGCTCATGCTGAACTCCAATATACGCGGCTGCCTATCACCGATCATCTCAATCGCGGTGGATATGACTCTGCTCTCTAATTCTCCACCCCCAATTGATCCAGCAATATGCCCATCTGGAAAAACGAGCATCTTGCTGCCAGCATGACGTGGCGTCGAACCCTGGCTGCGGATTATGGTACACAATATCCCAGCCTGGTTGCTTTCTTCCAGCTCTGCTATTGCGCGCCAGATGGAGATCATATGTGAAAGATTCCGAAATGAGAGAGCAAATTGATCATCCCTCAAGTAAACCAAGTACGACCGGCAAGAGCTGTTTCTTGCGGGAGACAACCCCCTCGGCCAGCAATGTCCCATCGGGCTGCTTAGGATAGGGCAGCTCGCCAAGAACAGGCACATCATCAGTTAATAGTAAGCGACTTGAACCTCCCACAACATCCGTCACCATTAACATGGCGAAATCCAAACCGCGCGCATCACGCAGATCACATAATGCCCCTTGCAGGGAAGTGAGCTGCTCTTTTAATTGAAGCAGGTCAGTAACTTCGGCCTGGGCGATGGCAAAATCCTTGCCTCCTGCTTCATATACCTTGAAATCTGTGGCGACAACTTCACCAGGCTCACGTGAGGCGATACCTGATCCAGCCTGGATGACCTGCTCACCATAGGAATCCACAGTTTCTCCCTCCAGCGGAGCACCTTTGGTAAACGCCCACCGTGCGAGTCGCTCAGCAGAATCTTTATCCCGTTCAGTTGTAGTTGGAGAGCTCAACAAGAGCGTGTCCGCGAGCAACCCGGCCAACAATAATCCAGCTATCTGGGGAGGGGCACTATATCCTGATTCCTCGATACGTTCGGAGACCAGCGTGCTGGTGCTACCAACCACATCGATCGTGAAGCGAATGGGAACGTGAGTAGTGGCAGTACCCAAACGATGATGGTCCAAAATCTCGATCAGCTCAGCTTCTTCGAAAGAACTGATCGCTTGTCCCGGTTCGTTGTGATCGACCAAAATCAGCCGCAATCGGGGTGGGTTCAATACTTCTCTCTGGCGGCACACGCCCACATAATAACCATCCTCATCGATCACCCAGAAATCATCGCCTTCGGCTCGTAAAATCCGCAGAATCGAATCGCGGATGCGATCATTGAGGTGAAATTTGGGCACATTTGTATTCGAGGCCTCACTGCATGGTAATTCCAATATATCTGAAATTCGCATTTCTTGTCGACGTGGGTACGGACCGACGAGCTTACTCAGCAGGGCGAATAAACTGGGACCATTAACCAGTCCAAAAGGAGTCCCATCTGCATTTAGAATCGGCGCAACACCCCAGGTGCGGCTAGCGATAGCCCAGGCTTCGCGCAACGGGTCATCCGGAGAAGCGGTATCCAACCTGACGGAAACAGACTCGAAACGCGGCGAGGCATCGTTCAACAATATAGGACTCTCCAATCCCAATCGTTTCAGAACCCAGGTCGTTTGGGGGTTGACCGGACCTGCGCGAGCAGCTAAATAATCTTCCCCATCCAATTCGTGGAGAAACCAGGCATAACCCATCGCAGAGGCGATCGAGTCTGTATCTGGGTTCACATGACCAATGACATATGTTTGAGCCATAGGATGATATTTATCCTTGACCTTTATCAATCTTCATTATTTCCCGCCACACTTTTTCAGGTGTGATCGGGTTATCGTCGATATTTACCCGACAAGCATCGAAGACAGCATTCCCCACCGCTGGTGCCACACCATCCATAGGTATCTCAGCCACAGCCTTGACACCAAATGGGTGGGAGGGTTCGAAAGTTTCCACAAAAATAGTGGTCAATCCGGGCATTTCATGCGCCTGGAAGATATGATAGTCGCGCAGATCCTTTTCCCGTGCACGACCATCAGAGTCATATACCATTTCCTCACAAACTGCATAGCCGAGAGCCTGAGTCATTCCGCCCTCAATCTGACCAGAGGCAGTTAATGGATTGACGATCACGCCGGAATCAACTGCCATGACTAGATTGTCAACCACCACCTGACCCGTCTCCACATCAACGGTGACTTCAGCAAATTGGGCTGCAAATGGAGGAGGGGCAACGGGTGACATATATGATCCAATACCCATAATCTGTTCCTGATCTGCATGGTGCAGTGTTTCATGAGCGATCTCGGAATGCGATATGGTGCGGCCGTCTGGGGAGGTTGTCTGCCGATCAACCAGACGAATATCTTCGGGGTTTACCGGTGGGTATTCTTCAGACTCATTAAACATCCTCGCAGCACGCTGGCGGATGCGAAGTGAGACACTCTCCGCAGCTTTGATCACCGCAGCACCTGAGATATAAGTCGTTGATGAAGCATATGCACCTTTATCGAAGGGAGTGAAATCGGTATCTGAGGAATAGATGATAATGTCATCAACCGGCACGCCAAGTACCTCAGCTGCCATTTGTGC
>JBFFIU010000062.1:0-14082 GCA_041556275.1 Anaerolineales bacterium | reverse complement strand
GGAAACCATGCTGAAGGCAAATGAAACGACCGCGGTATCCGCTGCAGAACGCCGTTGGGTGCTCTGGTTTGGAGTGCTGGTTGCCTTTCTGACCAGCCTTCCGTACATCCTTGGGGCTTTTGTGGGGGGCAGTGACTGGGTCTTCACAGGATTTGTATTCGCTGTTGAAGATGCCTATTCATACCTTGCAAATATGCTCAGCGGCGCGTCTGGAAACTGGTTATTCCGCACACCGTATACCACGCAAGCTCAAAGTGGTGTGTTGATTTATCTACATTATTTATTCCTGGGCAAGCTCACCGTTCCCGCAGGCCAGCACTCCCAATTGCTGATCCTATATCACCTGTTCCGCATATTCAGTATTTTCATGGTGTGTCTGGCGACCAACCAGTTTATCGCATTTTTCATCCCGAATATCTCCCTGCGGCGGTGGGGATTAGCCCTCGCGTCGCTGGGGGGCGGCGCGGGTTGGCTGATCATCCTTTTTGGCTGGCAGGCATGGTTAGCCCGCCTGCCCCTAAGTGATGTGCCTGGGTTGAGTATGCCGCTTACCTTTTACTCCCCGGAGACCTTTGGTTTTCTTGCCTTGTACGGCCTTCCACATGTTGCTCTTGCGCGAGCGCTTCTGCTCTGGGGATTAAAATACTATCTTGAACTCGCCTCTCAGGAGGCAAGTGAAACCTTTCCATGGATGAAGGGCGCCCTGACTGGAATCATCTGGCTGCTGGCATTGCTCGCCCAATCACTGACCGGAATGGTAACTGGCGCGGTGGCGGGCTTTTATCTTCTGGTTTTGTTCATCTGGCAGGGAATGCGCGCCCAAAGTGGACGATCGACGGATTGGAAGCGCGTTTGGCGTGCACTGCGGGTAACGGTTTGGGTGGGGTTATTCGCTCTCCCATTAGTCATCTACTACATTTCATCGTTCCAATATGATGTGGTGATGAGGTCGTGGAATTTTCAAAGCCCGCTTCCATCACCCCATCCCATTTTCTTCCTTTTTGCATATGGGCTGCTGATCCCGTTTGCCTTGTTGGGTGGTGTGCAGATAGTTCGCCGCAGGCCTTGGAGAGGCATACTACTGGTGAGCTGGGTTTTAGCACTCCCGATCCTTGCCTACGCTCCTTTTAACATGCAGCGCCGGCTAGTCGATGGATTATGGATTGCTCTGATCGTCCTGGCCCTTACCAGCCTATCTCCCTCTTTCAGCCCTCAAGATCAACCTGCTACCAGGAATAAGCTGAGATATTCGTTTTACGGATCATCCGCGGTTGGTTTTTTTGCTACATTGATCCTGATCATAGGGGGAATATCCGCCACCCTAAAACCGGCTCAACCCTTATACCGCCGCCCGGACCAGGTGCGTGCATTCAATCAATTGGCAAATCTGGCTGCTCCTGGAGAGGTGGTCCTCTCTTCCCACAATACTGGCAATCCAATGCCGGCCTTTGCACCAGTCAGGGTGGTAATTGGCATCACGACATTGACGGTGGCTTACGATCGTGTCGCAGCACAGGTTGATTCGATATACCAAGCAAACACACTGGATGCAGAACGCCAGGCATTATTGAAGAAATGGGATGTTGAGTACGTTTATTGGGGACCGGATGAAAGAGAACTCGGCAATTGGGACCCGCACCAGGCACTCTACCTAGAAAAGATCATCTCAACAGGAGAGCATGAGATATTCCGTGTGAAGGGTGGGGAGGAAAAAGCGGCAGGTTACTAACCTCAAGAATAATTTTTAGGGATAACTCTTTTCTCGATTTGCAATCCTGAAATTAACTCGTGCAACTTAAGTGATCATTGGCTTGACAGCGAAAATCAAACAAATACATGATCGATAAGGGCGAAGCATCTTTAGGTAGGACTGGCGGTCCTTGGAGGACAGCCAGTCCTGGAAAGACTCCTTTTTTTATCCCAGATTCTCCAATATAGTTTTGCTGGCAACTCGTTCGGTTCCGCAATCATCAGCTTTAATTTGGGAGATCTCACTCCACACAATTTGTCGATCCTGGTTGATGATGAACACAGAGGGTGTTGACAATCCGTGATCCTTATCAGACCCAGAATAAAACCTGGATTCAAATACACCATATGCATCAGTGATAGCATGATCGCTGTCGGCGAGTATAGGAAACTTTGCATCAGTTAATTTTGCACTTGTTCTTGCTAGCTGCTCACCCTGAACAGCGATGGCTATAACTTGCGTGCCCTTTTCTTCATACTTGGCGCGGTCATTTTCGATCTCACTGAGCTGTGCCATGCAAGCAGGGCAGGCGGTATTGTAATAAAACACGATAACTACTTTTTCGTACTCCACCAGTTCTTCCTTCAAAGACACCATGTTACCATTACCATCAGGCAGCGAGAAATCTGGTGCGATCTCCCCTGCAGACAGACCAATTACTTGTGGCTCTTCCGTGACCGCAATTTCTGTGGGTTCAGGTTCTTGTGTAGCCATGCTTTCTGTCGCCCCGGGCGCCTCTGTAACCACAACCTCTGTTGGCTCGGGTTCCTGTGCAGATTCGCTCTCAGTGGGCTCGGGTTCTTCAGTAACTGCGCTCACCGCAGACTCAGGTTCCTCCATTTGGGGAGTTGGTGTGGTGCCGCTGCAAGACGCCAATAGAACTGAGAGCGCAAACACCAATCCAATCCAAAAAGCTATTTGTTTATTCATAACAGATCCTCCTTGATCTTTGTAAAACGGATATTGCTAAAACAATCTATTCAGCCATCATTTCTGTGCAGGTTTCACATGCGCGATCTTTTTTTACTGCTTGCTTTTCAACAGCGTTGTTTGAGAGGTTTCCAGCGTCATTGGACACAGGGTGATCATGACTGTACTCAGGATACTTACCTTCTCCTCCGCTCACGGGAGATTCTCCAGGATGGTCTGGCTCGGAACTCTATCGAACGTTATTGCGTCTGCGATGTCATCCCAGACAATGCGACCATCCTGATTGATAATAAATACAGAGGGTGCAGCCTCTGAATCAAAGAAAAGATGATACACACCGTACTCGCTGGCAACAGTATGTTCACTATCGGCCAGAATAGGGAATTGCGCATTGGTTTCATCAACGGTGAGCAAAGCCTCATTCTGTGGCTGCACGGCCAATGCAATGATCTGCGCTCCCACTTCTTCATACTTGGTGTGGTCTTCTACCAACTCAACGAGCTGGTTTATACAGTAAGATCAGTAGTAAGCATTATAAAAAACAAGGACAACTATGCGGTAGTCGTTCAGCTCATCAGCCAGATGTACCATGTTTCCGTTGCTATTTGGTAGCGTGAAGTCTGGAGCTATGTCCCCGGTGCGTGGGCCAGAGTTTTCTGGCTCTTCTGTAATCACACTCTCCACAGTTGGCTCTTCCGTAATCACACTCTCCGCAGTTGGCTCTTCCGTAATCACACTCTCCGCAGTTGGCTCTTTTATAGCCACTCTATCCAGATTTGGCTTCTCAGTAACCACGCTCTCCACAGTTAGCTCTTCTGTAACCACACTCGCTGCAGAGATGGGTTCTTCCGCTTGAGGAATTGGGGTGGTTCCACTGCAAGCTGCAATCATGAGGGAAACCAAGAAAAACAGACCAATCCAAAAAACTTTTTGCACTTTCATCACAGATCCTCCTTGACCATGTTTCTTCCATTCAGCGACTTTTTCCGTGCTGGTTTCGCTCGTGCGATCCCGTGCCACGTCGCTCGCCTAAATCTGGATATAGCGTAGCATGAGACCGATACGCAGGGAAGATGGGTAAAGGTATGGTATTGGCCAGATCTGAGAAATCCGTGGGGAGTCAGGGTATTGTAAAGGTATGGTATCGGATAAATTTGAGCCAATTAATTTATATATATGATATCCTAATAATGTGAGTGTGAGGATCCAATCTAGGCAGACGATTCAGGGTTACGAGCTGCTGGAGCGCATAGGCTCCGGGGGCTTTGGCGCTGTCTACAGGGCTTACCAGTCCACCTTAGGGCGGGAAGTAGCGGTCAAGATCATTTTGCCATCGTTTGCAAATGATGCGGAATTTATCCGCAACTTCGAGAGGGAGGCGCAGCTACTCTCTCGGCTGGAGCACCTACATATCGTCCCACTTTATGATTACTGGCGGGATCCCGAGGGAGCTTATATCGTCATGCGCTGGATGCGCGGTGGAACCCTGGCGGAAGCCGTGCGAGGGGGAGCTTTCGATCTCGAACCAGCCAGCGTGATGCTGGACCAAGTAGCGAGTGGTTTGGCAGCAGCTCACAATCGAAAAATTGTTCACCGCGATCTGAAACCATCCAACATCCTGTTAGATGAAGAGGGCAACGCCTACCTGGGTGATTTCGGCATTGCGATGGATTTACGCGGTGGTAAAGGTGCTGCGGGAGAAATGAAGGAAAATAAATGGAACGGAGTTATTGCTAATGGCTCACTTGGCTACCTGTCTCCAGAGCAGCTGCGCGGCCAGGAGGCGACTCCCCAAAGCGATATCTACAGTTTGGGAGTAACCCTGTATGAGGTATTAACTGGTCACCATCCCTTCCCAACCCAGCATACAGTGCAGCAGTTGTTCAAGCACATCGACGAGCCACTACCACTCATCAAAACTCTAGATCAAGAAGTGCTGGAGGAAGTCAACACGGTCATTCAAAATGCAACCGCCAAAAACCCAAAACAACGCTACGAGGACCCACTTGCGTTAGCGGCGGCTTTCCGCCAGGCGGCAGCACTCAGGGAGAACGATCAGGCCGCTGAAATAGTCGAATCGCTCACGCTGCGCGAGCACGAGATTCTCAACCTGCTCGTTGAAGGCTATACGAATAGACAAATCGCCCAGAAGCTGTTCGTGGAACTGCCCACCATCAAGTGGCACATAAGCAACATTTATAAAAAGCTGGGCGTGCGCAGCCGGGTGCAGGCCATCCTGCGTGCCCGCGAGTTGAACCTCATCTCCCCGACAACAGATAGAGAATTTGTGAGTAAAGATGCCTCTCTACCTGGTTACGTTCAACCCGCACTGGTCAATCCTTACAAGGGACTGAGAGCCTTCGAGCCATCCGATAACCGGGACTACTTCGGCAGAGAAGCGGTCATCGAACGGATCTTAGAGAGGCTCTCTGGCACCACCTCTCATCCAGGGAATAGCGACCATGGCAGTTTCCGTTTTCTGGCCATTGTCGGTCCCAGCGGCTCAGGTAAATCAAGCCTGGTGAAGGCAGGGCTCATTCCAGCTATTTGGTCTGGAAAGTTACCTGGCTCCGAGAAGTGGTTCCTGGTCAACATGGTACCCGGTGCCCGACCGTTGGACAACCTGGAAACATCCCTGGCCCGGGTTGCCGCGGACCAAGCCAGCAACTTGCGTGAGCACCTCGACCGAGACGCATACGGATTGTCGCGCGTTTCTGACCTGATCCTGCCCCACGATGATAGTGAGCTGGTAGTGATTATCGACCAGTTTGAGCAGCTCTTCACCCTGGTAGACGATGAAACCACCCGTCGTCACTTCCTGGATTTGCTTGAGCAGGCGGTCACCGATCTACAAAGTAGGGTGCGAATCATTATCACCCTGAGAGCCGACTTCTATGATCGTCCGCTGCAGTATCCGAATTTTGGCCGCCTGATCCAGACTCAGATTGAAACTCTGCTCCCTTTATCAGCTGAAGAATTGGAACGAGCAATCATCAATCCGGCTCAGCAGGTCGGGGTGATCCTTGAAAGCGGACTGGTGCCCACGATCATCGAAGATGTAAACTACCGGCCAGGTAACCTACCCCTTTTACAGTATGCGCTGACGGAACTATTCGACCAACGCGCTGGTCGACTACTAACCAGTCAGGCTTATGCTGAAATCGGGGGGGCGGGTGGCGCCCTGGCCAGACGCGCCGAGCAGCTTTACCAGGAGGAAGATGAAAAGGTCCAGGAGATGATCCGCCAGATGTTCCTACGCCTGGTGACCCTTGGAAAGCCGCTTGGTACAGGCGTGGTCGATGTCTCAATACCTCCCGAGACAAGCCGGCGTGTGCTGCACGCGGAATTGTTATCCGCGGCAATCGAACCGGACCGCCTAGATGAGATTATCGACACTTACGTGGATTACCGTTTGCTGACACAGGACTACGACCCGGCTACACGAAAACCGACTATAGAATTAGCGCACGAAGCAATTCTGCGCGCCTGGGAGCGCTTGCGAGGTTGGCTGGAGGAAAGCGCGAGCGATCTGAACATGCAGCGGCAGCTGATCCGCGCCACGAACGAATGGGTCTCGGGAGAGAGGGATGAGAGCTTCCTGTTGCGCGGCGCCAGATTAGCCAAGTTCGAATCCTGGGCTAGCGAAACCCAGCTGATCTTCACTGAGGAGGAACAGGGTTATATAGCAGAGAGTGTGGCTGCACGCCAGGAAAGAGCGGCTGTTGAGCAGCAGCGAGAAGAACAGCAGGCACGGCTCGAAAAAAGATCAAACCGGCGTCTCAAAGCATTGGTTGGGGTCATGGCCCTGGCGCTGGCGATCGCAGTAGGGTTGACTATCGTTGCTGTATCCTTCGCCCGCCGGGCAGAGGCTCAACAGCTTCTTGCGGAGCAACAGCAAAGGCTGGTCACGGCCCGAGAATTGGCTGCAGCCGCATCAGCCAACTTAGAATTAAACCCAGAACGGAGCATCTTGTTGGCCATAAAAGCCGCTGACACCACGAGTGCAGCAGACGGATTTATCCTGCCCGAAGTGGAGGAGATTCTTCACAAAGCCTTACAAGCAGACCGCACTGAGATCACCATCCCCATGGCCGGCATCATGGCCTTCAGCCCCGATGGCAAGATATTGGCGATCGGCGATTCAAATGGCACGCTGAAACTGTGGGAGATAGAGACTGGCAATGCGATCCGTGAGTTGAGTGGGCATTCCAGTTTAATCAGCGATCTTCCATTCAGTCCTGATGGCCGCCTCCTGGCTTCAACTAGCTTCGATGGGCAGGTCAAGATTTGGGATGTGGCCAACGGTTCGCAGATCGGGATGTTAGAAAAATTCGACAGTGAAGTCAGAGGCGCATCTTTCAGCCCTGATGGCAAACAGCTGGCTACGCTCAACACTGATGGCCCAATTCGCATCTGGGATATGACACCAATCATTGAAGGGGAAGTTGGGGAATTAAACGTGAGAGAGGTCTTCAGCAAACATCCCCCGAAGGGGGCACTTGGAGTGGTATTCAGCCCCGACGGCGATAGTATTGCAACATTTGTGCCCAGCGTAGGCATCATCGTCTGGGACGTGGCTTCAGGTGAACTTGTACTCGAGATGCATGGCATGACAGACTTCGCCTCCAATTTCTCATTCAGCCCGAACGGAAAATATATCGCTGGTGGATCCAGCGACCTCGGGTCAGCTGTCTGGGATGCGGAAACGGGTGAACAATTGATGTTTTTTCCCGAGACAGCCCCCATTACCGATGTCATCTTCAGCCAGGACGGTGAGACGCTGGCAACTTCAGCCAAGAACGGCATGGTGTCTTTGTGGGACATGGAAACCCGTTCCCAAAAGATCAGAATTTTTGGACAGCCGACGGGGTTCAATTTCCTGGCGCTCAGTCCAGATGGAAAACGGATAGCTGTCGGCAACGATCCCCAGAGCACCAGCCTGTGGGACGTCAGCCCAACCGGCAGCCGTGAAGTGCTGACCATCCCCGCGCATCAAGGAAAAGTGCACGATGCCCTATATGACCCGACCGGTACTAAGATCGCCAGCACCGGAGATGATGGAGCCCTGCGGGTGTGGGATGCAAGCACCGGCGAGTTGTTATACGATCTCCCAGCTCAGCCCGAATGGGTGCACTTTCCGGCTTTCAGCCCAGATGGACTGAGCCTAGCTGCGGTGAATCCCCAAGGAGACATCTCCGTATGGGACATCAATTCGGGTTCCGTAACAGCGACTTTGAGAAATCACGGGCCAGCCCTAACCGCAGTGATTTTCAGCCCGGATGGGTCCAGGATAGCGGCGGGAGGGCTGGGTGGATTCGCTCACATCTGGGATGTCGCCACAGGACGGCAGCTCACTACGATCGATGACAATGAAGGACTCATTATCACCGATTTGATCTTCAGTCCAGATGGTGACTACATCTTCTCCTATGATTGGCTGGGTTGGACTCGAACCTGGAAGAGTGCCACCGGTGAGCACCTCTCAGGAGATGGACCGAACCTGGTGTGTGAAGCCACTCTCTGGGATGCCGAAGCGAGCTTTGATGGTCGGCTGCAGGCTGTGGCGGCATTCGATGGTCTGGCTTACGTATTACAGGCAATTAACGAACCAGGAGAGGAACCCAACTTCAGCAGTGTCTTGGGTTTGACCGGCCATGAGGGTAATGTGACCGGCGTTGCCTTCAATGAGCAAGGAACCATCCTGGCTACCTCGGGTTTCGATGGCACGGTGCGGCTATGGAACATCGTATTGGGTGAAGAGCTGGGAGATTTGAGTTCGAGCCAAGAGATCTCAATACTTACCGACCAATCTTTTCCATTGGAAGGCGTTGATTTCCACCCCGATGGTCGCTATGTTGTGACTGCGGGAGAGGATGGCATGGTGCGAGTATTTGTCGTGAATATTGAGGATCTGATGGATCTGGCACGTTCCCGGTTGTCCCGCGGTTTCACCGAAGAGGAATGCCGGACCTACCTGCACTTACCCTCATGTGAGGAAGGTTGAATCATGTTCGTATTGGACTTCTAAGACAGCATCGTCATCAATAAACCGATGGATGAAGTGTTCGCTAACATGGACAACATCGAGAAAAGGCTTGAATGAATGGCAGCCATATCTGAGGTGGCTAGAGCAAACTCCAGATCTGGAGCATAATAGCATTGGAATCATCCATAGGTATATGGTTCGATGCATCGGTAGATCGTTCACCAATGTGCATCAAGACATAAAATACGAGCCCAATGTGAGAGTCATGTTTCGGAGCTCGCCCTAGACAGCGTTGCAAGCTAATGGCTGCCAGCTATTGGAACAAAAAAACGGGTGCACAAAAGTTACCTTCATTTTTAAACCCAAGTCGGGGGATTTCTATGGATTTATCTCCAAACCGATCCTTAAGCAGATCTATATGCGCAAATGTGAAAGTAACATGAAGTGGTTGAAGAATATTCTTGAATGTTAACTTTCAAATTCATGAGTACGGCGATAAATTAAGGCTGGATAACCACTTTTAGCCCATCCCGGCGCATTGCGACCTGAAACGCCTGCTGGTATTGGGATAGCGGAAAACGGTGTGTGACCAGCGAATGCAAATCGATCAAGTCACCCTCAACCAGCTGAATGGCGCGCGGGTAGGTGAACTTCATCCTGCGGGAGAGTTTGATCGTCAGACCTTTCCGCCGGGCAGTCGAGGCGGTAAAGGAGGTTTGATTCTCTGCTGGGATGCCAACCAGGACCACTCTACCTCCAGGTCTGGCAGCCGTGATCGCTGTTTCGACTGCTAAATTTTCCACCGCAACCTCAAAGGCCACTTCAACACCTCGACCTGCAGAAACCTCCCAGACCTCGTTTAAGTCCCAATCATCCGTGACCAGGATCGACTTTGTGGCTCCCATTGAGATAGCTGCTTCCAGACGGTGCTGCAAGCGGTCAGTGACGATGATCTCCGCCGCGCCGGCCAGACGGGCCAACTGTACCACCAGCAACCCGATCGGCCCACAGCCGAACACCCCAACGGATGAACCCGGTTCGATCTGCCCCAGATCGACCGCGTGCAGGGCGACCCCGAGCGGTTCCAGTAAAACCCCCTCTTCATCGCTGATCGTTTCAGGCAGCGGGTGGAGGTTTCCTATTGGCCAGGCGATATATTCACGTAAAGCGCCATCATCTAACCCATGCCCGGCGAAATGCAAGTCACTGCATAGGTTGGGATACCCGCCTCGGCAGAATTCACAAACCTGGCAGGGAAGGGCCGGATCGACTGCCACCCTCTGGCCGCTCAAATCCGAATCCGGACTAAATACCACGCCAGCGAACTCATGGCCCAGTACCAAAGGTTGAGTCACTTGTGCGTCCCCGATGCTACCTTCTTCCAGCCAGTGCAGGTCCGAGCCGCAGATGCCAACCGCCGTCACGCGCAGCAATACTTCGCCAGGTCTCGGTTGTGGCACCGGTTCGGAGCCCAGGCGCAGGTCTCCGATATCATGTAAGCGTAGAACGTTCATTTTCGGTGTCAAATGACCTCTATAAAGATAATTAATATCCTTCTCTCGATATTGCGAACCACTGATGATATTAAATTATTTATCATGTCATTGCGAACCCTGGTGCTTCCCCTGGGTGAAGCAATCCCCAGTTAATATTGGGAGATTGCCACACTCCGCTGCGCTCCGTTCGCAATGACAATTTTTTGATCCGATAGTTACCCAACCAGGGAATTATACCGTTCCCCCTTCATATTAATCCTTGCTCTCATATAATGGTGGCGTGGGATTCAATCATACACATGAACACACCAGGGTTTACAATAGAATAAATGGAAGCGTTTACCCATCTGCACGTTCACTCTTACTATTCCTTTCTGGAAGGCCTGCCATCCCCAACTGAGCTGGCTGAGACCGCCTCCCGCTACGAAATGGAAGCACTGGCACTGACCGATCACATCTCCCTGACTGGGACGATCGAGTTTTACCAGGCGTGCAAGGAAGCGGGCATACGACCGATCATCGGTCTTGAGATACCTGTGTCTTCACCCTTGGAGTTAACCCCGAGGCACGGAGATCTGGTCCTGCTCGCCTGCAATCTTTCTGGCTGGAGGAGCCTGTGCCGCCTGAGCAGCGCCATACTCGCCGCCCCAGACGATGATTTAAACCGGGTTCTATCATTCGACCGATTTGCACAGGAAACTGAGGGTTTGATTTGTTTAACCGGCGGCAGCCAAAGCAGCTTGTCACAGCTGGTGCGTGAGGGTCAAGAAAAAGCTGCTGATCGATATCTTGGACAGCTGAGTGAACTCTTCCCGGACCGCATCTATATCGAATTGCAACGCCGTACACCTGAAGAAGGACTCCTGTCAGAAAAGCTTGCCCAGCTGGGTGAGAAATTGAACCTCCCCTTTGTGGCCGCCAACAGCACCTACTACCTTCACCAAGACCAGGCAGATCTGCAAAAACTGATGACAGCTATCCGGCTCAATCGCCCCCTCTCAGGGATAACACGTGATGTCTTCCCACCACCAGGATCAGCATTCACCGCTGGGAAAGAGATGCATCGCCGCTTCCGAAATTACCCACTGGCCATCGCGGCCACAGAGGAGATCGCCGACCGGTGCCGCCTAGAGCTGCCCCTGGACGCGCCTCGCTTCCCCAAGGTAAGCCTACCAGAAGGTGAAACTGCCATTCAAGTTCTACGAAAAAAAGCGGAAGAAGGAGCATATGAGCGTTATGGCCAGATCAACGAGCGGGTTGCTAAAAGACTGGATCATGAATTGTCGGTGATCGAGGATAGAGGTTACGCCCCCCTATTCCTGATCATGAAGGAGATCCTGGACTATGCGCGCCAGATTGGGGTGCCGATTTCGTCGCGCGGTTCAGCTGCTTCCTCCCTGGTAGCCTACTGTCTCGAGATCACCACCCCAGATCCACTCGAGTTGAATCTGTATTTCGAACGCTTTCTCAACCCGGCCCGGGCAACACCGCCGGATATCGATACCGATATAAGTTCTCGTCACCGGGATGAAGTGATCGATTTCGTCTATCATCGTTTTGGCGAACGAAACGTTGCTATGGTCGCCACCATCAACCGATTCCGCCACCGATCTGCTTTGCGAGAAGTCGCCAAAGCGCACGGCTTTCCTCCAGGAGAAGTCAAAAAACTTGCTGATCAGGTCCCCTGGCGATGGTGGAGAGCACGCCCCCAAATGGAGACTCCTTTCGATGAATTGATCCAACGCTACCCCGACCCCCGCTACCAGAGATTGTTCAAGGATGCCGCTGAATTAATCGGCGTACCTCGACATCTCTCGATTCACCCGGGGGGAATCGTCATCTCCCCAGGATCAATGACTGACCTTGTGCCCACCCAGCTCGCTTCAAAAGGGGTAGTCATCACCCAATTCGACCTTGAATCCGTCTCACGCCTCGGGCTGGTCAAGATCGACCTGCTGGGAATTCGCGGCCTCTCAGTGCTCGGAGATGTAGCAGCTGAGCTTCAAGCCCGCCATCCGGACGTCTATGAATCCCCATTGGACGCACTCAATGTGATACCCGATCATGATCCCGCCACAGCTGAGCTGGTAAAAGCAGGTCGCACCATCGGATGTTTCCAGATCGAAAGCCCCGGTATGCGGGCCACTTTGAAAGAGATCCAGGCGGGATCGATGGATGATGTGATGATCGCCCTGGCCCTCTATCGTCCTGGTCCGCTAACGGGTGGATTAAAAGATTCCTTCGTCCGTCGCCACCGCGGAGAAGAGCGGGTCTCCCACCTGCATCCAGCTCTCTCGCAAATTCTAGAAGATACCTATGGGGTGATCCTCTACCAGGAACAAGTTCTGCGTATCGCTCACGAGCTGGCCGGGCTCAGCCTGGTGGACGCCGATCTGCTGCGCCGGGCGATGAGTCATTTCGACCCCGGGGAACAAATGCGCACATTGAAGAAAAAATTCATCGCCGGCGCCTGGAGCAACAGCAGCATTCCGCCCGATACCGCCGAGACCATCTGGGAGCTGATGACAGCTTTCGCCGGATATGGCTTTCCCAAGGCGCACGCCGCATCATATGCGCTGATATCCTGGCGAGCTGCATGGAGTAAAGCCCATGAACCGGCGACTTTCATGGCTGCCGTACTCGCCAATTGGGGGGGCTACTACCGGCAGCGCGTCTATATCAATGAAGCGCGCCGCATGGGGTTAATCTTGCGCCCTCCGCACGTTAATTTCGCCCAGCGCCAGTTCTCAGTCAGCTATCTGGATGGTCAGCCCGTGCTTCACATGGGGCTCGATCAGGTGCGCGAGCTAACCCAACGCACCCAAGAGCGCATCATCGAATACCGCCCCTTCAGATCATTAAGCGACTTCCTGGTGCGGGTTGACCCACGTCCCGTAGAAGCAGAGAATCTCATCCGGGTAAGCGCATTGGAAGGCTTGGGAACCATCCCGCAGCTATTACGCCAAAGTGAACTCGGTGACTGGCGTGGGGGACAATTAACGATGTTCACAGAACAACCCGAGCCGGATGCCAAACAGCAGGATTGGTCCCTGGAGGAAAAAATTCTGGCGGAGGAAGAAATTTTAGGGGTCAGTGTGAGCGCTCACCGCCTGGAATTGTTCACTGAGCAGATTGAAAAAGCGGGAGCATTAACCACAGTTGAAGCTGCTCCAAGGTTAGGCGAGCGACTACGCGTGGCTGGCGTACGCCTGACATGGCAGCGGAGACGGTCTCAGAGCGGAGATTACCTTTACCTGATGGACCTGGAGGATCTGGAAGGGATGCTGTTGGTGATGATCTCCGCAGATGTGCACCGCCGACATCGCAAGGTGTTCTCCAAAGTTCATCCTTTTATCGTCGAAGGTATGATGAGCCTGGAGGGCAGGTTCAACGAACCGACAATGCGGGCGGAAAAAATTTGGGAGTTGGCGAAGTCTTGACTAAAGACCCGAAGGGTTTTTCAGTTAGGGATTGAATAGTTTCTTGCTTGACCCATCTAATTCCCCTTATCCAACCAGTATATTAATAAACCCTTTGGGTCTGCTTCGATCTTAATTCTTACTTTGCTTGGCTTCTTTTGCCACCAGACGCTGGTGAACTTTTTCGCTCTCGAGTTCACGGATGGCGTCAGAAGCGATCCACCTGGCGCTCTTGGAATCGATATCCCTTAACTCATGGGCAAGTTCGAGCGCTGCCCGGTTTAATGCCAGGTTTCGTTTGCCGATATTGCGCAGCGCCCAGCTGACCGCTTTCTTGACATAATTGCGATCGTCTGTAGCCCCCTGCTTGATCACTGGAAAGTACTTGATGAAATCTTCATCAACCGCAGCTTTATCATGCCAGGCCAAGCAGGCGATCAAGGCATACGCAGTGCGCTTGACGAATTCCTCCTCCCGCCTGGACCACTCATAAATTTTCTT
>JBFFIU010000061.1:0-14176 GCA_041556275.1 Anaerolineales bacterium | reverse complement strand
CGTGAAATTGATAAACCACCGGACCTATTCTTGGGGGCAGCTGGATCACCAGGGGATCCAAATGTAAATCATGAAGCCCTGCGTTTAGAGAAGAAAATCAACGCTGGCGCTCAGTTTATTCAAACTCAATTGGTCTATGATGTCAAAACCCTTTCCTGTTGGTTGGAGGCCTTGGACAAGCGCAATCTAATTGGGAAAGTCCATATATTAGCCGGCATCGGTCCTTTACGTTCCGTAAAGATAGCCAGATATATGCAAGAAAACATCCCAGACATTAAAATCCCCTCGTCGCTCATCGAGAAGTTGGAAGAGAGCCAGGATCCACAGGAAACTGGTCTAAAAATTACCCTTGAGCTTGTCCAAGGGATTAGAAACCTGTCGGGAGTGAGCGGAATTCATGTCATGGCCCTGGGGTGGGAGGAAATACTTCCTCACCTGCTTAGTAAAGTAAGCATGATGGTTCAAGAACCAATGATCTTCAATTAGGACCCTCGTTTTATTGGAGTCTTCTCAGGTTACTTATGCACTTAATGGATTTTAAGTTTGACAATCCAATACAAAAGAAGCATCGATTAATTCATTTGGAGGAGTGATATGTCCACGAAATTAGATTTTCGAGCTTTTGCCTTAACGCTGTTCATCGCAGGCTTGGTTAGTTATATCTTGTGCATTGTTGGAGATTTATTATTCGATTGGACGATGTACCAGATATGGATGCCGCTAATGCCCGGTTTTACCTGGCCGCTGACGCCAAGCGGATTTTTGGCTGGATTGCTCTGGCTGGTTGCCTATAGTATTTACTTTGCTGCTTTGATCGCATTACCCTACAACCTTTTCGTGCAGCGCGAATCTAGCCCCAGTTGAGCCCATTAAATGCTTACCTTCCTAATCCAATCCATTAATACTGGAGACCTTATCCAGTGTGACTCGATTTACCCCTCCAGCCAGCTTTTGATTTGACCCCTTATCGAGCCTAGGCGTATGCGCCACGGAATCAGCATGGGTACATAACTGTGGTAGCTTCGATAGGACACGCCATATGCTACTACAAGCTCTCGCTCTTCCAGTAATATCGCCAGGATCACCCAGGCAGTGAATACTAGATCGAACATCAATCGATCCAATGTCAGATCCGGGAATGACCAGATCATCAACAAGGATGACAAATACAGCGGGTGGCGCACCCAACGATAAGGACCTCGCTGAACGACGGGTGTTGGTTCTGAGCGTTTACCCCGCAGATCATCCATCAGCGACTGAAGGCGAAAATTGACAAAGAAACCCAGCGCCCAAATGGTCCATCCAACGCCAGCGATCGCCAACACAAAAACTGCCCGCAGGATCAATCGAACGAAACTTCGTGGTGATGCCAGAACATAAGATGACTCTTGCCACAACACCACCAGCAACAGCACGGCGACGCCCGAGGCGACTGCGTACACAGCACCTATATACTGAGTTGGCAAGTACCGCGCCAACCATAGGCGAACCGGTTTTCGAGCCATGATGCTGTGCTGACCGAAAAACAACAGGCAGAGAAAAATATCAAATAACAGAGCCTGGTTTTCGCTCAAGCCAAGTTCCACTAGATTAAATGAGCCGCTGAACAGGAACAACATGAAAATCAGCAGTCCACCACCCCCAATCAAGCCAGCCAGGAAAAGCATCAGATACGATACAGATTTACGTGCTAAAGCATTAATCTTGCTCATCTGTAATTTCTCTCAATATGTAAAAAATCATCTATTTCAAGACAATTCATCGCTGACTTTTGCAGTATATCTTGAGCATCAATCTATTCCAAGCGCCATTTGTCGCATAGGGAGATAGGCATTCTTGCTTATTCGCGCCTAAATAATCTGATTACGCTTCTTCTTGTTTCTCGGATGACATCTCTCGTGTTATGAAGTGACACTTTACATAAGCAAAATTGCGCATACCACCTGCAGCTATCTGGCGGATTTCAAAATCAAGTTGATCACATATGATTTGTACAAAATTGAACAAGATGGAGAGTTAATTATCTTGCGCAAAAATGTCTTAATTTCATTTCCTTTAGTGGTTATCGTTTTAAGCGTTTTAATCACTGGTTGTAGTTCTCCAAGCTCAACTGAAAAGCATGGATTCAGTTATGAGATGGCTCCCCTAGCAGGGATGCCGATAGAAGTTCAGGATGCACCTGCAACAGTAAAACAAGCCTATCAATTCGCGGTTGCCAACCCGCAATTACTGAGCCAACTGCCCTGTTATTGTGGTTGTGGCGGGATGGGACATACCTCCAACTATTCCTGCTATGTTACCGATGAAAGCGGAGATGGTAGCCTGAATTATGATGATCATGCCTTGGGCTGCTCAATTTGTGTTGACATAACCCAGGATGCCATGCGAATGCTCGATGAGGGAAAATCTATCGAAGAAATCCGCGCTTACGTTGACCAGACATACAGCCGTTTCGGTCCGTCCAATATGCAATGAGCAGGACCAGCAAAACATAAGGACTGGATGAATATATGCGTCCTTCCAAATACATATTCATTAGCATATTTCTTCTTGCTGGAATGTTAGTTGCCTTTACACCATTGCCTGTTCCCAAGAATGATCCAACACACCACATATTCCAAGTCGACTCGAGATCTTTCGCCTTTACCCCGGCGGAAATCAAAGTAAATCAGGGTGATTTGGTTACGATCGAACTGACCTCTCGTGATGTGGTGCACGGCCTCCACCTGGATGGGTACGACCTGGAGATCAGCACCGATCCAGGTCAAATCAATGAACTAACTTTCACTGCTGACCGGGCCGGAAGTTTTCGCTTCCGTTGTTCAGTCACCTGCGGGGACCTGCACCCATTCATGATCGGAAAACTTCAAGTCGGTCCTAATCCACTATTATGGCGAGGCGCTGGATTTGCCATACTGGTGGCCATGGCGGGGATGTGGAGATTTCACCGATGATGCGCATACCTTTGAATATCCTTCCTGGTTTCAATTTCTGGGTTAAGAGCCGTTGGCCCCAATTAATCATCCGGTCTGCCCTCCTTGGGGGGTTCTTAATCGCCATTCTGGCGGGGTTCCTCGGAACACCCGTTGGGAACCGAAACATCAGTATCGTCGCAGTGTGGATCGCTTGGTGGGCTGCGCTGATACTCGTTGCTGTCCCATTCTTCGGACGCGGCTGGTGCAGCATCTGTCCAATCCCGATGCCTGGAGAGTGGCTGCAAAACAGAGCTGTGCTCGGTCCATCCCAAAAAGGAAACTCGTTGAAGGAAGGTAGACGATTCCCGAAGAGGCTGCGCAATATCTGGCTACAAAATGGGGCATTTTCTTTCCTGGCACTTTTCAGCGTGATAATCCTTACTCGCCCTGTTATTACTGCCTGGGTGCTGTTGGCACTCATTCTTGTTGCCATTGTCACCAGCTTGCTTTACGAGCGCAGAGTTTTCTGCAGGTACCTCTGCCCAGTTGGAGGGTTTATCGGCATCTATTCCCAACAAGCGCCATTGGAACTGCGAGTCACCAATTCATCAATTTGTGCCACCCACAAAGAAAAATCATGTTATCGAGGTAATGAAAATGGTTACGGCTGCCCGTGGGATGTTTATCCAGGAGGTTTGACAGCGAATACTAACTGTGGATTGTGCATGGAATGTTTGCGAACCTGTGAATATGACAATATCCTGATCAATTTGCGCACTTCAGGGGATACCTTGTCAACTCTGAATAGACAATCTCTCGATTCGAGTTTCAAAGCCTACATCATGTTGGGCAGCGCGATCGTATATTCTGCGGTAATGCTGGGTCCGTGGAGCGGGTTGAAAGAGGCTGCCTACCAGATCGGGTCGCTACCCTGGTGGGGTTATGCAGTAGGTCTGCTCGTTATTATCTGGGCAGCACTACCTGGATTATTCTACCTGGTGACGAGAGTAGCCCACAAGCTAGGTCCCTCCAACCAAAATAAACGACATATCTTCAACGCTTATTCCAGTGTGCTGGTGCCACTTAGTTTGACTGCCTGGATCGCCTTTAGTTTGTCGTTCGTCTTCACCAACGGCTCATATTTGCTGCCAGTGCTTTCTGATCCCTTTGGGTGGGGATGGGATCTATTCGGAACTTCAAGTGTTGTTTGGACCCCCTATCTTAGCCAGTACATCCCAGTCCTTCAAACTATCGTACTCACTGTAGGGCTCTTTTGGACAACCAGGAAGAGCCAAGAAGTCGCCAAGGAAATGAAAGCCCCCCGCCAGGCTATGCCAATTGTCGCGTTTTGCACGCTCATCGCTGTCAGTTTATTGTGGTTATTCGTTGGATGAAAATGGAAAACCTAGCTCGAATTGCTGCACTAATATTAGTATTTGGAGCCTCGATCCTTGTCTTTGCCACTCGCTGGGCACAAAATGTTGGTGTGGTTGAAATTCATGCTGCTATGCCAGAGAGAGGTGGTTGGCTTCCTACCAATATAAATGCTAAAGTAAATGAGCCACTTCACCTGCGGCTCATCTCAGATGATGTTGTGCACGGCTTCGCCATCGGGCAAAGCGACTTTAAGGCAATTGATATCCTACCTGGAAAGCCAACGGATATCACGCTTAATTTTGACCAAGCCGGTACATTCACGTTCTATTGCACTCGGTGGTGTGGTGCCAATCACTGGCGGATGCGCGGCACCATCACGGTTGAGTCAGATTCTCCGAATCTTATCAAAGATGATGCCTCGCCACCACTTTACCTTGACCTGGGGATCGACATTGATGCCCCTCACGAACTACCAGATTTAAAACTTGAAAGGCTGCCTTCTGTACAACGTGGTCAAGACTTGGGTTTTGAACTGCCAGCCCGTTACTTATCCCGGGAATATTACCAATCCCAAACCCCCTACCAGGTCTGGGAAGCTCTTCGCACTGAGCCGATCAGCGTAGATTTGGATGATGCTGAAGTGTGGGACCTGGTGGCGGCGCTCTGGTCAAACACCACTACAAAACAAGCCCTTAGCGAAGGTCAGGAACTTTTTACCCAGAACTGCGCTGCCTGTCATGGCTCAGATGGCAGGGGCAATGGGGTATTTGCCTCCAAGCCCTCCGTTGCGCCCCAGCTTGATTCTATGGAGGTAGAAATAGTTCTTCCACCGGATTTTAGCGACCCTGGACAAATGTATGGCGCCAGTCCGGCTTTACTGCAGGGCAAAATATTACGCGGCGGCATGGGAACCGGTATGCCATCCTGGGGCCAGATATTTACTGAAGAACAATCGTGGGCATTGACTGATTATCTTTGGACTTTCTCATTCCTGGGTAGTAAGGAGTAAACCATGGCCAAACAATCGCAAGTCTCTCGCCAGGCTCTTCGTGAGCGTTCGCAAAAACGTCGTAAGCAACAAAGATCCATACCTGCCATTCTGATAGTGGCAATAGGAGTGGGATTGATTGCCACAGCCTGGTACCTGCTTGCCAGTCGCAGTTCAGCAAAAGCTGGTTTTGAATACAGTTCCGCGGATGTGATTTACGACCAACCTTTGACTGCGATTCACGAAATGGAGTCACCCAGCCTGGCATCCATCCCATTTTTGCCCAAAGATGGACCCCAACCAAAGATAGCCTTATCGGAAGATTTCTACAATTTTGGCAGCATCGGACCAGTGGACGTGGTCGTGCATGACTTCGCGATCACAAACCTCGGCGATGCCCCCTTGACGATTAATCGCGCCTACACCACCTGTGGCTGTACCACTGCTGATTTTACGGCCACTGTTATCCCTCCAGGCAAGGTTAGTGTGGTCACCATGCGGCTGGATACTGGTTTTCATGATGTGCGCGGTCAGACTGTACGGCGCGGCATCATCATCGAAAACAACGATCCTAAGAATCCCGAAGTTGAAATCTGGGCTCAAGCTGCGGTGCGGTATTAGCATGGGTGTGCGAAAATGAGTTCCATTGACACTTCCGAAGATGTACTTGTTGAACCAGCCTCACAAGAGACTTCTTGGAGAGTTTTTTGGAAGGTGCTTTCTTTTGGTCTCATCCTGGCGCTTCTAGGTTTACTGGCCTGGGGATTGAGAATAACCCAAGCTGGACAAGTACAGACTGGAATGGCTCCAGATTTTTCTCTCACGAGTTTCAGTGGAGAGACGCTCACACTAAGCGAGTTGCGCGGTCAAGTGGTGGTGATCAACTTTTGGGCATCCTGGTGTCCTCCTTGCCGTGAGGAGGCAGCCTATCTTGAGCAAACCTGGCGAAATTACCAGGACCGGGGAGTGGTGTTTATCGGCGTAGATTACCTGGACATAGAGACGGAAGCCTTGGCCTATATCGAGGAATTTGACATCACCTACTTCAATGGTCCAGACCTGAGAACCAAAATTTCACAAGCATATAGAATCCAAGGCGTGCCGGAAACATTTTACGTCGCCAAAAACGGTGAACTGCGAGGTCTCAAAATAGGCCCTTTGATTCCCCCCGAGCTGGATCAAAAAATTGAAGAATTATTGGCAGAGCCCTATCCTTGAATATGAAGTTTTAGTTTCAAGTGGAGGAAACATGGCATCCAGTTACTTGCTGTCATTACGCGAAGGAATAGAAGCAGCTCTATTGATCGGAATTCTGCTCGGCGGATTGCGCAAAATAAACCGTACTAACCTTAGTCCTACTGTGCGGAGAGGAACTATTAGTACAATTCTGATCTGCTTCATCATCGCGCTGGCACTTAATAGGTTTGGAGCTTCCTTGGATGGTGACAATGAAAGGATTTTCGAGGGATTTACGATGTTATTCGCAGCCGGTATCCTCACCTGGATGATCTTCTGGATGCACAATCACGCTCGCAGTCTGAGAAATGAGATTGAAATAGACGTTCGCAGGGCAGCACTGCATAGTGGGAAATATGCTTTGTAAATTTAGCGTTTGTAGCTGTGTTGCGAGAAGGGATTGAATTGGCACTCTTCCTGACAGGGGCCTCAATGACCTCTTCTGCTCAAGAAACTTTAATCAGGGCAGTACTTGGATTGGGGACTGCAGTTTTATTGGGCTGGTCTATATTTGCAACAACAGTCAAGTTGGATTTGAGAAGATTCTTTTTAGTAACTGGCGCCCTATTAATCCTGTTCGCAGCCGGCTTGGTCGCCCATAGTGTTCACCAATTCAATGAACTGGGTTGGATACCTTCTATCATCGAATTCATTTGGGACATAAATTTCTTTCTGGATGAGAACTCTACTTTAGGTTTACTGCTAAAAGCACTGTTTGGATACAATGGTAATCCTTCACTGAGCGAAGTAATCGCCTACGTTCTTTATTTTGTCGCCATTTTACTTGGTTTACGCTGGAGTAATCTCAAGCGCTATTCTCTCCAAAAGAACTAGACATTTGGCAATTTACAGGTGGAAGAATAAAACAGATGTCTCAAATTCAAAGAGAATCGCTTTCAAGGCGTGACTTCCTAAAGATGTCTGCCTCTGGATTTGCAGCTCTTGAGATGCGCTCTTGGAATCAGTGGTTTAACCTACTTGAATTTCCACAAGCACAACGCTTAGGTAGAGTAGCGGTGGGCAAGGTGGATGTCAAGATTCAACCTGATGAAGAGAGTAAAAGTGTTGGTGTTCTTTATGAGGATAGTGTTGTTACCTGGCTGCGCGAAACCGCCGGCAGACAACCTTTCAGATTCAATCAAAATTGGGTTGAGACACCTGAAGGTTACATTTGGTCTCCTCACATTCAGCCAATCCAAAATCAGTTAAATGATCCGGTAAGAGCACTGCCTGAGACCAGCCTGGGAAATGGGATGTGGGTCGAAGTGAGTGTTCCCTATGTAGACCTGATATTGGATAATCCGCCAGCCAGATCTCCCTGGTTAGAATACCGGCTGGAGCATGGCCCATCTCCCCGCTTGTATTACAGCCAGATCGTTTGGATTGACGGCATAAAAACTGATAATCAAGAACAAGTTTGGTACCGGGTATCCGAGCCTTATGGTACTTATGGTGATGTCTTCTGGGCTATGGCAGAAGGATTCCGTCCAATTTCCCCAGATGAGCTGACACCCATCAGCCCAGAAGTGGAGGGTAAACGTATTCTGGTTGATGTATCCAACCAAACCCTGTCTTGCCACGAGGGCACTACCGAGGTTTATTTTGCACGCATATCCTCTGGGGCAAAATTTGACGCACAGGGAAATCAAGTGGATGTGTGGGAGACCCCACTCGGGAGCCACCCAATTTGGCGCAAGTTGTATTCCCTGCACATGAGCGGTGGCACAACTGGTGGAGGTTGGGATCTGCCCGCCATAGGATGGACAACTCTTTTCGTTGGGAGTGGTGTGGCAATTCACTCCACCTTCTGGCACAACAATTTCGGTGTTCCCATGTCCCGAGGTTGTGTGAACGCACGACCTGAGGATGCCAAATGGGTATTCCGCTGGTCACATCCTTTTGTACCCTATGATCCCGGTGATGTTTCTGTATCGCTGCCAGGAGGCACGATTATTGAAGTGGTGGAAACTTAGATGGTCGAGCAGGTTGAAAATCACGAAGCCAAACGCACCCGAGACAGATACCAACGCATTTCAAAAGTTTACGATACTATGGAGATCTTTTCAGAGCGCAGATACATATCCTGGCGTGAACACTTGTGGTCGCTTGTGAGTGGTCCAGAGGTGTTAGAAGTTGGGGTTGGCACTGGAAAAAATCTTGCCTTTTACCCCGCTGGGGTAAATGTAACCGGCATAGACCTCACCCCTGGGATGTTGGAGCGGGCTCATAAACGTGCAGCTATATTGAACCGCGATGTACGATTACTCATTGGAGATGCGCAAAATCTCGAATTCCCAGATGCATCCTTTGACACCATTGTGGCCACATTTGTATTTTGCTCAGTTTCTGATCCAGTCCTGGGATTGCGAGAACTGGGTCGAGTCCTCAAGCCTGATGGTCAAATCCTCCTTATGGAGCATGTGCGCTCTGCTAAACCAGTGCTTGGTGAAATAATGAATATTCTCAATCCGGTAATGGTTCGTGTGACCGGGGCCAATATCAACCGCCGGACAGTTGAAAATGTTCGCGCAGCGGGGTTGTTCATCGAATGCGAAGAAGACATAGGTATGGGTGATATTTTCAAACTGATCATTGCTCGTCGGAATTATTGAATCAATAGTGATATATTTTAACCAGTTAAACTTTGAATGAATTGAAGGAATAAGGAAGTAGTGAATATGAAATCACATCCAGATTATGGAGAAAATGATATATGCTAAAAGGAACACTTATTACATTGGTTTTGGCAACCCTACTAGTGACTGCCTGTGCGGGAGGTCAGCCAGATATAAATCTGAAAACCACCCACTTGGATTTTGGTGATGTTGTTAATGGAGAGATTCTCAGCCATGACATTGTGGTAAGCAATGAAGGTAATCAACCGATAGTGGCAAAATCCGTTAGCACGACTTGCGGTTGTACAACAGCCACTCTAGAGCCGATGACGATTCCCGCAGGTGGGTCTGCAAACCTTCATATCACCTTCGATTCTGGCGCGCACGGTCCAGAGTTGACAGGACAAATCACAAGACAAATCTTTATCACCTCCAATGATCCAGATCAACCAGAAGCGATGGTGGAGTTCACGGCCAATATCGTAAAAAAGGAAACACCATGAAGAAAGTTATTTTCATAATTGTAGGGGGATTGCTGCTCTCTGGATGTTTTGTCGTCCGAAGAGATATCGTGCCTTCAAACCCAATGTTCGACCAGGGACGCGGCTGGTTTTTTGACAGCAATTTCACCTCCAATGGTGAGCAGATTTACTTCACCGCCATCAACGAGCGCGGCCAACGAATTCGCTATTCAGGCGGCCAAAACTTTGGGGGCATGATGAGGGGCATGGGGAATAATCTTGCCTGCGCATCATGCCATGGTTCGGATGGACGCGGGGGCATCCACACCATGCACATGGAGGTGATGGACGCTCCGGATATTCGTTATCCTGCCCTAAATGGTGATGCAGGCACAGAGGAGCATAGGGATGATGATCACACCGATGAACATAATGAATACGATTTGGCTGCCTTCCGACTGGCAGTTGTGGAAGGCAAACATCCGAATGGGATTGATCTCAGCAAAGATATGCCGCGCTGGCAAATGGGTGATGAAGATCTGGCGGATCTGTTTGAGTATTTGAAATCTTTACCTTAGCAAGAAATCGCACCTTTCCAAACCGGTGCAAGAATTTTTGTACTAGCGGTTCGCAAACCATTCTCAATGATGAGGTAACCCCGCCAAATGACGTATTGACCTGGTTTATTTTTCTCGAGTAATATAGAAAGTACAATAGCAACACATTGGCCCTTTTATGTGTAAAAAAACTATAAAGAGGAACAGATCATCATTCACAACGGAAGACTAGAGTAACTCGCCCAAAGGGCGCCTAGATAAGGAGTTTGAAATGAAAAAAAGTATATTGTTATTTGTAGTAATTGCTATTTCGCTTTTGGGAACCACCACAGCGCTGGCAGGAACAAGTTATCCCTGGCGCGACCACGCACCTCCTTTTGATTTCCTGTTTGAGAATCATATTGATACCCACCAGCAAGGAAAGTTGACGGGTCAAGGAAAATTTGAGGGGTTCTTTTATATAAAATTCACTGGCGATTTGACCGAGGATAGCGTTCCTATTGCTACTCATGGGAACTGTCCAGAAATTCAGGACGATTGCACTGTTGGCTGGTTGCTTAAGGGTGTACCAATGCAAGCCAAGTATTTAGGACATGAAATGGGCCAGCATCCCACCTGGTGTGTTGAGGATGCAGATTTGCCAAATGAACCTGGCTACAGTCACTTTCATTGGTTGAATGAAAGTTCCCATGCTGATGGTCTCACAGTTGGTGAGATATACGACGGCTATTTGCTAAAACTCAATGCGATAGATACGTTTTTCTTTGATCATCATGGTGGTTTTCTAGTAACTCCCGGTATTGATCTAGCAACTCACGCGAACATCGAAACGGATTGCTAAAAACTTACAAAGTATAGATCTTCACCCCGGAATTGGGAGTAACTGATCCAGACCGGGGCGAAGTTGTTTAACATAACGTACCAGTGATAATTTTTCAAATCCAAGATCTAAATGTTCCTACATTTATGTAATAATGCAACGGTGTTACTTATGATGAATATGTAGGGAGTGTCGTACAAGATTTCTTGAACTAAGCGCTTCGCGCAGGGGGTGATTTCCCACGCGAGAGCATAACTAACATATCTGACCCCCTCGATCAAGGCTATATTTCCTATAGAGGATCGTTTCAAACCAATAGGAGGTATAGCCATGACTGTGTTAAGGCGAAGGATGATCGAGGATATGCAACTTCGAGGTATGGCCCCGAGCACCCAGGGGAACTATGTGCGAGCAGTTCGGCAGTTGGCGGAGTACTGGGGGAAATCACCGGACCAGATCACCGAAAAGGAAATCCGTGAGTACTTTCTCCATCTCAAGAATGTCAAACAGGTAGCTCCAAACACCTACACAGTGGTGTTGTGCGGGATCAAGTTCTTCTATCAGTACACGCTTCAACGGGACTGGGGCATACTGGATTTAGTAAGACCAGAGCGAGAAAAGAAGCTTCCTGTTGTATTCAGTGTGAGTGAGGTGCGTCAATTACTGGGTTGTCTAAGGAGCCCACGCTATCGAGCTTGTTTGACCACAATATATGCCTGTGGGTTGCGCTTGCAGGAGGGGGTGCATTTACAATTGACTGATATTGACAGTGACCGGATGGTGGTGCACATACACCGTGGCAAAGGACGCAAAGATCGCTATGTGCCTTTACCCGGACGGGTGCTGGAGATGCTGCGCCAGTACTGGGTCACACACCGGCATCCGGTGTGGCTGTTTCCAACTCCCGTTCGAGGGGGGAAGGATCCGGCTACAGCAACTGCCCCGCTAAATGGACGAAGTGTACAAAGAGCCTTTCGGGCTGCGCTGCAAGAGAGCGGTATTCAGAAACAGGCTACCGTGCGTTCGCTGCGACATTCCTACGCTACGCATTTGCTCCAGTCCGGGGTCAATCTGCGTGTCATTCAGGTCTATCTGGGTCATGTTTCGATTCAGACCACGGCTGTCTACACCCATCTGACTCAGGAAGTTGAAAATCCAGCTGTTCAGACCATCAATCAAGTGATGGAAGACCTGTGGGTGTAGAACTGGCGGAGATTTTTCACCGCCACGGGCCGCAGTATCAAGAGAAATATCGCACCCGCATGCCCCCAAGACATTGGCAGGCCATGCGCGCCATTGAACGATGTCGCACCGAGGCCTTAGGTGGGCATGTCTATCACTGTCCGGAGTGTGACGAAATGCAATATCGTTATCATTCCTGTCGCAACCGACATTGTCCCAAATGCCAACATCAACGCACTCAACAGTGGCTGGAGAAACAGCAAGAAATGCGCTTGCCCGTTGCTCACTTCTTGCTCACATTCACCTTGCCTGATGGTCTCAGGATCGTGGCCCGCGGCCATCCGCAGCTCATCTACCACTTGCTCTTTCGCACTTCCGCAGAAGCCACGCAACAACTCTCCCAAGACCCCCGCTTTGTCGGAGGGCAAATCGGCATGATCGGCGTCCTGCATACCTGGGGCCGCAACCTGGCCTACCATCCCCATGTGCATTACCTGGTTCCCGCGGGTGGCCTGGCGGAAGATGGACGAACATGGTTGCCCTCCCGGAAGAAGTTTCTGGTACCGGTGAAAGCACTGAGCAAGCTCGTGCGGGCCAAATTCCGAGATGCCTTGTGCAAGCACTCCTGCTTTGCCGACGTGCCTGTATCCGTCTGGAAGCAGGACTGGGTCGTACACTGTCAACCGGTCGGCAATGGTGAGGGTGCCTTGAAGTATCTAGCCCCTTACATCTTCCGAGTGGCGATCAGCAACAACCGCATCCTGAAACTGGTTGATGGCAAGGTGACTTTCCGCTACAAAGACACCGATACTGGAAAAACCAGACGTTGCACATTGTCAGCCGAAGAGTTCATCCGCCGTTTTCTGCAGCATGTCTTACCCAAAGGTTTCGTCAAGGTGCGCTATTATGGTTTTTTCAGCCCCGGAAAACGCCTACAGCTGGCTTCTCTCCACCAATATTTGAACAATCTGCTACCGTTTTCTAGTCACGGTCATCGAGATCAACAAACCGATGTCCAGGCTCTGAAGCCAGCACCTGAGGAGCTCATTCAATGCCCTATTTGTGGTCGAACCATGCAACTGCATCAAATCCTGCGCCCCAACCGACGCGCCCCTCCCTAAGCTGTGTTTTTGGGGATGCTGCCCTACCCATCGCCCAGGCACAGGGAAACCATCCTTGCGCCTCTGCAGCGTTTCGCACAAGAGGCTAAAGATCCCTGCATTTCGCCCATATTCTGGCTATTGGAAGATGATTACCACCCTGTCAAACGCAGCAATCAGTCGGGAAGATTACAATTGTTTCATCCACCATCTGGATCTATTGAAATCTCTGTTGGGGAATCTACCTTAAATTCCAAATAGTCAAATATTTTGTTATTGTTTTTATCTGCGCTTGGCTTAGTTCAAGAAAGATTATGTGGCGGCTTCGCGCCACATGAATCCTTATTCCTTCCGCGACATGAAATCCAGACAAAGACCAAGTACAAATCAAAAATAAATTCTCTACCCACCTTCTAATAGTCCATGTACTGCCTCGACGATTTTTTCAGTAGTGGGCAAGTATTCCTCTTCTAACGTTGCAGCAGTAGGGACGGGTGTATCTGGTGCGGCAAGCCGTTTTATTGGCGCATCAAGATAATAAAATACTTCATCACCCAACCGGGCTGCGATCTCCGCCCCCCAACCAGCGGTGAGGTTATCCTCTTCAACGATTAATACGCGATTCGTCTTCTTCACCGCTTTACTAAGTAGATCCAAATCAAGGGGTTGCAGGCAGCGCATGTCGATCACTTGGGCACTAATGCCTGCGTCAGCCAGTGATTCAGCAGCTGCAAGCGCTCTGTATACCATCATCATATTGGCGAGTATGGTGACATCCTGCCCCTCTCGCACCTCCTTGAGAGTTCCTAAAGGTACCTCGTAGGAATCTGTGGGCACTTCCATGATCGGATCGATCGAAGTCTTTTCCTTGCGCCCACCTTTACCTCCGTATAAAAGTTTATGTTCAAGAAAAATAACCGGATTT
>JBFFIU010000060.1:0-14296 GCA_041556275.1 Anaerolineales bacterium | reverse complement strand
CAGTCTGGGCTGCATCCGGAACCAATTTCGGTGTCGTTGCTCGACAGGCAGCAGAGATGGGTTTGGCGGGCTTAGAATGGGCAGCGGGCATCCCAGGGACCATTGGTGGAGCTGTCTTTGGAAACGCTGGTGCTCACGGCGGTGACATGGCAGGCAATTTAATCGTGGCAGAAATCTTGCATCGAGAGTGGGTGGATAGCAGATCTAAGAATGGGAATTTACCCAGGATGTTGATCCAGCGTCAGGAATGGACCCAAGAGCGATTTGAGTTCGCTTATCGCTCCAGTTTATTGAAGAAGGAATCCAGACTTGAAGGATTTCCTCAGCAAGGTCAAAAGGTGCAGCCTGGTATCGAACAACCGGAAGATCTAATATTGGCTGCTTTGCTTCGTCTCGAACGCAGCACCAAAGAAGCTGTTGAGACTCGATTAGATGAACTGGTTGCATATCGACGGAAGACCCAACCACCAGGTGCCAGTATGGGATCAATGTTCAAGAATCCTCCTGATGATAATGCTGGTAGATTGATTGATGAGGCTGGTTTGAAAGGGACGCGCGTTGGTAATGCAGCAATAAGCTCCTTGCACGGGAATTTCTTTATCAATTACGGAGACGCGACAGCGAATGAGGTCTGGGAGTTGATCAAATTAGCTAGAGGAGTGGTAGCAAATAAATTCGGGATAAACCTTGAATTGGAGATTCAATTGCTCGGTTCCTGGGAGATACCTAACCAATGAGCAGCCAAAAATTGCGTGTGGCAGTTTTGTTTGGTGGTCGTTCTGGAGAGCATGAGATCTCACTACTCTCCGCGCGTTCAATTCTGTCAGCGATGAAGGCTGATAAATATGAAGTAATCCAAATAGGTATCACACATGAAGGTGCATGGTTTGTTGGCGAGAATATACTGGATGTGTTTGCCGGGAATGGATCCTTAAATGGTTTTGCATCTTCAGCATTATTTGCAGATCCATCCCGCAGAGGGCTATATTCGATTCGCAAATCAGATCAGTATGAAGTTATAGAACTTTTAGCAGACATTGACGTTGTTTTTCCAATCTTGCATGGCACTTTTGGAGAGGATGGAACCGTACAGGGATTGTTTGAACTTGCTGAGATCGCATATGTTGGTGCTGGAGTACTAGGTTCATCTCTGGGCATGGATAAGGGTGTCTTCCGGGACGTTATGCGGGCAAATAACATTCCCCAAGTTGATACGATGGTTGTGCTGCGCAGTGAGGTGGAAGGTTCACTTGAAGATGTGATCGAGCAGGCTGAAGCGATGGCTTCTTACCCAATTTTTACGAAACCCGCTAATCTTGGCTCGTCGGTTGGGATCACAAAGTGCATGAATCGATCCGATTTGATGGAGGGTTTGATGGATGCTGCCAGATATGACCGGCGTATACTCGTTCAAAAAGGGGTTGAGGCCAGGGAGATTGAAGTCAGTGTGTTAGGTAATGATGAACCAATAAGTTCTGTACCTGGTGAAATTGTACCTTCCGCCGATTTTTACTCCTATGAAGCAAAGTATTTTGACGAGCACTCAGAGCTACTCATCCCGGCCCCCATTCCTTTTGAAATTTCACAGCAAATCCGGGAGATAGCGGTACAAGCATATCGTGCAATTGATTGTGCCGGCATGGCTAGAGTTGATTTTCTACTGGATAAAGCTACTGGTCAGGTGTTTCTCAATGAAGTCAACACAATACCTGGATTCACAAAAATCAGCATGTACCCGAAATTATGGGAAGCGAGCGGTTTATCTTTTGAAAGTTTGATAGATCGATTGATTGAATTGGCTCTTGAACGCAGAGCAGATCGCGATCAAACACAATGGCGATATCAAGGATGATGAGTTAAAGATGGCTGAGAAAAAGCCTACCCGAGCAGACCTCCTTCGTGATCGGCGCAATCGTCGATCGCGGAAGAGTTCAACATCTTCATCGCGCAAATTTAAGGGCGCTGCAAAATCCATTTATCCTCCGATATTGGTGCGCGGTGAGTTTGCTGCCACAGCTTCACGCACCCGCTCGAAGAGGAAAAAAGTCCGCCGGCGATATGATATCGCCCTAGATGGCAGAGGGGCAGAAATGCGATTGCCTTCGCTGCCGACTATTGCTGTTGGCTGGCGATTGCTCTCAGGATTACTTGTATTGATTTTGGGCTTTTTGATTTATACTGCGTGGAACTCACCTTTATTCACTATTTCGGGGCTTGAAGTTTCAGGATTAGCACGATTGACCAATCAAGAGATAAATGCCGTCGCTGACGTGATTGGGAAATCGATTATTTTGGTTAATCCATCTGATATTGAACGAGACTTGAGAGAGGCCTTCCCACAATTGGCAGAGGTATCCGTTGAAACCAATGTACCTAACGAAGTTATGATCAAAGTGATTGAACGCCGACCTGTGCTCGCCTGGCAACAAGAAGGGCAAACATTCTGGGTTGATGCTGATGGATCGGCATTTCTGCCCGATGGTGAAGGTGGACCTGAAGTAGCTGTGCTGGGGGCAGATTTGTTGTCTCTGTCACCTCCAAACAGCGAGTCATTGGAGAATGAAGAAAGCAAAGATCTATCACTTCCTATTAAATTAGTCAATGCAATTTTAACCATCCATGAAGATGTACCTGAGGGTGTTCCTATCGTTTACGATGCTCAATACGGACTCGGATGGCAAGATCCGCGTGGCTGGCAAGTCTATTTTGGCCATGACGATGAAGATATCGACATGAAATTGCGTGTATATAATAAAATCTTCAAACGATTGAAGAAGGCAGGCATACGACCCGCATTAATCAACGTGGAGCATGTCCACGCACCTTATTATCGCCTGGAGCGGTAAACAAATGGAAGAACCAATAATAGTAGGAATTGACATTGGCACTACGAAGATTTGCACTCTCGTCGGACGCGTAGAAGAGGATGGCTTACTTCGAATTCTTGGGGTTGGGATAGAACCATCACATGGTATGCGCAAAGGCGTTCCGGTTGATGTTCGGGCAGTGACCCAGGCAGTCTCAAGATCGATCGAGAAAGCGGAACGAACATCTGGTCTCGAGATCACCTCGGCTTTAGTCAGTCTTGCTGGCTCACAGGTATCCTCGGTGAATAGCCGTGGTGTAGTTGGAGTTTCAGGGCGCACCATAGACGAAAATGATGTGATCCGCTCTATGGAGGCGGCTCGCGCAGTCGCCATTCCACATAATCGCGAAATTATTCATGTTATCCAACGCGGATTTACTGTTGATGGTCAACCGGGAATTCGCATGCCGCTGGGTATGCATGGATACCGATTAGAAGTCGAAACACATATCATCACGGTTGCAGCATCTGCTGTTGAGAACTTAAGGAATTGTGTTTACGAAGCAGGTTCTGAAGTGAGTCAATTCGTTTTGAATCCACTGGCATCTGCAGAAGTTGTTCTCTCCGAAACAGAACGTGAAATGGGAGTTGTAGTATGTGATGTTGGTGGCGGAACGACTGATATGGCGATATTCATCGAAGGAGATGTCTGGCACACGATGATTTTGGGAGTGGGTGGCGACCACATAACTTCTGATATCGCACATGGACTTAGGTTGCCAACCCCACAGGCGGAAGAAATAAAAATACAGCATGGGTATGCTGTTGAGGCTGAAGTTGGTGAGGATGAAGAGTTTCATGTGCGTCCATTCGGCGAAGATATGCCATTACAGATTCGCCGCAAAGAGTTAGCGCTTATTATCGAAGCTCGAGTGGAGGAAATCTTTAGTCTTGTACTACAGGAGATTAAGCGTTCTGGATATGATGGATTGCTTCCGGCTGGATTAGTTCTCACTGGTGGATCAAGTGCGATACCGGGTATTCGTACTATTGCTTCCCAGGTTTTAGGTTTACCTGTCAGGATTGCTCAACCAGAAAATCTGGTTGGCATGACAGATAAATTATACTCACCTGCTTTTTCTACGAGTGTAGGCTTATTGCGCTGGTCGATGTTGATGACCGCGATCGGAGGGGAAGTTTCACAACCAACCAAAAGTTCAAAAGGAGGAGGTTACGATTGGAATTATGTAAAAAGCTTAATTCGTCGATTATTTCCATAGAATTTATTCTCACTTGTGTGGCAGAAGTATAGCCAGACATTATCGGTAAAGAAGTAATATTAGCAATCACCATTCACATTTTCCGAAGGAGGAAGAACTTATGAACACAATGGTAAACCCACCCAATCAGGTCGAGTCCTTTGCCAACATTAAGGTTGTTGGTATTGGTGGAGGTGGATGTAATGCTGTAGATAGAATGATCGAAGAAGGATTACAAGGTGTCGAATTTATCGCCATCAATACTGATGCTCAGGCGCTGATGCTTTCAAAAGCTCCCATGCGAGTGCGGATTGGGGATAAATTGACCCGCGGTCTGGGTTCAGGAGGCAACCCTGATACAGGACAAAGAGCAGCTGAAGAGTCTGCTGAAGAAATGTACGATGTCCTTAAAGGCGCCGACATGGTTTTCATCACTGGAGGCATGGGCGGTGGAACAGGTACAGGTGCTTGTCCTATCGTGGCTCAGATATCGAGAGAGGTTGGCGCACTGACAATCGGTGTGGTTACGCGACCCTTTTCATTTGAAGGTGCTCGCCGTATTCAAGCAGCTGAAGGCGGCATCTCCCAATTAAAAGAACAGGCCGATACCTTAATTGTCATTCCTAATGATCGTCTCTTACAAATTGTCGACAAAAGATCAAATCTGCATGATGCTTTCAAGACCGCAGATGATGTTTTGCGTCAGGGTGTGCAAGGGATCTCAGAGCTGATTACAGTCCCGGGATTGATCAACCTTGATTTTGCGGATGTACGCACCATTATGTCCGAAGGCGGTGCAGCATTGATGGCTGTAGGAAATTCCAAGGGCGAAGAACGAGCCCGTGAAGCAGCGGAAAAAGCCATCTCCAGCGAATTATTGGATATCACCATCGACGGCGCGCGAGGTATTTTATTCAATGTCACTGGTGGTCCAGATTTGACTCTGTTTGAGGTTAATCAGGCCGCAGCGATCATTAAAGAGACCGCCCATCCTGATGTGAATCTGATCTTTGGCGCGGTGATCGATCCTCAAATGGGTGATGAATTACGGATAACCGTCATCGCCACTGGGTTTGAGCGTACTGGGATGCCACGTCGAATCATGGAAAAGGCAGCCTCACAGCGTGATGAAACTCCCAAGCGGATTCTCGAGAATAGTGAAGTTGTCGTTTCGCCCAGCAAACCCGATGAGTTCCAACCACGCACCTTCAATACAGAGGATTTGGACATTCCAACCTTCTTGAGAAATCGTTCACACTAAATGTGCCTGATCTTCTTCCCAGGATTGCCTTCCCCTGGGAAGAAGATTGTAGGAATTCGCCTCAAATATTTTAAGGTATGACCTGCCTCGAATTCTTTGCATTTTGATCGCAGGTATGGTAGAATATCAGCCCATTTAACACCACATGTAGGGGTGGTTTGTAATATACCGCCATATGTGGTGGTATAAAATGTGCTTGTTTTTGGGAATCTTATGCGTTGTCCTTACTGTCAAGGAGAAAATTCTCGCGTAGTTGATACTTCTCACGATGCTCGTGGTGGCATTCGCCGCAGACGGGAATGCAAGAATTGCAGTCAGCGATTTAGTACCTATGAAAAGGCAATACTTGCTACTCCTCTGCTTGTAAAACAAGATGGGACACGAGAAGACTTCGATCGTGATAAACTTTTGAGCGGAATCCGAATATCCTGTGCAAAAAGACCCGTCTCGGCAGCAGAGATGGAGCGTTTGGTAGGAGAAATTGAGTCGGCTCTACAGGCTATGGGTCGTGCAGAAGTCTCTTCACGGGTAGTGGGGGATATGGTCATCGCCGGGTTAAAAGAACTAGACCAGGTCGCATATATCCGGTATGCCATTGTTTATCTCGGATTGGATGATTTGTTATCCATACGGGATGAGATCGATCATTTGCTTGAAGCCTAATGCTTATTGGGCACGAAATCTGCGTGCCGAAATATATAACTTTACCGGTATTGAATCGGTAGATAATCAAAAGGAGATTTCATGTTGCGCGAGGGAAAAGAAAAGATCGAAAAACAGGGATTGCTGCCAACTCCACCACTACCAAAAAACCTAAAGAAGATCGATTTATCGGATAACGCATTCGAGGTGTTCACCCGTAGATACATTCGGCGAGACGAGAATGGAGGTCTATTAGAGACGGCGGAAGAAACCTTCTGGCGTGTTGCTTACCATGTCGCGAAACCGGAATCCATGTGGGGTGATGATGTCGAGTCGGTTGCCAGGGACTTCTATGAGCTTCTGTCTAGCAAGCGATTTTTCCCAAACTCACCCACTTTCACTGGGGCTGGCACTCCATTAGGACAATTAGCTGCTTGCTTTGTGCTTCCCGTCTCTGATGACATGGGAAGAGATTCTGCAGGTATATTCCAAACATTACGTGATGCCGCGCTTATCCAACAAACGGGGGGTGGTAATGGTTTCTCTTTTTCCAGGCTGCGACCGATCGGCACACTAGTGAAATCCTCCGCTGGGCAAGCTACTGGTCCGATAGGATTTTTACGGGTTTACGACCAGGCCTTCGGTGAGATCGCCCAAGGGGGGACTCGTCGTGGGGCGAATATGGGTGTATTGCGTGTAGACCATCCAGATATCGAAGAATTCATTACTTGTAAAACAGACGAAAACGCGATCACCAATTTCAATATTTCCGTTGGAATCACAGATGATTTCATGAAGGCGGTTCAAAATGATCTTGATTGGGAGCTAAAATTTTCTGATGTCTCCAATAAAAAGTATAAAGAGTTTAGCGGCACGTTGGAACAGGCACAAAAAGCTGGTGTTCCGATCAAAGTCCAGAAGAAAATAAGAGCGCGTGATCTGTTCGACAAAATAGTCCAACAGGCGCATCACAATGGGGAACCAGGCGTTCTCTTTATCGATGCAGCAAACCGGGCGAATCCAGTGCCTCATCTTTACATGTTGGAAGCTACTAATCCATGTGGGGAGCAATGGTTGGGTCCCTATGAAAATTGCTGTCTTGGCTCTATTAATCTTGCTCAACATTTTGGACCGCACAAATCAGTGGATTGGGATGGATTAAGTGAAAGCGTTGCTCTTTCGACCAGATTTCTGGAGGATGTTGTCCAGGTGAATTCATATGTCCCTGCCGTTCCACAACTGCAAGACGCGGCTCATCGTGTCCGAAGGATTGGTCTCGGTATTATGGGTCTGGCAGACTTGATGTACCATGTTGGGGTTCGTTATGGTTCGCCAGAGGGACAAGAATTTGCCGCTCAGATTATGGAATTTGTACGCTTCCATTCCATGATGACCAGTATTGATCTCGCCCGGGAACGAGGACCATTTGAGGAGATTAAAGGATCGATATACGATCCGGATCAAATGAGTTGGCAGCCACCAAAGCCATTAGTTGCATATAAATATGACTGGGATCGCCCACAAATAGATTGGAACGAGGTTGTTGAAGGGATTCGTCGATATGGTATCCGCAATGCAGCTCAAACGACTATTGCACCCACAGGGACGATAGCCACAGTTGCTGGATGCGAAGGATACGGATGTGAGCCGGTTTTTGCCCTGGCATACATCCGCCATGTCAATGATAACGGCCAGGATTTACAGCTTCAATACACCAGTCCTTTATTCGAAGATGCGCTAGTTGCTGCTGGCATTGAAGAAGATGTCAGGGCCTCAATTTATGCCCAGGTTCTGGAGAAAGGCACCTGCCAGGGGATCGAGCTTGTGCCTGAGGATATCCGCAAGGCGTTTGTTGTTTCGCAGGACATCAGTGCCGAGGAACATGTTCGTATGCAGGCAGCTATGCAGGCTTTTGTCGATAACAGTCTTTCGAAAACAATTAATTTCCCAAGCACTGCATCAGAGGACGACATTGCTACAGCGTATTTGCTGGCTTGGGAATTAGGCTGCAAGGGTATCACCGTCTACGTTACTGGTTCCCGTAAGAAAGTAGTATTGGAAACGCACGCTGTGGCTAAGAGCAAACAGGATCACCAAGAGCAGCTCGATGGGAAAATCCCTGCCCAGATGAACCTATGGCACGAAGCTAAAAAACCTCGTCCACGCAGGTTGCCAGGTAATACTATCTCAGTGGATACGCCTTTGGGTAAGACTTTTGTAACTATCAACGAAAATGGTGGCGGACAGCCATTTGAGGTATTTGTTAATACCGCTAAGGCGGGTTCTGAGACAGCCGCTGTTTCTGAGGCTATCGGCCGGCTGATATCATACGTACTGCGAATGGTTTCACCAATCTCTCCCCGCGAACGCCTGGGAGAGGTTTGGCGTCAGCTGTCAGGAATCGGGGGCGGGCGACCATTAGGTTTCGGACCCAATCGAGTGAGATCATTACCGGATGGAGTCGCGCAGGCAATTGAAGAATATCTGGAGGGTTCATCAAGTATAGAAGTAGAATTGGATGAAGATGGGAATGGTCACTTCAATTTCGCGGACATAACTTCTGATCAGACCAGTCTCCATATCGGGGATTTATGTCCTGAGTGTGGTCAGGCTGCTGTGGTTTACGAGGAAGGTTGCCGAAAATGCTACGCTTGTGCGTATAGTGAATGTTAAGACATCCTTTTTTGAGATATTATGGCTAAACGTTTAATCGTTGTTGCAGGGAATATCGGTGCAGGGAAAACATCGCTGACCGAGAGATTGGGCACTCGTTTGGATTGGGAGACAGCATTTGAATCTGTTTCAGATAATCCATATTTACCTGATTTCTATTCAGATATGCGTACCTGGTCCTTTCATTTGCAGATATTTTTTTTAGGACACAGGGCAGACCAGTATTTAAGTATGGCGCATTCACCTCGATCGGCGATCCTTGATAGAAGCATTTACGAGGATGCCTATATATTCGCTCGCGCGCTGCACCATCTCGGAAACTTAAGTGAACGAGATTACCTGGCTTACCGCAGAGTCTTCGAATTGCTTGTATCAACCCTGCCTCCCCCGAATCTGTTGATTTATCTTAAAGCGCCTGTAACGGTGCTTGTTGATCGCATCCGCAGGAGGGGAAGAGATATCGAAAGTGGGATTACAGCCGAGTATTTATCTTTGCTTGAATCGTTTTATGATGATTGGATGGCTGCATTCGATATTTGCCCAGTACTCACCATTCATACTGGCGAATTAGGCAGGGAAAGCCCATTAGATTTCGTGCATAACTCTCATCACCTGGATATTGTTGTTGACCGTATCCAGAATAAATTGGCGGGTAAAGAAGATGTTGTATTTCCTCCCGATTGATTTTCTCTAAGCATAAAGAAATAACGGGATCAGGAGATTATTGGACTTCTGATCCCGTTTTTTTATTTGTTTTTAATTATCTTTATTGATTAGGGGTTAGGAGAAGGTTCTCAAGAGGAAAATTATAATCGTATTGAAAATCAAGCCTAACAAATAAAGTAACCCGAATCGCCTGTTGTGCACGAATGCACCGGCCACGAAGTAGTTCGGCCATACATCGGGGTAATCAGCCGGTTTCTCTTCAGGTTTGGGATTTTGAAACATGGGGATTATCTGTATCAAGATGGGAATTGAGAAGAATACTATCAATAAAACCGGGGTGAAGAAACCAATGATTACGAGATATAGCACTAGGACGTATTGCAAGAAAAGCATCCCCAAGGCTGTATACCGCGATAATTTTTCACCCATTATCACCGGTAGGGTGTGGATCCCTTGATCTTTATCCATTTGATACTTATCAATGTGCTTTCCAAAGATCACCCCAGTAACTCCGAGTGCATAAGGTAAGCTGGCGATGAGCACATTCCAGTCCCAGATACCAGTAATGACATAATAGCCGCCACCTATCATTAAGGGACCCCAGACAATTAGTACTGCAACCTCACCCAGGCCTATGTACTTTAACGGCCAGGTATAGAACAGAACAAAGAACGCTCCAAGTGCCAGCAATATCAATGTCAGTCCACCTTGCAACAGTATCAGAGCAAGCCCCGCCGAAAGTGCGATGGCTCCGGTCAGCGCGGCATAGGTGAGCAGCTCACGTTTGGTCATCAAGCCGTGTACCAAAGGTTGTGGACCGTATTGTGAGCGATAGTAATTATCTTGATCCACGCCTCTGGAATAGTCGGTGTAATCGTTAAGTAAGTTATTGGTCGCGTGAGCCATTATCAAACCGATGGCAAGTAAAAACCATCTGCCAAAATCGAACATGCCATCTTGCATTGCCAGGATACCGGCAATCGCGGCAGAGATGAAAGTCATGATCAATACAGCTGCACGAGTTGAGATCAGCCACTTGGAAATAATGTCCAACTCTTGCCATTCTTCTTTGCTGATCCTGGGGATAACCTGTAGGGCTTTTCGCCACATTGTAGTATTCATGAAGATAGTTTCTCCGATGACATGAATCCCTATCGAATTGCAATGATAGTTATAAATTTGCTCGACGATATTCTAATGTTTTTCCGTTGTAAGTGAGGACTAGGCAGGATATCTTACAATTTATTAATCATTTCACTTAACGTCTGGCAGACGTAATCGACCTGTTCTTCAGTCATTACTCCGGAAAATGGTATCGCCAGACTTCTCCGCCCAAGGTCTTCAGTGATAGGAAAATCTCCAACTTGGTAGCCGAATCGAGAAACCATGTATGGCTGCAAGTGAATCGGCAGAAAGTATGGTCGAGCAGGGATTCCTTTTTCACCTAATTTCTTGGCAACCAGATCTCTATTAATCCCCTTCTCGAATCGGATAACATACACGAACCAGCTCATTCGCGTCGTGTTTGGTGCTAATCCCGGTACTTCAATTCCGGGTATATTCCTCAATTTTTGGGAATACCAGCTTGCCACCCGTTCTCTCTTCTCGATCAATTCATCCAGGCGCGAAAGCTGTACTGTACCCAGCGCCGCGCTCATTTCATCTAGCCGGTAGTTATATCCCAAGTGAGTATGCTGCAGCCAGGTATCTCCTGGCGCACGACCTTGATTTCGCAAAGCCCTCATTAATTCTGCGTCCTGGTCATCATTTGTAACAATTACCCCGCCTTCTCCGGTGGTTATTTGCTTGTTTGGGTAAAATGCGTAAACTCCGTAATCACCAATTGTTCCAGCCTTTCGACCCTTGTATTCGGCTCCCAACGCTTCACATGAATCTTCGATGATTTTTAATCCGTAAGCATTCGCCACAGATTGGATAGGATCCAAGTCTGCCGGTTGCCCAAAAACATCAACGGGTAGTATCGCTTTGATTTGAGAGACTTGTTCGCTCCCTTCACGTGGCAACCACTTCTTGCCCTCATTTCCCTTATGTGAAAGATCCTGAACTGCCTGTTCAACAAGGTGCGGATCGATATTTCCAGTGTGGGGGTCAATATCGACGAAGATGGGTACGGCGTGCTCGAAAAGGATCACGTTAGTAGATGCAACAAAGGAAAATGGAGTGGTGATCACCAGATCACCTGGGGCGATTCCGGCTGCACGCACACATAGGTGTAAACCGGTCGTACCAGAGGTTACACCGATGGCGTGTTCGCAACCTGTATAGTCCTGAAAGGCAGATTCAAAAGCGTTGATGCGGCTTCCCATGGAGAGGTTAGGAGTCTGCAGTACTGCCGCAACTGCTTGACGTTCAGCGTCTGTGATGTCCGGGGAGGACATTGGAATGTGTGGATTTTTATTCAATCAATACTCCGAGTATTTTGCTTGGGAAATTTACTTCTTAGTCTGGCCAGGTTGATCCAGCCTTGATAATACTGTTCTCTGGAACATCCCCCTTGATGGTTGCGCCATTCCCAATGCGAGAGTTATCCCCGATTGTCACCCCAAGATTTATTGTCACTCCCATGCCTATCAAGGAACCTTTACCGATCTTTACACCACCAGCCAATAGCGCACCTGGGGAGATGTTGGCGTAATCTTGCAGCGTGCAATCGTGGGAGACTACAGCACCGGTGTTTATGATCGCTCCAAATCCGACGCGCACATCACTCCCTATATATGCAAGCGGGAAGATTTGAACTCCGGGGGAAAGTTCCGCAGTCGGTTCAACAACTGCTGAGGTATGGATCATCACAGGGAACTCGAAGCCGTTATTGACAAGATGTTGAAATACCTTTATGCGACTGGAGATATCACCGATGCCGCCGACAGCATTAACTGCCTTCCGGATTCCACGATTATATAAATCCGGCAGAATATTGGCACCTCCTAATACAGCAACATCCATAATTCGCTCATTCACCATCTTGCCATCATCGATAATCCCCCGGATTTCATACGTGTTTAATGATCGAACAAGATCGATCAATGACTTACCGTGACCTCCGCCGCCATAAATGATAAGAGCGGTTGGGTCGAATTCAGCTTCGTCAGCATCTTTTTGAATTCGCCGATCTATATTTTCCCTGACCATGCTTTCAGTCACTAATGGACCAATGGGTAATTGATTTAAGTCAAGTTCATGCAAACGAGCCAGCTTCAAGGCAGGTTTTGAGATGCGTAAACCTGCTGGAATCTCTTCTTGGTTGGCATGGGCAGATGATTTGTCAGGTTGCTCTGGGGTTGTAGCTTGACTTCCAATGGGTTCCCAGTCCTTTGAATCGGCTAAATAGCACAGCCGGGCACCCGCAGGAGCGTTTTGCCCCTCACTAAATTGCAGGCTAATGACATAGCCCTTCACCTCCGCCAGAACCTCAGCGGTTGATTTTGTGGTTTCCAATGTGCAGAGCACTTCACCTTGCTCAACGAGTTGACCTTCCTCGACCTGGAGTGAGACTACCTTCGCCTCTGGTTCATTAGGATTTAATAATGGAATTTGAATTGGAATGGCAGATGATTCCATAGATTAGTTCGTCGCAGTCAGTTTTATCAAAGCCATTATTTATACCATCTTTTTAATCGATCCAATGATGTCGTCGACACCAGGGAGAACCATCTCCTCTAAAGGAATTGAGGCCGGGATCGGAAGGTCTTTTGCGGCTATTCGTGCAGCTGATCGCAATTCCGGACCCATAATTTCTATTGTACGGGCGATGATTTCTGCACCCCATCCCAGTGTTTTTGTACCTTCTTCTACTACGATTAATTTATTGGTTAAATTCACAGAATCCAGAATTGGATTTATCCAGAACGGGGAGAGCTGGGTGAACACAATTATATCCACGAAGATCTCGTGTTCGTAGGCAAGTTCCAAAACTGCCATCCGACAGAGGTCAGCCATGTGCCCATACGTTGCTATTGTTGCAGAAGGAGCGGGAGCGTCACGTATTGACAGGTGGATTGCAGGTGCATAATCGTCTGTCAATAATTCTAAATCCGTTTTTTTCTCTTCTTTGGTTATCGATTTAGATTCTCGAACTATGGAAGTGATCTTGAAATCGTCCCACTCATCTTTATTCTGAACCATTCGAGAGTACATGATCTTGTTTTCGATAAATAGAACCGGATCATCATCTGTTAATATTGCCTTGATCAATAATTCGCCGGGATCAATTAGAGTGCTGGGAGCCAGGACGCGTAAACCTGGAGAACCAATGAAAATCTTTTCAAGCGTCTGGCTATGTGTAGGACCATACCCCCTGCGACCGCCCATTGGAGTACGTATCACAAGCGGCACACTTACCCGATCGTTGTACATATAGCGGAATTTTGTCAGGTGGTTGATCACCTGATCTGCTCCAAGCGTCAGGAAATCACCGAACATGATCTCAATTACTGGGCGTAATCCTCGCAGAGCCATACCTGTGGCAATGCCGATAATACCTGCTTCGGATACCGGAGTGGTTATGGTGCGTTCTGGGAAAGCGGTAGATAAACCTTGGGTGACCTTAAAAGCTCCGCCATATGGATCAAGAATATCTTCTCCAATGACGAATACACGTTCATCGGAATTCAATGCTGTGTGTAAAGCTCGATTTAGAGATTCTAAAGTGGTAGGCACGATAAGAAAGTGATGGAGTATTCAAACTTTAATTTATAAGTCAATCGGAGCGAAAACCCGATGGTTCCGGTTCCGACAAAGCCTGTTGAAATGCTTGAGAGACTTCGAGGTTCACTTCTTTCTCAATTTGCTCTTTTTTTCTCTCATTCAGGCGTTCTGCTTGTAACAATAATGGATCTCGTGTTTCGCGTAACTTTGTGAGCGCCTCTTCTGGTCGTGTATCGTCACCCTTTGAATGGGGCCCAAAACGATAGGTATTTAGAATAAGAGCTTGTGGTTTACGAGTCTCCCGGATGGTTGATATCGCTT